>JAPLJY010000291.1 GCA_026388345.1 Deltaproteobacteria bacterium
GGTCCGGCCGACGTGAAGGGGATCTTCGCGAAGATGCCGGAGGCCTTCAATGCGGCCGCGGCCGCGGGAAAGGACGTCGTCTTCCAGTTCTCCATCTCCGGTCCCGGCGGGGGCGACTGGGTTGTTGCCGTGAAGGACGGAACCTGCAAGGTCGAGGCAGGAAAGACGGAGAAACCCACGACGACAATCAAGATGTCCGACGGCGACTTCATCGAGCTCATCGCCGGAAAGCTGGACGGGATGAAGGCCTACACCTCGGGAAGGCTCAAGGTGGAAGGCGACATCATGAAATCCCAGCTCATCGGCAGGCTCTTTAAATTCGGAAAATGACGGTTTCCCCGTCCCGCACCGGTTCTGTCCCGATTAAGGAGGGGGGACAGGACCGGACGGGGCGGGAAGACAAACCGCTCAGCATGATCCATAAGGAGGGACGAACAATGGCTTCTGGAATCAGGGACAAGGTGGCGATTCTCGGGATGGGATGCAGCCGTTTCGGGGAACGCTGGAACATGGGGGCCGAGGAGCTGCTGGTAGAGGCCTTCCAGGAGGGGCTCGCCGACGCGGGGATTCAAAAGGATCAGATCCAGGCGGCGTGGCTCGGCCACTGCATCGAGGAGATCGGCCTGGGCAAATCGGCGACGCCGCTCGGGGTGGCGCTGCGGCTTCCGCACATCCCGATCACCCGGACGGAAAACTACTGCGCCACGGGGACGGAGGCCTTCCGGGGGGCCGTCTACGCGGTGGCCTCCGGGGCCTACGACATCGCGCTCGCGATCGGCGTGGAAAAATTGAAGGATACCGGTTACGGCGGCCTGCCGAACGCCGGTTCCGGCTTCGGGTCGCTTGTCTGGCAGTGGTTCCCCAACGGCTCGGCGCCGGGCCTCTTCGCCCAGCTCGCCTCGGCCTACGCCGCAAAGTTCAAGGTCTCCGACAAGGACCTCAAACGGGCGATCGCCCACGTCTCGATGAAGAGCCATGCCAACGGCGTCCTCAACCCCAAGGCCCACCTGCGGAAGGCCGTAACCATGGAGCAGATCCTCGCCGCGCCGATCATTGCCCACCCGCTGGGACTCTTCGACTGTTGCGGCGTCAGCGACGGCTCGGCCTGCGCGATCGTAACGACGCCGGAGATCGCCAAATCCCTCGGGAAAAAGGATATCGTTTCCGTCAAGGCGATCCAGCTTGCCGTCTCCAGCGGCTACGAAGGGGGCTTCAACGAGTGGGACGGGGAGCATTTCTACACGACGAGCAAGTGCAGCACAAAGGCCTATGAGGAGGCGGGGATCGCGAACCCGCGCGAGGAGATCAGCATGATGGAGCTCCACGACTGCTTCTCCATCACGGAGCTCGTGACCTATGAGGATCTCCACATCTCGGAGCGCGGCCACGCCTGGAAGGACTCTCTCGACGGCTTCTATGACCGCGACGGCAAGGTCCCCGCCCAGGTGGACGGCGGCCTCAAGTGCTTCGGCCACCCGATCGGGGCCTCCGGCCTCCGGATGATCTACGAGATGTACCTCCAGCTCCAGGGGAGGGCCGGGGAGCGGCAGCTCAAGAACCCCCGCTATGGACTCACGCACAACCTGGGCGGCTTCCCGCACCAGAACGTCTGCGCGATCTCCATCGTCGGGCGGTACGAGAACTGAAAGAGAGGGAAACATGGAAATTCTGCAATATACGGATGAACACAGGATGTTCCGGGACGCGCTCCGCCGGTACCTCGCCAAGGAGGTCGTCCCGCACATCGAAGAGTGGGAGGAGGCGGGAATCGTCCCCCGGGAGGCCTGGAGGAAGATGGGGGAGCAGGGCTTCCTCGCGATGAGCGTCCCCGAGGAGTACGGCGGCCTGGGGGCGGACTTCCTCTACTCCGTCATCGTGACGGAGGAGCTGACCCGGACGAACTCTTCGGGCCTCGCCGCCCCGCTCCACAGCGACATCATCGTCCCCTACATCGTCGCCTTTGCCTCCGAAGAGCAGAAGCACAAGTATCTCCCCGGCTGCATCTCCGGCGACATCATCACGGCGATCGCCATGACGGAGCCGAACGCGGGGAGCGACCTCGCCGGGATGAAAACAACGGCCGTGGAACAGGGCGATGAGATCGTGCTCAACGGCCAGAAAACCTTCATCAGCAACGGGATCAACTGCGACCTGCTGGTACTCGCCGCCCGCGACCCCGGCGCGGAGAACCCCCATGCCGCGGTCGACCTCTACCTCGTCGAGGCCGGAACCCCCGGCTTCGAGAAGGGGAAACAGATCAAGAAAATCGGCTGGCACAGCCAGGACACGGCGGAGCTCTTCTTCACCGACTGCCGGATCCCGAAGGCGAACCGCCTCGGCGACAAGGGAACGGGCTTTCTGAAGCTCATGATAAAGCTCGCGCAGGAGCGGCTCGTCTGTGCGATCGGCGCCGTGGCGGCGGCCGAATACATGCTGGAGATCACGATCCAGTACTGCAAGGAGAGAACCGCCTTCGGCCGACCGCTGAGCAAGTTCCAGAACACGCAGTTTGAAATCGTGGAGATGGCCACCGAGACGAGACTGGGACGGACCTTCGTAGACAAACTGATCGCGGACCACATGGAGGGGAAGAACATCGTCGTCGACGTCTCAATGGCGAAGTACTGGACGACGGAGATGGCATCGCGCGTAGCGGACCGCTGCATGCAGCTCTTCGGCGGATACGGCTACTGCGAAGAGTATCCGATCGCCCGCGCCTGGCGGGACATCCGGGTCACCCGGATCTTCGCCGGCACCAACGAGATCATGAAAACGATCGCCGCACGGTTCATGGGGTTGTAAAGGATGTGGTGCGGGGTCGTGTTTCCGACGGGGTACGGATCCAAAAAACGATCCGGTTGATATGTACTTCCTGAAATTGTTAGGCCGACAATTTTTCATGACATAGTAGATTTTAAACGCAAATGGTGATAGATAAGCTCAAAATATTAGAGGCAGTTAAATAGGTTCCATCCCGTATTACCATGCTGGAGGGAAATATGGACTGGCTGATAAATACCCCGTTTCTTATAAAGAGCGGGGTTTTTTATTCCAGATCAGGAGGTCGCAGAGGATTTTATACCGATCCGCATAAAACGCCCCGATAAAAACAATGTTCAGCAACAAGTATTTGATACAGTGATGTTTATGACCGAATAATCATAATTTCTGTCGGCGTCTTATACGGCAAATATTGCGGTGTTGGGGGTTTTATACCGATCCATATAAACATTGTTCATCCCGACCGCAGGCGGTCGGTATGAACGGGGCCGCGTCTGTCGCCGCGTGTCGCCGCCTGCGGCGGACGAACACGCGGCTTGTTATGCAAGGAGGGCAAACGATGAACCAAACAATCATTAGTCATATCAAGTTCGTCCTATATGATATGGCATTTCTCGATATTAAGAGAGCCTCGACTGGAGATTCTAAAATGGGGGCGTTTATCCTCGCGAGTTGTTTCATTGATTACATGGCTGGTTTCCTATCTGGACGAGAATCCCATAAGGAGGACTACGAAAGCTTTGTACGTCATTATCTGCCGCCGGTCTATGACCCTAAAAGACTATATAAGGACCTTAGATGTAGACTTGTTCACAACTATTCTGAAGGGGGATCGTATTGGCTCACTTATAACCAACCCCAGCTCCATGGCCAAAAAACTACGAATAAAATAACCGTCATTAATCTGGAAAACTTTATCGTCGATTTAGAGGATGCGTTTAAAAAATTCATAAAACATGTTGAACTTGATCCATTGGCAAGACAAAGAGCCATTGATAGGTACAATTCTTTTGGCCTCCTTTGCCCGGCAGGCCTGGCACCCGGAAAAGCATGAGTTCCTTAAAAGATACGTTGGTGACTAAAACATCCACCAGACAACGACTAACGCATAACAAGGCCATACACCAGATCGCCGAAAACCGGCTTCGGGTGAGCCGTATGTTACTCCATTTCAAATCGTTATCATTGGTCCGGATGACAACATACAGCCAAACACAAGGTGTAACTTGGACAGACAGGCTGATTTAGACCAGACAGCCGTGAACCCCGATAGGGAGTCAATACAATGCATTTGAAACGGCCTTTGAGCGCCGTAAAACTTTTCCTGGCTCTTTTGCTGCTGGTCTGGGTGGCGGGTTGCGCCGGGCATCTATCCAAAGGCGGGCAGCCGGCGCCGATTCCCGTGACGGTTCTTTTTTTCAATGACCTGCACGGTCATTTGATGCCGTTTGAAGTCAAAAGCGAAGAGGGACGGCTGGAAGTGGGCGGAATCGCCCGCATGGCCGCCTTGATCCGCGAGATCCGTGCGGAAAACAGCCGCAAGCATGTTCGTACGCTGGTTCTGGTGGCCGGCGATATTCTGCAGGGCACACCGATGTCCACGGTGTTTCGCGGCGAACCGGATGTCGAATGCCTGAACGCGATGGGCGTTGATGCGGTGACCGTCGGCAACCACGAATTTGACTTTGGTATGGAAAACTTTCACAAGCTTCAGGGTCGGGCCGCCTTTCCCTTCCTGAGCGCCAACATCGTGGAGAAACAGGGCGGCCGGCCGCTCTGCCGGTCTTTCCTGACCATTCCGTTGCAGGACGACCTGGCCGTCACCGTCATCGGAGTAACCACCGAGGACTTGTTGACCGTGACCCAGGCCGACAATGTGGCCACACTGGGGGTCATCGGCGCGGTATCCTCGGTACAGCAGGTCCATGACCGGGTCCGCTCCCGGGGGCCGGTGGTGCTGCTCTCCCACAGCCGGCACCGGATCGACCGGGAGATCGCCGCGGCCCTGCCTGAGCTGGCCGCCATCATCGGCGGGCATGACCATGTTTTTTTGTCGCCGTACCGGCAAGTGGGACCCGTTCCGATATTTCAGACCTTCGAAAGAGGGATCTACCTGGGCCGTATCGATTTGCAGATCGACGCCGTTTCCAAAAAGGCCGCCTTGGTGGATTACACCTATATTCCGATTACCGACAAGATCGTGCCGGACCCGCAGGTCGCCGCCATCGTGGCGACTTATCAAGAGCAGTTGGGAGGCCGGTTCAAGGAGGTGATCGGGCGTGCGGATACCTTCCTGAACGGTGAACGCGGACGGATTCGCTACGAGGAAACCGCGCTGGGAAATTTTGTGGCCGACATCATGGTGGACCATACGGGCGCCCAAATTGCGCTGATCAATTCCGGGGCGATGCGCACCAGCATCCATCAGGGACCGGTGACGGTCGAGGATGTCTTCAAAACCGTGCCCTTTGCCAATGAGCTGGTGGTGATGGAATTGACCGGGGCCGAGATCGAACAGGCACTGCAAAGGGCTGTCAGCGGCGCCCGTGAGGATGAAGACGGCGGTTTCCTGCAGGTCTCCGGCCTGACTTTCGAGGTGCGCGGTCGCTCCGTGATGAATATTCGCGTCGGACTTAACCGACAACCTCTGCAACCCCGCACCGTGTACAGGGTTGCCATCTCCGATTTTTTGGCCACGGGCGGCGACAAATATACGTTCTTGAAAGGCAAACCGCAGATCAAAACGGGGCTGCCGTTAAGGGAGTTGATTGTCGATACCATCCGGCGACGCGGGGTGATCGCGGCCAAGGAAGAGGGACGCATTCGGCGTCTGGAATAATCCGGCGTGAAGGCCATGCGGGCCTCCACGGAGTAAATAAGTTCGGAACCTTTATCGAGAGGAAAGAGGGTAGCAAATGGCCGGACCGCTGAAGGGATTGAAGATCCTCGATTTCACGACGCTGCTGCCGGGACCGTACGCGACGATGACCCTCGCGGACCTGGGGGCGGATGTGCTGCGCATTGTTTCCGGCACAAGGCCGGATTTGGCCGCCTTCCTGCCCCCCTTCCTCCCCGGCACGGACCTCTCCTGCGCGATCGCCTACCTCGGCCGGGGGAAGCGCTGCATGGCGCTCAACCTCAAGGATCCCCGGGCCGTTGCCATCGTCCGGCGTCTCGTGGCCGACTACGACATCGTGATCGAGCAGTTCCGCCCCGGCGTGATGGCGAAGCTGGGCCTGGACTATGAGACGCTGAATGCGGCGAACCCCGCGCTGATCTACTGCTCGCTCACCGGCTACGGCCAGACCGGCCCCATGAAGAACCGGGCCGGCCACGACATCAACTACCTCGCCCGCTCCGGGATCATCTCCTACTCGGGACGGAAGGCCTCCGGCCCCTGCCTCACGGGTATCCAGATCGCCGATGTCGCCGCCGGGTCGAACAACGCGGTGATCGGCATCCTGGCCGCGGTGATCCACCGGCAGACGACCGGCCAAGGGCAACATGTCGACGTCTCGATGACCGACGGCGCGGTGGCCTTCAATGCGCTGTTCGCCGCCGCCTACCTCGTGGACGGCACCGAGACCTGCTGCGAGGAGGGCGTCCTCAACGGCGGCTCCCTCTACGATTTCTACGAGGCGAAGGATGGCCTATTCATCAGCTTCGGCGGCCTGGAACCCCAGTTCTTCGCCGCCTTCTGCGAGACGATCGGCCGTCCCGACCTGATCGCCGGCGGCGTCGTCCCTGCGGATCTGCCCCGTGTCAAGGCTGAGGTCCGCCGGGTGTTGAAAACGAAGACGCGGGACGAATGGCTGGCCCTCTTCACAAAGGTGGACGCCTGCGTGGAGCCGGTGCTCTCCCTCGGGGAGGCGCTGAACGACGAACAGGTAAAGGCGCGGGGGATGATCGTGGAGGTGGACCTGCCCGGGGGCGGGACGGTCCGGCAGCCCGGCCATCCGATCCGCTATTCGGCAACGCCGCCGGAGTACCGGGAGACAGGGGTCGCCTCGGGGGTGCATACCCGGGAGGTTCTCCTCGGCCTCGGCTATACGGAAGCCGAGATCGACGAATTTGAAAAGACGGGACTTTTCCGCTGAGGTGAACCGGAGGACATGATGGAGGCCGTGGCGGCCTTTCTGGAGAAGCGGCAGCCCGCCTTCAAGGGGCGGTAAGGAACACCGCCCAGAAAACACAGGCACATAATCATACAAATTTCGCCATCCTGCGAGGAACGCGATGCCAACGGTAACACTCTTCCCAATTCGGCGACATAGACGACGATTCGTGATAAGGTGAGGGATCTGGATATGGTCATTCATGACGGGTGCAGCATGAGGTTTTCATGAACGCTGAAGAATTGAAGTTGATCCTCGAGGAGGGTGAAGGTTACCGGATCGAATTCAAAGAAGCCCTGAGCGGCATTGACAGAGAGATGGTGGCCTTTGCCAATGCATCCGGGGGAAGGCTTTTTATCGGCGTCACCGACCACAAGGTTGTGCGCGGCATTCCGATCGACAATAAGCTGAAATCCCAGATTCAGGATATTGCCAACCAGTGCCAGCCTCCGGTGAAAATCCTGATCGAAGACTACAACAGCATCCTGATCATCCACGTCCGCGAAGGCGATGATAAACCTTATAAATGCGCATCCGGATTCTATCTCCGAGTTGGCCCCAACGCCCAGAAGCTCAACCGGAATGAAATTGTTGCGTTCATCAAAGCGGAGGGGAAAGTACGGTTTGATGAACTGCTCTGCACCAGATTCAATTATCCCAAACAGTTCGATGGAAAGAAACTGAACGATTTTCTCAATCTGTCGGCAATAACCCCTCCACGGGACAAGATCTTGGCGCTTGTCAATCTTGGGGCAGCGGAAAAACAGGAAGGGAAGACGGTTTTCAATAACTCGGGCGTTCTCTTTTTTTCAAAGAATCTTGATGACATCTATCATCACACCACAGTGACCTGCGCCCTCTATGCCGGCACAGAAAAGGCCGATGTTCAGGATCGGCGTGATTTCAACGAGGATCTTCTCTCCAGCATCGATCGCGGCATGATTTTTCTGAAGCAATATATCCCCGTGCGCTATGAAATGACAGGCATGCCACAGAGACGGGAGATCCCCGAAATCCCCTACGACGCGCTACGCGAAGCCTTAATTAACGCTGTTGCTCACCGGGACTATTTTGAAAAAGGCGCCAACGTCATGGTGGAAATATTTGACGATCGGATCGACATTTCCAATCCCGGCGGCCTGGTCAAAGGGATGTTACCCAAAGATTTGGGGAAAAAGAGCGTTCTGAGAAACCCTAATATCGCCTCTATGCTGCACCGGGTCGGATATATTGAAAAGATGGGTACCGGTGTCACCAAGATGAGAAAACTCATGCGGGAGGCAGGCCTGCTGCCACCGCTGTTCGAGTCCGGATACTTCTTTACGGCAACCTTCCGAAGGCATAAAAGGGAGAAAAGAGGTCTTGTATCAACCACTGATCCTATGGATCGGGCCATCCGCGAAACGATAAATGAGACGGTAAATGAGACGGTAAATGAGACGGTAAGAAAACATTTAGTGCTTATCCTTGACGCCATCTATCGTGATAATTCTTTATCAGGACCTCAACTTGAAAACATTTTGGGGATGACCAGAGCAACTGCCAAGAGAAGCCTCGCTCTTCTGAAGACATCAAACCTGGTCATCTTTTTCGGAGCACCCAAGACAGGGAAATACCTCCTGACAGAACAGGCAAAACACCTGATCGAGGAAATGATCAAGAAATATGGTTCATCCGGTTGATGCGTAATTCCTGCTTGGACAGGGCTCATTTCGACCAAAATATCGAATCAAAAGGACTCATGAATCGGATGATAATCTCTTGACTTGGCGACTAAATGTTACAGTCTGTGAGCCATAGATAGGCCGTATAGACTATGAATGGCGCACAAAATATAGCAAGGGACCCTCTGGGAAAGATGGAGGCCGGCGTTCCTGCGGGAATCCATACGCAGGAGGTTCTCCTCGGCCTCGGCTATACGGAAGCCGAGATCGACGAATTTGAAAAAACGGGGTTGTTCCGCTGATCGTTCTGCTGACCCTGCGGAACGGCCGGACAAATCCCTTTTTTGAGGTGAACTCATGGAAAGCAGCTTCAAGATCGAAAAAGAGGGAAACGTGACCTGGCTGATCCTGAACCGGCCGGAGAAGCGCAACTCGATGACCTGGGAGTTCTTTGCGGAGCTGGCGGAGCTCTTCGGAGCCCTCGACGACGATCCGGAGGTCCGGACGGTCGTCATCCGGGCGGAGGGGAAGATGTTCACCGCGGGCCTCGACCTGGTCGCCGCGGCATCCCTCCTCGGCGACGGCTCGGCATCGTACCGGGAATGGCTGCGGAAGAAGATCCTCGGACTCCAGGAGGGGATGAACGCGATCGAGCGCTGCCGGAAGCCGGTCATCGCCGCGGTTCACGGCCACTGCATCGGCGGCGGGGTGGATCTCCTGTGCGCCTGCGACATCCGGCTGGCCGCCCGGGATGCGATTTTCTCGATCCGGGAGACGCGGCTCGGAATCGTCGCCGACGTCGGGACCCTCCAACGCCTGCCGACGATCATCGGCCACGGCTGGACCCGCGAGCTTGCCCTCACGGGCCGGGACTTCACGGCTGAGGAGGCCCTGAAGATGGGGTTCATCACCCACCTTTGCCAGGACCGGGAGGCCCTCCTCCATGAGACCAAGAGGCTGGCCGACGAGATCGCCGCTCTCCCGCCGCTCGCGGTCCAGGGGGTGAAGGATACGATCCTCCACGGCCGCGACAACGGCATCCACCCAGGGCTCGCCTACATCGCCCAGAAAAACGCCGCGCTCATTCCCAACGAGGACATGATGGAGGCCGTGGCGGCCTTCCTGGAGAAGCGGCAGCCGACCTTCAAAGGGCGGTAGGCGGGCTATATATCTGTTGAAAAAGAAGCTCTCCCTTGTTAGATTGGTCTGAAATCAGCCTGAGGAGTCCGTCATGGAAAAGGAGGAATTATGACACCATCGAAAATCTGGTTCATGAATGCCCGCGCGCGACGTTTTCTGGAATCGACGGCCATCAAGGCCCGCCAGCTCCTTGAACAATCGGGCTGGCTGGAGAATCTGAAACGGGGCGATATCATGGCCGTGAAAACCCACATGGGCGAGGCCTACAACGTCGGCTACCTGCGGCCCGTGATCATCAGCACGCTGGTCACTCTGCTCAAGGAAAGGGGGATGCGCCCCTTTGTCACCGATACGACGACCATGCCCTACCACCCCTGGATCAGCCGGACCCTCGCCATGGACCACCTCGAAACGGCCAACAACAACGGCTTCAACCAGGGTTCGGTCGGCTGCCCGATCGTGATTGCCGACGGCTGGCTCGGGACCGACGACGTACTCGTGGACCTCCAGGGCCGGGGAAACTATCTGACAAAACAGTTCGTGGCCCGCGCGATCGCCGACGCCGATGCGCTCCTGTCGGTCGCCCATTTCAAGGGGCACCCGGCCGGCGGCTACGGGGGATCGCTCAAGAACATCGGCGTCGGCGGGGCGAGCAAGCGGGGGAAAATGAATCTCCACGGCGCGCTGGCCGGCGACAAGCCGGTCATCGACACCAAACTGTGCCCGGGCCGAAAGTGCGAATGGTGGCAGGTCTGCGAGGACTGCTGCCCTGAAGGATCCATAAAGGTGACGGATGAGGGGCTCACCGTGGATCTCGAGAGCTGCGTCTATTGCTTCGCCTGCGCCAACCTCTGCGTCAACATGGCGGGCATCAAGGCGATCCAGCGGTTCGACCACCTGCCCACCCTCGGCCGCCGCATCGCCGATTCGGCGCTGGCCTGCATGATGACCAAGGATCCGGGAAAGGCCTTCTTCCTCAATTTCGCCATGGACATCACCCCATACTGCGACTGCTACGGCTGGACCGACACCCCCATCGTCAACGGCATCGGAATCCTGGCCTCCTACGATCCGGTGGCCATCGACATGGCCTGCATCGACATGATGAACGCCGCCCCGGGTCTCCTCAATTCCGAGGCGGAGGAGTTCGGCGCCCTGGCGTGCGGCGCCAAGAAGCTCAACCTCATCAAGGGGAAGGACATTGAGGCCCAGGTCCAGGGCGGCGTGGCCAACGGCCTGGGTTCGGACGAGTACGCCATCGAAGAGGCGCCGCTGGACCGGAGCCAGGCGGCGATCAACACCTTCTATCCCGAAATCCCGGCCCGGAAGCTCAAGGGGATGTACGCCAAGAACCATCCCCTCAAAGGGCTGGACTCCGCCTCTTTCGGGCGGCAGACGGAGTTGATGAAGGACCCGATCTGTCCGAAAAAGTAACGGCCGGTGGCGCCCGGGTCCGGCCAGGCTGATGTGGCGGCACATGCAGCGACTGTTTACGAGTTCATCACCCTTGAAAGGAGTTACGGTTATGGCCAGTTTGATTATCGATCCGAGAGACCAGAAGTTCGTTCTTTATGAGATGCTGAATGTCGAGGCGCTCTGCAAGTCGCCGCTCTATGCCGACTTTTCACGGGACATGTTCGATATGGCCCTGAACGAGGCGGAGAAATTCGCCACGAACGTCGTCTTCCCCTGCCTCGCCGAGGGGGACCGCGAGGGGTGCCGCCTGGAGGAGGGGAAGGTCCGCGTCCCGAAATGCTATCACCGCCCCGCGGAGCTCTACCGCGGGGGAGGCTGGGCAACGATGAGCGTCGAACCGGATGAGGGCGGACAGGGCTTCCCCCACGTCGTGACCGCGGCGGCCAAAGAGTGGTTCGTCCACAACCCCGGCTTCATCATCTACTTCACGCTGACCGAGGGGGCCGCCCACCTGATCGAGGTCTACGGGACGGAGGCGCAGAAGAAGAAGTACCTCCCGAAGATGCATGAGGCCGTCTGGGGCGGAACGATGGCGCTGACCGAGCCGGGGGCCGGAACCGACGTGGGAAACCTCAAGACAAAGGCGGTCCGGCAGCCCGACGGGACGTTCCGCCTCCAGGGGACAAAACAGTTCATCACGGCGGCGGACAGCGACCTGATGGAGAACATCATCCAACCGGTACTCGCCCGGATCGAGGGGGATCCCCCGGGAACGGGCGGCATCTCGATCTTCCTCGTCCCCAAGTACCTCGTCAATGATGACGGGACGCTCGGGAAACGCAACGACTACACGATCGGCGCAATCGAGGAGAAGATGGGGCTCCACGGCTCGGCCACTTGCGTGATCAACCTGGGCGACCAGGGCGACTGCTATGCGGAGCTCCTGGGCGAGGAGCGCCAGGGGATGAAGGTGATGTTCCAGATGATGAACGAGGCGCGGATCGGCGTGGGACTCCAGTCCCTCTCCAGCGCCTCCATCGCCTACCTCCACGCGCTGAAGTACGCCAAGGAGCGCCTCCAGGGTTCGTCGCTGCTGGAAATGAAAAACCCCGAAGCCCCCCGGGTGCCGATCATCCGGCACCCCGACGTCCGGCGGATGCTCCTCTGGATGAAGGCCCACACGGACGGCTTCCGCGCGCTGCTCTATTTCTGCGCCCTTTGCGGGGACCGGCTCCGGGCGGCCGCCGATGAGGCGGAGCAGGAGAAGTGGCTGGGATTTCTGGAGGTCCTCACCCCGATCTGCAAGGCCTACTGCTCCGACATGGGCTTTAAGGTGACGGAGACGGCGATCCAGGTTTATGGCGGGTACGGCTACTGCTCCGAATACCCCGTGGAGCAGTTCCTCCGCGATGAGAAGATCTGCTCCATCTACGAGGGGGCCAACGGCATCCAGGCGCTCGACCTGGTGGGCCGCAAGCTCGGCCTGAAAAGGGGGATGTATTTCATGACCCTGCTTAGCGAGATGGGCGGGACGGTCAGCAAGTATCAGGCG
>JAPLJY010000055.1 GCA_026388345.1 Deltaproteobacteria bacterium
ATGCCGCCATCCGTCACCATCTTTACCGCTTCCTCTCGAAACTCTTTCGTGTATCGCCCGTTCGGTATCCTTTCCATTTCCACACCTCCGTCTTGGTCTCTAACCTAAACATTGGTGTCCATATTTTTCAACCTATCTCATATTGAAGTTCTTCTCGGGCTGGAGTCTGCTGATGCGGGGTTACTCACAGGCATGAACAAGAAGGCTAATCCGGAGCTTTACGCCGAGATAATTGAACGGGTGATGAAAGCTGGCATCAACTGTTCATGCTATTTTATATTCGGCTTTCCTGGAGAGACGATCGAAACGGTTATGCGAACCAGAGAATTCATCCAAAAAATTGAGTATCCTGATCTGGACGGCTACATTTACTTTACGATGTTCCCGTTCATCATAGCTCCGCTGAGCCCAATATCCGAACCTAAGAATGCACAAAAGTACAGTCTGAAGGGATACATGTACAAATGGGAACACAACACCATGAACTCCGAGGAGGCCAAAATGTACGCAACAAGGTCTTTTTTCGAACTCGAAACCTCCGGGATCATATACCATGGTGATAACTTAGACATGCTACTCGGTCTGCCCCCCCGGCAGAGAAAAGAGTTCATTGCCAGAAGGCACAAGATTGCCAAGATGTCTGCAAAAGGATTATTGAAAGAAGAAGACATGGTCAGGGAATTTAAAGATGTTTTGTAACACATAGATCCCTTTCAAAAACAATTAAAAGGTTCGGTCCTAAAGCGCATGATATATTAGCTATCCTAATATGATAATTACGTATTCAGTCGAAAGAGTTTTTAAATCACTTTCCCATGAGGGATTGACATAATCCTGAATCCGTGATTTCATTTAAAGAAAGGAATCAATACACTTAATGAAAAAACTTTTATTAATAAATCCCGTTGGCCGTAAAAGCGGTTATTTAGTGAGTATATATTCCACTTTTCAACCCCTAAGCTTGGCCTATATTGCTGCGGTAACCCCATCCCACTGGGAGATTAAAATAGCGGATGAGAATATAGATAAATTTAAGTTCGAAGAAGCTGACCTGGTAGGCATCACGGGCTTCACCAGCAGTATCAACAGGGCCTATGAAATTGCGCGGATATATCGGGAGAAAAAAATCAAAGTGATTATGGGAGGAATTCATATCTCCATGCTTCCCGATGAGGCCTTGCAGTACGCTGATTCGGTGGTGATAGGTGAAGTAGAGGGTATCTGGAAACAGGTCATCTCAGATTTCGAAAACAACAGATTGTTACCCAAATATAATGGTCCGCGAATCGACCTTTCTCAAACCCAAATCACCCCCCGGCACGACCTGCTTCATCCAAATTATTTCTGGAACTCTGTACAGACCTCTCGCGGCTGCCCTTTTAAATGCAATTTCTGTTCGGTATCGAGATACTTGGGTCACGAGTATCGTCAACGAAGAGCAAAAGATGTCCTGGATGAGCTGGAAAAAATAAAAAGTAAATATATAACCTTTATCGATGACAATTTAATTGGTCATAGTCCGGAAAGCAGAAGCAGGGCAATAGAATTGTTTGAGGGTATGATTGGTCGCGGTCTATGCAAGAAGTGGTGGATGCAGACTTCCATCAACGCAGCTGAAGATGAGCATGTGATCAAGCTGGCAGCTCAGGCCGGCTGCATATATGCATTTATCGGCTTTGAAACTATCAACAAGAAAACACTAAAAAAGATGAAAAAAGGAATTAACCTGAAGATTGGGGTAGAAAATTATAAATGGGTAGTGGATCGATTTCATAAATATGGGATAGGGGTATTGGGATCATTCGTCATCGGGAATGACTATGAGTCCTCGGAATACTATAAAGAGTTAGCTGATTACCTGGTTACCTCCGGCATTGACATTATTGGGATCACTATACTGACACCCCTTCCCGGCACTGACTTGATGGAACAACTGCAGAAAGAAGGGAGGTTGATTTATCATGATTTACCTAAGGATTGGGACAAATACCGCTTCTCCTACGTGGTTCACCAACCACGGGGGGTAGAAGAAAATGCTGTTTATGCAGGCAATAATTACATCAAAAATAAAATATATTCTTTTCCTTTCTACCAATACCGCCTATTAAATTCAGCATACTATATTAAGAATCCGACTAATATCTATGCTATATACAAGCTGAATCAATCCATGAAAAAGAGTTGGCAAGGTACCCACTATTATAAAGGCTTCATACCTTTGTAGAAGATCAAAGGGGCGTAAGAAACGCCGTTGATCATGAAAGAACTATCGGAAAATATGATTGACAAAATCCCTCTTTATAACAGCCGCATCATCAAGAACTACGTTGAGTATCTGAAAAGTTGCTTCCCAAATATCAATGTTGCATCCCTTTTGGAGTATGCGGGCATTGAAACTTACCACCTGGATGATGAGGGTCACTGGTTGACTCAGGATCAGGTTGATCGTTTTCACGAGATGCTCGCGGAAAAGACGAATAATCCGGACATTGCCAGAGAAGTGGGACGTTTTTCCGTCACTTCCCGAGCGTCTGGTGCTGTGAGACAGAACCTTCTGGGATTCTTTAGCCCTGCAACAGTTTATACCGTTGTAGAAAAGATCAGTCGCAATGTCACTAGAGCGACTATATTGACAACCAGATCCATCGGAACAGATAAGCTTGAGATGAAAATTACATTGCAACCCAATGTGGTTGAAAAGCCCTATCAGTGTCTTAACCGGCTTGGTATGTTTGAAGCAGTAGCAAAACTCTTCACAAGTGAATTTGCCGAGATAGAACATCCTGTCTGTCTCCATAAGGGCGGGGACTGTTGCCTTTATAACGTCTCCTGGAAAAAAACACATAACTTTGTCTGGAAACGGATCCGCAATTATTCTTTTGTCATCGGCTTCATTGCCTGCATCTTGTCTGTGAGTATTCTGTCGCCCGTTTACTGGGATGTCTTTGTTTTATCCTTTGTCCTAATGGTGATGGGCACGACACTCTATACCGAACATCTGGAAAAGAAAGAATTGCTCGCTACCATCCTCAAACAGGGAGATGCGGCTGGCCGTCTTGTTGAACAGATCAACATCAGCTACAACAACACCCTCCTCGTTCAGGAGATCGGACAGGCCACCTCCATCATTCTCGACACCAATAAGTTGCTTACTTTTATCGTGGAGGCATTGGAAAAGCGGCTTGATTTCGACCGCGGCATGATCATGCTGGCGAACCGGGAAGGGACACGCCTAGTGTACACCATCGGCTTCGGGTACAACCCTGAACAGCGGGAGTATATAGAAAACGTCGAGTTTCGTCTCGACAATCCCGCCTCGCGGGGGGTCTTCGTCGTCTCCTTCCGGAATCAGACCCCCTTTCTGGTCAACGACATCAATGAGATCGTAAAGGATTTCTCCCCACGAAGCGTCGAATTCGCCAAAAGGATGGGCACCCATTCTTTTATCTGCGTCCCCATCGCCTTCAAAGGGGAATCCCTGGGGATCCTTGTCGTGGACAACATCCGTTCCAAACGGCTCCTCAGACAGAGCGACATGAGCCTGCTAATGGGTATCGCCCCCCAGATCGCGATCAGCATCAACAACGCCATGTCCTACCGGAAGATCATGGAGAGTGAAAGGCGGTTCCGGTCGCTCAGTGAAAGCGCCCCCGACATCATTTATACGCTCGACATGGAAGGTGTATTCACTTACGTCAATCCCGCCTGGGAGCGGATCCTGGGCCACCGAGTCGAAGATGTTCTCGGGAAGCATTTCATCGATTTCCTCCGGAAGGAGGAGATCCCGCTCTATTCCTCATTCTTCCAAGAGACACTGGACAAGGGGAGAATCGTACGGGGGGACGTTATCGGGACGCTCCAGCACAAGGATGGATCGGATCGTTTTTTCAACATCAGCGGCGCCCCCAATCTCAATGCTGCGGGAGAAATGACAGGCATTGTCGGTACTTTAAAAGATGTCACCGAACAACGGAAATTGGAATCTCAACTTCGCCATGCCTCCAAGATGACCGCGCTGGGCAGGCTTACCGGCGGTATTTCTCATGATTTTAACAATATTTTACAGGCCATCAGCGCTTACAATCAACTGCTGACCATGAAAAAGACGGAGGATGATCCTGACTGGAAGTATCTTATGAATATCGATGGCTTAACAAAAAGAGCCACGGACCTGATCAAACAACTGCTCATTTTCAGCAGAAAAGTCGAAAGTAAACTGGTCCCTGTAGATATGAACAGAGAGATCAAGAATTATTATAAACTCCTGGTCAGCACCCTCCCCAAAACGATTAAAATGAGGTTGAATCTGGAAGACGATCTCCATCTCATCAACGGGGATATGACTCAGTTGGGACAGGTCATCATGAACCTGGCGGTGAATGCAAAAGACGCCATGCCCGAAGGTGGTGAACTGAACATCCAGACAAAAAATGTCGAGCTCGCCACCCCTCTTGAACAGGATAATGTAAAAATGAACGCGGGCCATTATGTTCTGTTCAGGATTTCCGATACGGGATGCGGTATCGAAAAAGAAAACCTGGATCAAATCTTTGAACCTTTTTTTACGACCAAAGAGGCAGGCAAAGGTACAGGTATCGGGCTGTCCGTTGTTTATGGAGTCATCAAGAATCACAACGGATACATCTTTTGCACCAGTGAACCGGGCAGGGGAACGACATTTGAGTTATATCTCCCTGCGGTGGATGACATGATAATTGAAGAAAAGATGGAAATGGGCAAAAAGCCCGCTTTATCAAAGGGGCATGAAACCATTTTGTTGGTCGATGACGAACCTTCTCTTCTCGAAACCGGCCAGGAGCTCCTATCGTATCTCGGTTATAACGTGTTGACTGCATCGTCTGGAGAAAACGCACTGGTCACAATCAACCGGGTGGGGGGGAGCATCGGCATCGTCATTATGGATCTGATGATGCCCGGAATGGGTGGGGAAAAATGCCTTGTGGAAATCCTGAAGATCTTTCCCTCAATGAAGGTGATGATCGCAAGCGGGAACACAACCGGTGTAAAAACAGCGGACATCCTTAATGCCGGGGCCGTGGCCTTCATTCAGAAACCATATTATATTGATGACATGAGCAAAAAAATCAGGGAGATTCTGGATGATACAGATCAATCGGCATAAGGCCGCATTCAAGAATTGATGTCATCAGAAGATCAGTCCGGCTGCTCTCCATATTGTTCCCGGATCCAGGACTGATACGCGCCGCTTCGGATCCGGTCGCTCCAGTCCCGGTTCTCGAGATACCAGCGCACGGTCTTCCTAAGACCCGAGGCGAAGGATTCAGCGGGAGACCAGCCCCGTTCCCCGTGCAGCTTCGAGAAATCGATGGCATAACGCCGGTCGTGACCGGGCCGGTCCGCAACAAATGTGATCAGACGCCGCCGGGAACCTGTCTCCGGCGCCAGCTCATCCACCAGATCGCAGATCATCTCCACGATGGCGATGTTTTCCATCTCTGCATGGCCGCCGATGTTGTAGGTCTCCCCGCGCCGCCCCTTTTCCATGATCGTCCGGATCGCCTCGCAGTGGTCGGTGACGTAAAGCCAGTCCCGCACATTCTTTCCGTCCCCGTAAACGGGAAGGGGCTTTCCCTCCAGCGCGTTGAGGACGATCAGCGGGATCAGTTTCTCGGGAAACTGATAAGGGCCGTAGTTGTTCGAGCAGTTGGAAATCGTGGTCGGCAGGCCGTAGGTTTCATGGTAGGCCCGGACGAGATGATCGGAGGAGGCCTTGGATGCGGAATAGGGACTGTTCGGCCGGTAGGGCATCTCTTCGGTGAAAAGACCCTCCTTTCCCAGGCTTCCGTAGACCTCGTCGGTGCTGATGTGGTGGAAGAGCCGGAAGCGGCTGCCGGCAGCCCTTGCCGTTTCGAGAAGATTGAACGTCCCCAGGATATTGGTCTGAATGAAGCCGTTCGGTCGTTTGATGGAACGGTCCACATGGGACTCGGCGGCAAAATGGCAGACGGCGTCGATCCCGTAGCGGGCAAAGATGACCTTGAGCGCGGGTATGTCGCAGATGTCCACCTTTTCGAAGAGATACCGCCCCGGATACGCATCTGCAACACCGCTCAGATTATCGGGATTCCCCGCATAGGTCAGGCTGTCCGCATTGATGATCCTCCCCCGGAAGTCCTCTTTCGCAAGCAGATGGCGGATGAAGTTGCTCCCGATAAAACCGCACCCCCCCGTGACCAGTAAATTTTCGCTATCCATGATTCTCCCTTCTTAAGCAGACCGGCCGGGGCGGCCGGCCAGATTTTATGATTCGAAGACGAAATCAGTATTTCCCGGTCAGCACAAACGCCGCCCAGACATACGGAGGATACCCCTCCCGAAGCAGATGAAGCTGCGCCGCCCGCAGCGCATCGGCGAGCGGTTCCTTTTTTTCCAGTTGACGGTAAAAAAGATCCAGAAGGTGTGCAACCGCCTTGTCGTCGCTGAGCCACAACGTCGAAACCACCGACGGACTCCCCGCACTCAGGAAGGCCCGCTGCAGGGAGACCAGCCCCTTTCCTTCCGGATCCTTTTCCGGAATCGGATCGCATCCGCTCAGCACAACAGCCCTTCCCGTAAAGCGGAGGCGAAAGATCTCGCGGACGGTCAGCCTGCCGTCCTGCCCGGCGCCCGGCGTCAGCAACAGGCCCGAATGCAGAATCTCTTCCGGGAAGAACTGTCCCCGGACGGCAAAGTGGAGGATGTCATAACCGGCCGGCATCTCCCCCGCCTTCGCTTCCGACGCTTCTTGACCAAGCAGAACGGTCGTGCCGCCGATCCGCTTCCGGATCCGTTCCACCTCCTGCACGGCAAAGTTGAGATCCAGCGCCTCGTTTTCCAGATCAGGGTTCCCGAAGGCGAGGATGCGCAGGCCCGCCGTCCTTGTTTCCCCCAGGACCTGTCCGAGCAGGGCGGCCTCGGGGAGATGAAAGATGGTAAAGCCTTCGGCGAGGAATCTTCCCCGGTAGCTCATGGCCGCAAAGGGAAGGTAGACCAGCGCGTCGTCGGGGATGAAACCGATCCTCTCCCCGGAGACAAAGGGAATGATCGGTTTGAGAAGCAGATCGTAGGCCCTGCGGGCGAAGCTTTCCGTCTTTCTTTTATTCCTGTTGCGGATCGCTGCAAGAAAGGAGAGTACAAAGGACCGCAGTTCCTCGCGCGGGAGACCGATCCGCTCCAGATGAACCTGTCCCCGGTGAATGGCCCAGACATACAGGCCGTCCCTTGTCGAGAAGTAATCGAAAAGGGTGGTATTCTCATCGAGGAGGCGCTGGAGGGCAGCCGGATCGACGCCGCGCACGGCGATCAGGGAGAGAAGCCTTTCTTCCTCTACGCCAATCCGGCCGAGCAGCTCGCGATAGGTCTCTTCGGCATGCTTCAGCCTTTCCAGAGGCCCACCGGCAACCGCCTCATCGGAGATCTGCAGGATGCGTCTCTGAAGACCCCGAATCTCCCCGCCAAGCACGGTTTCCTCCCGCAGGAGCTCTCGCTCGCCGTCCGTCCGTCCGATCTCCTGTCCGGTCAGAAGATCCACGGTCGCGGTCGCCTTGGCCGCCTCCGCCGCCCTCAAGGCTTCTGCGGCCATCCCTTCTCCGGCCAGGATCTCGACGAGGGATTCATAGACCGACCGTCTCTGGCGGCGGCAAACCTCATCGAGCATGTCCACCATCAACGGGGACCGCTGAGCCTCAATGACTCCGGCCGCCTCCTCAAGAAACCGGATCGCCTCCTGTTTCCGCCCCTCTCTTTCCTCATATCGCGCCAGAAGGAACCTCGCCCAGATCCGATAGGGCGACGCACCCCGACGGTCCGCCCTCTCCCGGAGCAACTCGGCCGCCTGCCGGCCTTCGGTTCCGGATTCCCCTTGGAGACCGAGTTCTCCGAGGAACAGAAGGCTGCGGATCTCCCCCGCCGGGAAACCGGCCTTCCGCGACAACTCCCCCGCATGGACGAGATGCCGGAACGCCTCCGCCCCATCCCCCCTCATCCCCGTCTCCAGCCCCAGAAAATTGTGCGCCTCGGCCTCCAATTTCTGGAAATCGGCCGCGGGAAAAAGCGGGGCTATTTTGGTCTGATAAAGTTCCTGATTCAGGGCCAGGGCCTCGCGAAGGTGGTCCGCGGCGGCGGCAGGACCGGCGCCGGTTATCGGCCTCCCGGTCAGACCGTAGGCCGTGAGCAGTCCGGGAACGCTGTCGGCGAGAACCGCAGCGATCCCCGCGTCAAGTTCCGTATCCCGCCGCAGCTTCAGGAGGTAAGTATCCCCGCGGAAAGTTGTGTTATCCTGGAGCGACCGGTTCAGGGCCGAAATGGCGCGGGGGAAATCCCCCTGCAGCAGGGCGAGATGGCCTTCGAGATACCGGGGAAAGGCCCGGAGCGGCGGCGCCTTCCATGCTTCCCCGACCTTCCGGATGAGTTCACGCGCCTCTGTCTCCCGGCCGGAATCCGACAGGAGCACGACCTTCCGGCTCCAGGCCGCAGCCTCGCCGCTCCGGTTCTTTTCCCGGACGAATCCGTCGGCGGCCCTGTCGAGAAAATGGAGGGCCCTGTCCTCTTCCCCCCGCGCGGCAAAGTGGTCGGCCACGGCAAGAAAGGTCAGGGGAACGGCCTCGCCGGCGGGCACGGGAACGCGACGAAGCAGATCGAGGTACCCTACAGGGATTTCAGAATCATATGGACCCTTCAGCTCGACCTTCGGCGGCGGCTCTGTCGGCGGCGCCGCAGGCTTCGGCGCCACCGCCTTCATGCAACCGGAGATCCCCAGGATGAGGCAGATCAGGATCGTCAGGCAGATCTGGAAAGGCATAACCCCTCTGTATCGATGCTTATGGGAAATAAAAAAACAGCGAAAATAAGTCCTTACGAATGGCGATCCGGAATTTTCCGGACCCCGGGAAAGACCATTTCCAAAACCTCGTAACCATGCACCTAAGAAACATACTAAAAAAGCGGGCATTTATCAACCGGCTACGTGAAAAAAAAGCACCTCCGGATCTAATAGCATGTTGAAAAAGTCTCTTTTGCAGGCTATTCAAAAATCCCCGGATGCAAGGCTCCCGAAATCCTGAGCCGTGAGGCATACTTTCTGGTACATTGAACGGCGAGGGACGAGGGAGACGCAGCAGATGGGCGTTTCAGCCTGCTAAGGCGCCGTGCGGGCGTTTCAGCCTGTTACAGGTACGAACGTGCCCCGACGAAGGCCCGGCTGAAATATTCTTTCGCAAGCGGGTCCGTGCGGATTTTCTTCCCCCTTCCCGGAGCGTGAATGAAGAGCCCATTTCCGGCATAGATGCCGACATGAGAAACCTTGTCTCCGACGGCGGCGAAGAAAATCAGATCTCCCTTCTCCAGGGAGGAGCGGTCCACAGGGGTTCCCGTCACGAACTGCTCCCGTGACGTCCGGGGGAGATCCAAACCGTTCAACTGATAGACGGTCATCGTCAGGCCGCTGCAATCGAAACCGGTTTCGGCGGAGGCGCCCCCCCAGAGGTAGGGAACGCCGAGAAAGCTCCGGGCGGACCGGACCAGTTCCTCCCGGAGGTAGGCCTCACCGCGCGCCTCCCTTTGGGCGACCGTATACTCCTCGGGGCTGACGACATAATATTCCTCAATGATCCCGGCCTTCCGAAGCTCCTCGGCGCGGGCGCGGGCCTGCTCCTTTACGGGAAAATTTCCGAAACGGACCTTGTAGAGCCCCTGGCGGGCGACAAAATAGGTCGCATCCAATCCCTTATCCTGCAGGGAGCGGGTCAAGCGGGCGGCGTTTTCCGCGTTGGCAAAGGCCCCGGCCTGGATGGTGTAGCCCAGGCGGGGCAGCGCCCTCTTTTCCGCAGCCTGCACCGGTGGGGAAAGAGGCGGAGCGCCAGGGCGGACGGCTGGATGGCCGCATCCTCCGACCAGGAGCGTCAGGATGAGGATCCCGCTGAAAAGAAACAACACCCCGCGCACACGTATGCCCATGATGAGCTCCCGTTCCCGGTCCGGTTTCCCCCTATGCCGGATTCCACCTGCCCATTCTCATGAAAACGAAGGAAAAATGCAAGCATTCCCTAGCAGCCTCTTGAAAAAGTCGCTGCTCCAGGCTGTTCAAAAATGTCCGGATGCAAGGCCCCTGAAATCCTGAGCCGTGAGGCGTACTTTATGGTACGTTGAACGGTGAAGGATAAGGGAAACGCAGCAGACGGGCGTTTCAGCCTGCCAAACGAATGATCCTTACGCCTGGCCAAGGCAACGGATGGACAGGGCATCCGGATCAGTCAACCGGCCTCTGCGGATCGCCCCATCGCTTCAGGACCAGATCGCGGACCCCCGCGGCGTCGGTAATCTCGCCGCCAAGCTGGGCGTCCTCGACGGCCCGGAGGATCTCCTTGAAAACCGGCCCCGGCGCAAAGCCCATTCCGATCAGATCATCGCCGGTCAGCAGGCGGGGCGGCCGGAGCTCCTCCTCCGGATACTCCTCTAATTTTTGCCTACAGAATTCATAATGATCGAGAAGGCCGTGGCTCCCAAGGCAGTCGAGGCGGTGAAGCTCCAGGTGAAGGGCAAAGTCCGGCGTCCGGAGGAGGCGTTTCAGGCGGTTCGGCCGCATCTCACGGACGTTCATGAAGAGCATGTGCCCGCGGACGAGGGAAAGGACCGTCTCCAGATCCTCCCGGGAGAAGCGGAGCCTCCGGAGAATCGCGGCCGAGATCTCCTCCCCCCGCTGAACATGGCCGTAGAAATGGGTCCCGGTTGCATCTTCGGACCGGGTGACCGCCTTGCCGACGTCGTGGAGAAGAACCGCCCAGGCGAGCCGTGGATCGGCTTTCCCCTTCTGCCGGGGGAGGAGGGCGATCATCCGCAACGTATGTTCCCAGACATCCCCCTCGGGGTGAAAAGCCGGGGGCTGCTCGACCCCCCGGAGCGCATGTACTTCAGGCAGGATTTCACCGAGAAGACCGCTTTCCGACAGGAGTTCCATGCCGCGGCGCGCGCCGCCGCCCGTGAGGATTCTGGAGAGTTCCTCCCGTATCCGCTCGGCGCTGATCCGGAAAACGGCGGCCGCCTGCCGCAGGAGGGCGGCGAATGTTAGGGGTTCGATCGCAAAACCGAACGTCGCCGCGAAGCGGACCGCCCGGAGCATCCGCAGGTGATCCTCGGCGAAACGCGCCCCCGGATCGCCGATCGCGCGGATGATCCCCCGTTCGATATCCTGGCGGCCCTCCACGTGATCGGTGATCCGGCCCGTCGCCGGGTCCATGAGGAGACCGTTGATCGTGAAATCCCGCCGCCGGACGTCCTCCGCCGCCGATGCGAAGGCGACGCGCTCAGGGCGGCGGCCGTCGTCGTAACCCTCCTCCGTCCGGAATGTGGCCACCTCGTAAGGCCTTCCTCCCTCGACGACGAGGCAGACGCCGAAACGCTCGCCGACGGGGACCGTCCGGGAAAAGATCCGCCGGACCTCCTCCGGCCGGGCCGATGTGGCGATATCGTAATCCTCCGGCACCTCGCCGCGGAGGAGGTCGCGGACACAGCCGCCCACCCAGAAGGCCTCATGACCGGCCTCCCGCAGTCGGCGGACAATCTCAGCGGCTGCATTTCCCGACACGTTCACCAAACCTCCAAACCCACACCCACCCTCATAGCATGCAGGCTGTTCAAAAATACCCAGATGCAAGGCCCCTGAAATCCTGAGCCGTGAGGCGTACTTTCTCGTACGTTGAACGGCGAAGGATGAGGGAAACGCCGCAGATGGGCGTTTTGGAAGCCCGCCCGCAGGGCGGTGCTTCCCGGTAAGGAAAACGTCTGTTTTTTATTGCACCCCTTATCCCCGCCTGCAGGGCGGGGCTTGCGGGTAGCGCTCCCGGTCAACAGCCTGCTCATCGCCGCCTTCTCCGAAGAACGTAGTGCAGCGCCGCGGTGAAGACGATGGTCGTGAGCGTCGATCCCACAGGAAATTCCTGGGCCTTGATCAGGTAGTAGAAGGCGATCCCCGCCGCAAGCGAGACGGTGGCCACGGCATCCGCCCGGCGGCCGCGGTTGTCGCACTTCATGACAAAGTAATCGGTGAGGAGGATGGCGATCAGCGGCGAGAAGACCGATCCCAGCAGATAGAGAAAATCCGTGTACCGCTCGATCGGGAAGATCAACGCGATGGCCGTGCCGATCATGGTAAAGCCCACCGCCGCCATCCGGTCGTTCACCTTCGGGAAGATGTTGATGAGCGAGATCCCCGCCGAATAGACATCGAGGAAGGTCGTCGTCACCGTGGAGAGACCCAGGATCGCCAGCGCCGTGAGACCCAGATTGGCCGCGAGCATGATCTTCGTGGGATCGGGGGATCCGGACAGGATGCCGCCCGCCATCCCGATCACGTACATCCAGCAGCTCCCGACAAAATAGCCGCAGAACGGGGCGATCAGCGCCCCTTTTTTCGTCCTCGCGAGGGAGGTGTAATCGGAGATGAGGGGAAACCAGCTCAGCGGCATGATGATCGACAGTTCGAATCCCATCCCGAAGGCCCCCCTCTGCGGCAC
>JAPLJY010000241.1 GCA_026388345.1 Deltaproteobacteria bacterium
TGAGATGTGAAAGATATCCGAGAAGTTGCGGATGTTGTTCAATCCCATGCCGGCGCCGAAACCCATCTCCCGGATCTTGTCGGTGGCGGTGGACCAGCCCTGCTGCATGGCCAGACGGATATCGGAAATCCCCGGCCCCTCATCCACGGCCTCGATCTCAACATGTTCGGGCAGTACATGGAGACTGATCATCCCATGTCGGGCATAGGAAACAATGTTGATCTCCGATTCATAGGTGATCACGGCCGCCATCCGAACCACATCATTCTCGATCCCCATCTCTTTGAGGATCGTCTTGATCCTTCCGGAAACCCGGCCCGCATCGTCAAAATTGCCCCCATCGACGGAGAAGCTGTTCTCGTACAGCCATTTTTCACAAGCGGACACGGCGCCCATCCACTTTCTGTACGGAACCGACAATCCCTTTTTCATATAGACGGCCCGCTGATTCAAAAAGGATATACTTTGTCGAAAGAACAGGGATATTTTTATCTGCTGCTGCGCGGAGAGTCTCCGGAGGCGGCTTCTTCCCTCGAACCAGGATGACGGCCGCGATGTCCAACACATCGGCTGTGCGGATGACCTGAGGATTGGTCAACCCCGTCAGCAGAAGGCATCCGGAATCGGCGAAGGCCAGCACATCACTCATGAGGTCGGCGCCGAAAGCAGTATGGACCTCCATATCGAGCTTCTCCGCCCCGACCAGCACCTCGGCATCCAGGATTTTCTGTACCTCACGTAGGAGCAAGATTCACTTCCTTCCCCAAGGTGCGAATCGCTTCTCTCCACCCGGATCAGCGGGGCAAAGAGAGGGATTCAATATTTCCGGTGGTGATCAGACGGTGGTATGGCGTTCATCTACCTTCGCGATGTTCCCTCTCAAACCCTTTGCATACAAAAGACCCGCCGCTTCGAACTGCGGAAACCGGGTTGCCAGTATCGGAACATGAAGTTCTCCGGCCAGTTGAATCACCTCCGGCGAAGGGATCTTTCCCTTGATCATGATAATCGCTGCGATATCCATAATATCCGACGTTCTGATCACCTGTGGGCTGGTCATTCTGGTGAGCAGAATGCCGCCCGCCCTTCCAAAGGCCAGCAGATCGCTCATCGTGTCGGCGGCGAAGGCGGTTGTAAGTTCCGCATGCATCTGGTCCCCGCCGACCAGAATCTCGGCATCCAGCAGATCATATACGTCCTGGAGGTTCATGATTGCTCCCTTCGTGAAACGTTCGTTCAGCGGTCAAATCCCTCTTCCGTGGACAATCGTTCAAGGTTTTCCTGATTCTGAGGTTTTCGTACATCCGGGGAATGATGTAAAATACCTCATCAGAAAAATCATTCAGAGCAAATTGAATGCCAAGATAAAAAAGAGCCGGGTCTTAAAGAAGATAAAAAAAGAACCATGTCGCTATCCCGCGATGATCATCACATTTCGAGTTTCTCACCGACCGTAATCAAATCAGAAGGCCCGGGTGAAGAACATCGAAAAGATTCATTTTCGGAAGCGGAAGTGCGATTCTCGCACATTCGAAAGCCGTGGACTTGACGGAACGACCATCCCCGGGGAATGCTTTCGGATGTGCGAAGGAAGCACGCAATGTGCCATTCAAGAACACCTCCGTTTACATACAATGGATCGGCGGTCCCCTATCATAATCCCAAAGAGGTGTCAATACATTTTTATACGGTGGACAGTCCGAAACCTTTGGAATCTCGATTGTTTTAAACAATTCTCTTTGTCCCTGTCGAGCGGCGGAGACGCGTTCGTCAAAAAGTCTTTGCTTCTCCGCGTCATTTACGTTAAAAAAAAGCATGCATCATCTGATCGATGAGTATCTCAATTACCTAAGGGTCGAAAAGGGGGCCTCCCGCAACACAATCGACGGGTACAGCCGGGATCTGGGCCGGTACGCAGGGTTTGTCGGCGAAGGGGGAACCCGCGGGATCGGCGGGATCGGGACGGAGGACCTGATTTCTTTTCTGGCGTCGCTGCAGAAGGACGGGCTTGCGGCCAATTCGGTGAATCGCGCCCTGGCGGCCATACGGGGGTTTTATAAATATCTCCTCCGGGAGAAGAAGGTGGAACATACCCCTGTGGCCCATATCGAACTGGCCAGGGTCTGGATGCGACTTCCCGATGTCCTGAGCCGGGAAGAGATGGAACTTCTGCTGGCGCAACCCGGCGCGGCGACGCCGACGGACTGCCGGGATTCCGCCATGCTCGAACTCGTGTATGCGACCGGGATCCGGGTGTCGGAACTGATCGGGCTCACCGTGAACAGCATCAACTGGCAGGTCGGGTATCTGGTTGCCATGGGTAAGGGAGAGAAGGAGAGGATCGTCCCCGTGGGACGCACGGCGTATGATCGGGTCAAACATTATCTGGAAGGGGCGAGACCTCTTCTTCTCAAGGGAGGAGAGAGTGACTACCTGTTTCTGAACCGTTCGGGGAAAGGAATAACGCGGCAGGGATTCTGGAAGATCGTGAAAAAGTATGCTGCGAAGGCAGGTCTGGGCAAGAGGGTTCATCCGCACACCTTCCGTCACTCCTTCGCTTCGCACCTTCTGGAGGGAGGGGCCGATCTGCGTTCCGTACAGATCATGCTGGGTCATGCAGACATCTCCACAACGCAGATCTACACGCATGTAACGCGGGAACGTCTGAAGGAGATCCATCGGAAGTTTCATCCTCGGGGGTGAAGACATCTTCCGGCGGCAAGATGGATGCCCCCGTAAAAAGTCTCAATTGCCGACCAATCGGATGATCAAGAGCCGCAGAGGGGTAAGGGTCTATGGAATATCAGTCGGGTAAAGCATCGAGACCAGCGCGGAAAGGGCGAAGATCGATGAGGATCTGGATCGTTGCCCTGACCCTCGGATTCCTGACGGCAGCCGGCCTGTCGGCTGGATTCTTCTATCCGGAAAAGGTGCAGGGGATTTCCTCAGGACTGACCAGGATTCAGAATTTCTTTTCCTTCATCATCCTCGACCAAAAACCCCATTTCTATGCGCTCATCCTGGAGAAGAACGGAAAGGATTACCGTCTGACCTCCCGCGATACCTTTGAGATCTCCTACCGGGACGAATTCATCATCAAGGAGATTTCAACGGATGTGCTGTTCGGCGGCGGGATTGCCGTGGATATCGAAGGGGTCGGGGGTAAGGATGATTTCGGGAAGCTCCTCAAGGGGATCGATCTGGTGGACAAGGCGGTCCTGACCGGCCGGAATGGCGTCGGGGAAAACAAACCGGGTGATTTTTCCCTGCGGATCAGCTATCGGGGCGATCCGATTGCGGCCATTCCCATCCGGATACAGATCACACCCCAGGATTGGCTGCGCTATGCACGGAGTTCAGGGAATCAGAAGGTCCAGATCGAATACCTTAAACGGGCAATCGCCATGAACCGGGAAGATACGAATGTGCGCCGCATGCTCGCTTCCATTTATCTCCATGCCGGCATGACGGGGGAAGCGATTGCGCAGTATCAGGAAATCCTGGTCCTGAAACCGGACGATCCGGCCATCCTGGCGGAACTGGCCAAGTGCTATCTGAAGAGCGGACAGTACGGGGATGTGATCCGGATCACCGCACGGGCCGTTAAAGCCAACCCTCGGGATGATGCCGCGTTGGCGGATATGGCCCTGGCCTGGGGCCAGATGGGGGAGTGGAAGAAGGCCATCGCATCTTACCAGGCCTCCTTGAAGATTCGGCCCGACAATCCTGTGGCCATTTTCAAATTGGGGGAGGCCTATGAGAAGACGGGTCAGCTCATCCGGGCCGCTGAGCAGTACCGCATGGTCCTGGAGAAGGTGCCGAAGGCCGATCATGTGGCGGCGGCCCTTGCGAGCTTATCTTTGAAGATGGGAAATTTTGACGAGGCGATCCGTTGGCATCAGGAGGTCCTGAAACGGCAGCCGAAGAACGCCGCCGTCTATGCCAATCTCGGCCTGGCCTATGGAGGCAAGGGACAGGCCAGAGAGGAGATCGAGAATTATAAAAAGGCCATCGCACTGAACCCGCAGGATCCGGTCGTCCGATTCAATCTGGCGGCCGCCTATGAAAAGGCAAAACGGGAACAGGACGCGGTTCGGGAATACCAGAAAGCCCTTGAATTGAAACCCAATGACCCGGACGCGCTGGAGAGACTGGCTGCCCTCCATTTCAAAGGGAAGCGTTTCGGCGAGGCCGCACCCCTTTATGAAAAACTGGTGAAAATAAACCCCAAAAATGCGATATTCTATACCCGTCTTGGCTTTGCTTATGCGGAACTGAAGAAACAGGCCCAGTCCGTGGAGAACTATGAGAAGGCCATCCGCTATGGGGCAAAGGATCCCCAGATTCAGCAGAGCCTGGCCCTCTCCTATGGCCTGACGGGCAAGACGAAAGAATCGATCGTGATGTATGAGAAGCTTGCCGCGGCGAACCCCACGGCCGAGGTATTGAACACCCTGGCCGACGCCTATATGAAGGAAAAACAGTACGACAAGACCATACGGATCTATAAGAAGCTGATCGATCTGAACCCGAAGAAGGCCGCCAGCTATGCAAGCGCCGCTTACGTATACGGTCTCAAGGGTGATCTGGACCGGCAGATCGAATACTACCTGATGTCGCTGAAGCTGGATCCCGAGGACGACGAGGTCTATGCGAACCTTGGGGCGGCCTACGAGAAAAAAGGTCTTTTTCAGGAAGCACTCAAGGCCTATACGACGGCTTATGAACTGAATCCCGATTTGATGAGGGCGGCGCGGCGGATCCCGCAGATGAAGATCCGGATCATGCAGCAGAAACAATAAGATATTCCGGAGGAATATGCGAATGAAGAAGATCAGCGTCGGCGGTATGGAAATCGGCGGCGGCGCCCCCCTGGTGCTCATCGCCGGCCCGTGTGTGATCGAGGACGAAGAAATGACGGCGAAGATCGCCCGCGACCTGAAGACGCTGACGGGGGATCTCGGGATTCCGTTTATTTTCAAGGCCTCCTATGACAAGGCGAACCGGACCTCCCGGGATTCCTACCGCGGGCCGGGGCTGACCCGGGGATTGGAGATCCTGAAAAGGATCCGGGAGGAATTTTCCCTCCCCGTTCTTTCCGATGTCCATCGCTTTGAGGAGATCGCACCGGCGGCCGCAGTCCTTGACGTCGTGCAGGTCCCGGCCTTTCTCTGCCGTCAGACCGACTTCATTGTCGAGATCGCTCGCCGGGCAAAAGCCGTGAACATCAAGAAGGGGCAATTCCTTGCCCCCTGGGATGCCGTCCATATCGTGGAGAAGTTGGCGGCGGGAAATGATAATATCATGCTGACCGAGCGGGGGGTCAGTTTCGGTTACAACAATCTTGTTGTTGATTTCCGCTCCTTCCCGATCCTGCGGAAAACAGGATATCCGGTCATCTTCGATGCCACGCACAGCGTACAGCTTCCCGGCGGGGCAGGCTCGGCATCGGGCGGCGACCGGGACATGGTTCCCTGTCTTGCCCGGGCGGCGGTGGCGGCCGGAATCGACGGTCTGTTTTTCGAGGTTCATCCCGATCCGGACCGTGCGCTGTGCGACGGACCGAATTCCCTGGCCCTGGACAGCCTTCCGGAACTGCTGATAACCCTGATGAAGATCGATGCCGCGGTGCGTGGACATCATGGGTGATGGTGTGCAACCTATTGAAACGAGGGACGATGGTGGAAGAGATAACCGAAGAACGACTTCTGAAGAAAATCCGGATGGTGAAACTCCTGATCCTCGACGTGGATGGGGTGCTGACCGACGGACGGATCGTCATTGACGATGCAGGGCTGGAGAGCAAACAGTTCGATGTCAGGGACGGTCATGGTTTGAAAATTCTCATGAGATTCGGGATAGACGTTGTGCTGCTGACAGGAAGACGATCCCGGGTGGTCGAACACCGCGCCGCCGATCTGGGGATCACCGAGGTTCATCAGGGGATCTTTAACAAGGCGGAGGCCTTTGCCGAAATCCTGAAGCGGCGGGATATGATCCCGGAAGAGACGGCCTGTGTCGGCGATGACGTGGTCGACATCCCTCTCCTCAGGCGGGCGGGGTTTTCCGTCGCTGTAGCCGACGCGGTCCCGGAGGCCCGGAAGATTGCCGATTACGTGACGCAACATGGGGGAGGACGGGGGGCCGTTCGGGAGGTGTGCGAGGTGATTCTGAAGGCGCAGAACCGGTGGGCGGATGTGGCCGCGCGGTATGAATTTGCGTGAAATGGGGGACACGATGCGGCATCGTGTTCCCCTCGGGGATCGACGTTTCACCTTTACATCCGCAGGCCCGGGTGGTATAAAATTTCCGACAGGGTGCGGTGCTTAATGACCGCCGAATGGTCAGCAGCAAACCCGGGCAGAGATGATGAAGACAAAAAGAAAAACGGTGCTCGTCGTTGCAATCCTGACGGTGATCCTGTCCGTAGCGGCGATCCTCGCAATCGGCCTCCTCAGGTCGCCGGAGAAGGCGCTGCTCAAGATCATGTCGGATCGGGTCGATCTGCAGGTCAAGAATGTCCATTATACCGAGGTCGGGGATTCCGGCATGACGTGGGAGATCAGGGCGGATACGGCCCGGTATCGGAAGAAGGAAAACCTGGCGCTCTTCGATCAGGTGACAGTCCGACTGGTGATGAAAGACAGTCGGGTCTTCGTGATGACCGGCGACCGGGGGCGGTTCAATACCCAGTCCCGCGATATGGAAATCGAAGGGAATGTCGGTATTGTTTCGGAAAATGGCGACCGCTTTGCGACGGACCGCCTTCTATACCGGGATGCCGGAAAGCAGATCGAAACGGACCGGCCCGTGGTTATGGAAAACGGGAGTGTCCGGATCAGCGGTGTGGGAATGATCTTTTTGCTGGATGAGAAAAAGGTCACGCTGCTGTCGCAGGTTCGGGCAAACTCCGTAGGGAAATGAGAGGGAAAATCAGATGTCGGAAAGGTTCCTCAGGATTATCATCTTCACGGGCGTTCTGATAGCGGTCCTGTATCAGCCGGGGGGCGCACTGGGTGAAACGAAGCAGAAACCCCGGATCGATAAAAGTCAGCCGATTCAGATCGTTTCCGACCGTCTGGAGGCGTACAACGAAAAACGGATGGTCGTCTTTTCCGGGAATGCTGTGGCCACGCAAGGTGCGCGGACGATCCGGGCGGATCGTCTGACGCTCTACTACAAGGAAAACAGAAAAACAGCCGGCCGGTCGACCGTGGAGGTCGAAGGGGCAGGGGATCTGGAAAGGATGGAGGCGAAGGGGAACGTGACGATTACCGAGGGCGAACGGGTCGCGACCGGAGAAGATGCCGTCTTCGAACAGGATATCCAGAAGATCACGATGACCGGCGGTGCGGTTCTGCGCGAAGGCGCCAATATCGTCCGGGGTGACCGGATCGTCGTATTTCTGGATGAGAACCGAGGGGTGGTGGAGAGCCTGGAGAACCGGCGTGTGACGGCCATAATCTATCCCAAAGAGAACGAGGAGAAAAAAAAGTGACGGCCGCCTTTTTCGCCGGATATCATAGGATCTCTTCATGGGAAAACTGACGGCAACGGATCTGATCAAGATCTACGGCGGGAGAAGGGTGATCGACCGGATTCATCTGGAGATCAATCCCGGCGAGGTGGTCGGCCTCCTGGGGCCCAACGGCGCCGGAAAGACGACCACCTTCTACATGATCGTCGGGCTGATCAAGCCGGATGGGGGGGCGATTTTTCTCGACGGCGAGGATCTGAGCCGTTGTCCGATGTATGTCCGGGCGCGGAAAGGGCTGAATTACCTGCCGCAGGAGCCGTCCGTTTTCCGGAAGCTGACGGTGCGGGAGAACATCCTGGCGATCCTCGAAACGCTTCCCATC
>JAPLJY010000020.1 GCA_026388345.1 Deltaproteobacteria bacterium
CCCTCAGGGCGGTATCCTGCGAGCATTTGGCCAGTTTGGCCCATTTGGAAGAAGTCAGCTTGCCTTCAAAACCGTCGAACAGCCGGTTGATGACGGCTCGCTGGCGTTCATTGAATGGCTTGTGAGTATGAGCCTCCCAGAGATGGGCCTTATGGAAGATGCCAGCCAGGATATGTTCCGCGCCGACCATGGCGCGATCGAGACATCCCAGGAACCATTCAAGCCAGGGGGTGATGTCCAGGCCGCTTTTTTTGGTTTTTTCCAGAATATCGTAGTAGGCGTTTCGTTCCAGGCGAATTTGCGCCGACATACTATAAAAACGCTGTGTACTATTTTCCGAACGCGCCAGAGCCATATCGGCAATCGCCCGGGCAATCCGGCCGTTGCCGTCCTCAAAAGGATGGATCGTTACAAACCAGAGATGCGCCAGACCTGCCGCCAAAACCGGATCGATGGATTGGGGACCGTTCAACCATTTCAGGAAAGCGCTCATCTCCTCGGGAACACGTTTGGCTTCAGGGGCCTGATAATGTACCTTCTCCCGGCCAATCGGGCCGGAGACCACCTGCATGGGGTCGGATCGATCGTCACGCCAGCGGCCAACCGCGATTTTGGTCATACCACTGCGCCCGGTTGGGAACAGAGCGGAGTGCCAGGCAAACAGGCGTTCATCGGTCAACGGATCGGCAAAATGCCCTGTGGCATCGAGCATCATTTCAACAACCCCCTCGACATGCCGGTCAACCGGTATCAGTCCGCCGATATCGAGTCCCAGTCTGCGGGCGATAGAAGACCGCACCTGGTCTTTATCCAGCTTTTCACCTTCGATTTCGCTGGATTTGAGAACATCCTCGGTCAGGGTTTGCAGTACGGCTTCGCTGCGGAGCGAAAAACCCAGCCCCTCCATACGCCCGATGAGCCGCCCCTGCCGATGACGTACGCCGGCAAGCTGCCCCACCAGCCGCTCCTGGCTCCAAGTCAGTTTTGGCCAATTCTTCCTGTTGTGGATATAGTTCATCATTCTCTGACGCTCCCTGGTGATATTATGCCGCGTATTCGCCGCATAAAGCAAGGACAATCTCCGCATTTGTTGCGTCGAATAAGGCCGCTATTCACCGCAGGTCAAACAAGAGGTATCTTAAGGCAGCCTTGACCTCAAAAAAGCCGAAAGGGTTGTCAGCCGCAGACTTGCCTGAATCCGTGAAGTTGCCCATGCGTGAATGAAATCGGCGGCAAGGGGACCGGAAGGCTCACTCGTGCCTTAGCGCCTCGATGGGATCCAGACGGGCGGCCTTGAGGGCCGGGAAATAGCCGAATATCACCCCCACGAGCGCCGAGAAAAGGAAGGCGACCAGGACGATCCCCCCGTTGAAGACGAACGGCACGTTGAGCACGGCCGAATGCCACAGCGATCCGGCCAGGTCCAGGGCGATGCCGAGGATATCCGTATGGTTTTAGGGATATCTCGACGCCAGGCGGTGAGGGTGGCAGGGAAGTTGGTCGATCAAGGAATGTTGAAGGTTTCAGGCAGGGGCAGGGAAAGGCGATATCTCCCCGGCAGTTGATTGAACGGCCAGGAACATGTGCCGGCCCCCGACCGTTATGTGCCATCTTCCCTATCGCTTGGCACAGAACAACGATGGCACATAACCGCCATTGGTCACGGGGCAGTCAAAAAGAATCACCCGGGAGTCGGGGCGATGCCGACCTTCTGAGCGAAGGCGTCCAGGGTCTTGAGGACCTCCGGGGAAACGGAGATGCCGCTTTGGCGGTACTCCTGCTCATTCAGCATTCGAGGTTTCGCTTTCGTAAGCGGTCTGCACGGCCTGTTCCATACCGGCGATTTCTTTATCCGACAGAAAATCAAAGTGGTCCATGCGCTTCCGTGCGGAGAGCCGGCCATTGTTTTGCAGATAGAAGCGGATAAAGAGGTCGATTTTCCGGTCGGGCATGTCTACGATCTCCTGGATGGCCCTCTTCGCCTTGTCGTAATGGGCCAGGAACGCCAATTCGCCGGCCAGTTCCGCATCGATGGTCCGATCGATGAAGCCAAAGAGCGCTTCCGCCTGGGGTGTCATGTCGATATAGCGGTACCACCGGGCCGTATTGTTGTGAACGGTCATGCGGCCTTCCTCGTCAAGCGAGTATTCCACCAAGGCCATGAGATGCCGGGAAAACGCCTCCAGAGAGGCGTCATAGCCGGCAGGGTCCTTAAGCATGGATGCCGATACGGGAAACATGACCCCTTCGGGCGTGAAACCGCTTCGGGCAAGGACGTTGTGGATCAGGAAGCGGTGAATTCGGCCATTGCCATCCTCGAAGGGATGCAAGAAAACAAATCCATAGGCGACGGCGGCCGCATGAATCACGGCGGGCACGCTGCCTGCATCCATGCGCCTGTGGGCAGCCGCCAGACCTTCCATCAGGCCGGCCAGATCTTCAGGTTTCGGGGAAACGAAGTGTATCTTTTCTTTCTGCCAGGCGACCGCTTCCCCGACGTAATTCTGGGTCCGCCGATAGTCTGGAGCGCGAAACCGTTCATCGACAATGCGATTCTGAAGTTCGATCAATCGCTCTTTTCCGCAAAAGTCTTCTTGCTCGGCCAGTTGAAGCAGCGCCACGAAGCGCTCGATCCGGTTCGAGGCTGGCTTGATGTGTTCGATCTCGAAGGAGGATTTCGTCTCCTTTGCGTAGAGGTAGCCGAGTGCCCGCTTCAGCAATTCCGGAGAATAGGCGGCCACAACTTGCCGGCATCGTTTGGGGAGGTCGGCTGTCTCGAAGTTGCGAAGGGCAGTGGTGCGGCGAACCGTCGGGCAGAACAGGCGATCACCCGGTAGATTATCATTGATCCTCTGACGGCGAACTTGTCGGGCCGGGGTGACCGTATAGTATTCATCCGGTTCGAGAAGATCGATGTAGTTGCCCCGCCTTACGTCATCCAATTGAAGCGTTCTGCCTGTCAGGAACTCGTACAGGAACCACAAACGTCTGGCATACTTGCCGGTCGGCCTGGACCGGACATATTCGAGAAGATCTGCCTCGGCCGCCCTCTGAAACAAGGCGGCGAGTATCGCGAGATTTGTACCGTCATATTTAAGCGCAAATTCCAGATGACCGCCGGGCGTGTCCCCGGGCCAGTATTTGGACGGGTAGACCTCCTCGATGACACCCCCGGTCGAATCGATTCGATGGGCGCCGGTGGCGCCGACAAAGGACCTGTGCCAATTCGGAATGACATCGAGATCGTACCGTTTGATGAGTGCCGCATACCCTGCGGGCCTGAGTGCCGATTTATCCTGATCGTTGACCGCCATGGCTCCCCCGGAAAAATGATTACGGTTCAGGAATTATAATTATATTTTGGCATAAGTCAAGAAATATGATTACAGATAGAGAATTGCAGCCATCGTTATGTACATGGATGCATAAAACAAAAAAAACGGTTACGGTTCCGGAAAGATGATTATGAAGCAACTTGCTTCTGCAAGACCCGGCCGGCGACGGGATCATTGAATCAGCACGGCGAATCCGCGTTGCCCTCGATGGCACCGGACCGCCGCCCCCAGAACAGCCTTCCTTCGCCGGAAAGAATTTCAGCCGAGATGCTTATCGAGAAGGAGCTCCGCGGCAATCCTGGCGGCAATCCCGCAAACCTGGGGGCATCCCGTCTTGCTGTGCCCGCCCGCATCGTGAAAGGCGGTCCTCTCCTCCGGGACGTTAAGATGATATACCTTGCCAAACCGTTTCTTGTGGATCTCCGCGCAAAGCGTGTGGCCGACTTCTTCATCGAACCGATCATACACCCGGCCGGCTTCTTCCATCGCTTTTCCGTATTGCTCCCGATCTTCAAGCCTCTCCCGTCCAACGACGCAGCAAACCGCCATGATGGCGCCGGTGAGAGCACCGCAGGTTTCGCCTCTTCTCGCCACACCACCGGCCAGAGCGCTTCCGGCTTTAAAAACCTCGGCGCTGCCCACGTTCAATTTTTCCTGCAAAGCTGCAAGAACGGATTGTGTTCAACCGAAATAGGTCATGTCATTTAGAATTGCCGTCTCATAGATTTCATCCAAGAGCATTTCCCGATTTTTCATGATTGTCTCCTCCGGTTAGCGATATCAATGCAAATTATTTACCGAGAATAATCCCTGGCCACGCAACTACGCACGAGGCCTTGTTTTGTGTGGCGAGGATAAGAAAACCCATCCGGTGTGTCAAGAAGTTTTTAGGCCGCCCCACGAAATCCGACCGGGGGGAAATTGATCCACCCGCCGCAGGTCCCGGATATTTTTTCTCGATATTCCAACACTTTGCTTGCAGCGTTTGCCAGCCTGCGCTCTCACTCTACTTTGCCGTTTTCCACTGTCTCGCTGGTTATTGATCCTCTTGCTGTCTGGCGGAATGGCAAGGCCGTCCGGATACCGCCGGAAGAGACCGTCGTGCCGGTAGTATGATGGTGCTTATTATGTTTATGGATAGCCTCTCGCGTTTTCTGCGTAATTAATTGTTTACATTTTGTGCATGAACAGGAAAAATTACTACCCATAGCGATTCAAAACGTCAACTTAATCTACCTCTGTCGTTTCATTCAGCATTCGAGTTTTCGCTTCCGCAGGCGGTCTGCACGGCCCGTTCCATGCGGGCGGTTTCTTCATTCGACAGAAAGTCGAAGCGGTCCAGGCGTTTTTGCGCGGAGAGCCGGCCATTGTTTTGCAGACAGAAACGGATAAAGAGGTCGATTTTCCGGTCGGGCATGTCTACAACCTCCTGGATGGTCCTCTTTGCGTTGTCGTAATGGGCCAGGAACGCCAATTCGCGGGCCAGTTCCGCATCGATGGTCCGATCGATGAAGCCAAAGAGCGCTTCCGCCTGGGGTGTCATATCGATATAGCGGCCATTGCCGTCATCGAAGGGATGTAAGAAAACAAATCCATAGGCGACGGCGGTTGCATGTACAATAAAATCAGCTTGACATTACATCAAACTTGATGTATTAATGACCCTCACTTGGAGGCGTCTTTGTATAATCTAATCTTCTACACGACTGAGCGGGGCGATTCACCGCTTGACGATTTTCTGGACGGGTTAGGCATAAAGGCGCGGGCTAAGGTGGCTGCTTATCTGTCGCTCTTGGAAGAGCAGGGGCCGAATCTCAAGCGGCCTTATGCTGATATCGTCAGAGGTAAAATAAGAGAATTGAGAATACATTACAGCTCGAATCAGTACCGTATTCTCTATTTCTTCCAGATGCCTGATCAGATTGTGTTGGTGCATGCGTTCTCTAAAAAAACGCAACAACTGAAAAGCAGGGATATTGAATTAGCGGAAAAACGCATGGAAGATTGGATGCGGAGGTTTCCTATGGGAGGTGAAATATGAAAAAAGGCAAAGTCCGGACATTCCAAAGCCGGTTGCAGGAAGACATCAAAGATCCCGAGTTCAAGGCCCATTACCAAGAAGAGAGGCAAGCACTGAAGTTGGCAATGAAGATTGCGAAGCTGCGTGAACAGCAGGGCTTATCACAACAGCAACTGGCAAAGCTTATGGGAACCAGCCAGCAGGCGATTTCGAGGATCGAGAGCGGAGAGTATGAGGGCTTCACACTCAAGACCTTAGAAAAGATTGCCGAAGCAACCGGGATGAGGGTTAAAATCGAATTCGTTGCGGCATAGCCTGTCGTCAGCCGGCCCCCACGCCGATCACTATGCCGAATGCGGCGAACCGTCGGGCAGAACGAGTATGTTGTTGGAACGATTCAATCAGCGAAGCTGCTCGGCGCCGATGCCCATCGCCGCGGCGAGTTTCTCCAGGGTAGCTTTTCTTAGCCGCTTTTCTCCCGCCTCCATCTGGGAAAGGGCTGCCTGGGTGATGCCCATCCGCCCGGCGACCTCCTTCTGAGTCAGGCCCAGATATTCCCGCCAGGCGCGGGCGAGGGTGTACCCCTTCTTGATCGTCAGGCCCACCACCTCGTGGGGGATGGCGTCGCCCTCGGGCACGCGGGGAGTCTTCGGAAACATGCGCACATATTCATCGAAGGGAATGACCACAAAGGCCGGTTTTCCGTCCTGCATGATGGTCTGGATGTTAGTAGGTTCGTTCATCACGTTTCTTGACCTCCTGGATCATGATGATTCTGATGCGATCCTGGATATCGAACAGGATGCGCCAATCGCCGACCCGCATCCGGTAGCCGCATTCATGGTTGGTCAGCGCCTTTACGTTCCGGCAATCGGGCCAGTGACGGAGCGT
>JAPLJY010000163.1 GCA_026388345.1 Deltaproteobacteria bacterium
CAACCAGCTCCGCGGACGTTCGGGACGCCAGGGGGACATGGGATCGTCCCGCTTCTACCTCTCCCTCGAGGACGACCTCCTGCGGATCTTCGGGGCGGAGCGGATCTCCGCCGTCATGGACCGAATCGGTATGGAAGAGGGTCAGCCGATTGAACACCGGCTGATCTCAAAGGCGATCGAAAACGCCCAGAAGCGTGTTGAAGGGCAGAATTTCGATATCCGCAAGCATCTGCTGGAATATGACGACGTCATGAACCGCCAGCGGCAGGTGATCTACGAGCAGCGCAAGAAGGTCCTCAAGGGGGAGGCGCTCTGGGACGATGTGGAAGAGATGCTGGAAGATATGATCGAAGAGATGGTCCCGGAGTATGTCGATGAGAAACGCCACCCGGAGGATTGGGATCTCAAAGGACTGGACGAGGAGATATTCCGGCATTTCACGCTGAAGCTGAATCTCTCTGAGACGGGCCGCGAACTCGGGGGACACGATGCGGCATCATGTCCCCAGGCGATCCATGAGAGGATTGTTGCGGAGGTCAAGACACTCCTCCGGAACAAGGAGACCGAGTACGGGAAACCGCTGATGGATTACCTGATGAAGGTGATCATGCTACAGTCGATCGATACGCAATGGAAGGAAAATCTCCTTGCCATGGATCACCTCAAGGAGGGAATCGGTCTGCGGGGGTACGGCCAGAAGGATCCGGTTCGGGAGTATCAGAAAGAGGGCTACGACATGTTCATGGACATGATCCGCCGCGTCAAGGAGGACAGCGTCGAAAAGCTCTGCCTGGTTCAGATCCGCCGCGAGGAAGAGGTGCAGCGGATCGAGGAAAAGCAGCGGCAGAATTACATCATGTCGCGGGGAGAGGACACACCGGCGACGGCAACGATCAAAAGGGAAACGGCCAAGGTTGGCCGGAATGATCCGTGCCCTTGCGGCAGCGGTAAGAAATACAAGAAGTGCTGCGGGCAGTAGATAGGAATGGGGACACCTTGCGGCAAGGTGTCCCCGTAACGGGTGCAACGCAGTATTATAGAATCGGAGGGACCATGCATACAGCGGATGACTATCGGGTGCCCGGATTTCTTGCGAATGGAATCCACACGGGAATCAAGACGGACGGCGGCCGGGATCTTGCGCTGATCTTTTCGACCCGCCCAGCGACGGCAGCAGGGGTGTTTACAACGAACTGTTTCAAGGCGGCGCCGGTCCTTCTCGATCAGCAGAGGATTCGCTCCGGAATGGCGCAGGCCGTGATTGCCAACAGCGGCGTTGCCAACGCCGCGACCGGACCGGAAGGGGTTGCGGATGCCCTGGCCGTTTCCAAGGCCGCCTCCGCCGAACTCGGGATTGCCGATGAAATGGTCCTTGTGGCGTCGACCGGGGTCATCGGACACCGTCTTCCCCTCCGGAAAATAGAAGCGGGAATCCAGAATCTGGTGGCCGGGCTTCACGCGGACGGGATTCCTGATGCAGAAGCGGGGATCATGACGACGGACCGCTTTCCCAAGATCGCCTGCCGGAAAGGGGGAATCGGGGCGAAAGAAGTCTCCCTATGCGGCATTGCCAAAGGGGCGGGGATGATCCAACCGAACATGGCGACGATGCTTGCCTTTATCATGACCGATGCCGCGATCGCCCCGGACGCCCTTGATCGAGCATTCCGGATGTCGGTCGCCGGAAGCTTCAATGCAATCAGCGTGGACGGCTGCATGAGCACAAACGACACGGCCGTCATCCTCGCCAACGGCATGGCCGGGAATCCGCAGATCAGGCGTGGTTCAAGGGATGTGGGGCGTTTTGGTGAGCTGCTCTCGGACCTGCTGTCCGAACTCGCCCGGGGGCTGGTTCGCGACGGCGAAGGGGCGACCAAGGTGATCGAGATTACGGTGACGGAGGCAAAAACGCGGCGGGATGCGCAGCGGATTGCCTATGCCGTCGCCAATTCAAACCTGGTCAAGACGGCCTTTTTCGGCGGGGATCCGAACTGGGGACGGATCATCTCCGCTGCCGGATCTCTCGGTATCAATCTTGCGGCGGACCGGATGTCCCTTTTCCTGGAGGATGTCCCCGTCTTTGCGGAGGAGAAGGGGATCGGCGGGAGGGAGAGAGATCTTGCCGAGATCATGAAACGGCCGGAAATACGGGTCCGCCTTGTGCTGGGGATGGGGCGCCGGTCATGGACGGTCTGCACCTCCGATCTAACCTTCGATTACGTGAAGATCAACGCCCATTACCACACCTGACGACATCGTAAAAAATCCGGATGCTGTGTTGTGCTTCATTCCTCGTCGTTGCGGCGTACGATACAGTACACCTCACTCCTTAATAACTCGCGCGCCTTGCCTGCGGACCTTTTCAGAGGCCGTTCCCTCTTTCGAGGTTTTCTCGACTTATTACGAAATCTTGATATCCGACGGAAGGGATTTCAGCTTGATTATTTAAATTCTTTGTGTTATCAGCCAACCAAATTCGCACATCCCCGGATTGTCGGAGGTTGCCTTTTCAAGTGTGAAAGGTTTCCGGTCAAGCGGATGGGGATGGAGGAAAAAACGAGAGAGGAGTTCAGCATGGCCAGTATTTCGATGAAGTTGTTGCTTGAGGCGGGGGTTCACTTCGGTCACCAGACCAACAAGTGGAACCCCAAAATGAAACCCTATATCTTCGGTGCACGCAACGGGATCTACATTATCGAT
>JAPLJY010000322.1 GCA_026388345.1 Deltaproteobacteria bacterium
AAGGACTTCCGCAAGGTTGTTGCCATGAAACCGGGAACTTATTCGGCTAATCTTGCCCAAGGGGCCATATACGTCTATCAGAATGAATATAAGAAAGGAATTGAAGAAATCAACAAGGCCATAGCCTTGAACCCGAATGAGAGCATGGCCTATGTCATACGGGGATTCATCTATATGCAGGAGAAATACAAAGATCCGGAAAAGGCAATTGCAGATGCCAGTAGAGTGATTGAAATAGGAGGTCTTTGGAGCGCCATGGCCTACTCGAACCGTGGTGTAACATTATTGTTTGAGAAAAAACAGTATGACAGGGCCATTGATGATTTAAGTAGGGCAATAGAAATGACCCCGCGCAACGCGCCTGCTTATCTGGCGCGGGGAATCGCCCTGGCATTTAAAGGTGAGTTCAATCGGTCCATAGAGGATGTCAATCGGTCCATAGAGTTAAATCAAAAAATTCCTATCGCATACAATGTACGCGGCTTAATCTACGCTCAAATGAGGAATCCAAGGGCTATCGCCGATTTTCAAAAAGCCTGCGACATGGGATTTGCAGAGGGATGCAGTAACTGGGAAAAATCATTAAAGAATCGTTAACTCATCAAGAGAGATTCTGAATAAAGAAGTAGTATATGCGAAATACAAACATCCCTTACTCTATTTTGATTGTTAATCTTCAGTTGAACCCTATTCAGGAATCAATTGACTTTTGTAGATGGACGTAATGGCCAGTGCACCTTACTTTTTTACGAGCTGAACTCACCGGGTTCAAATACAAATGTGGAGGGCTGCTGATCGGGCCAGATCATTTAATCCGGGTCGAAAGATGCAAAGTCTTGACAATGCATTTCCCGACTACGTAACAGGTGGGCTGCTTTCTCCTCATTTGACATGCCCAAAAGGAAATTGAAAAAAATAACTCGTTATACTTACATGGAGGTGCCACAATGGAATTATCAGATGTTATCGCTTCACGACGAAGCATTCGTAAATTCAGGGAGGAAAATATTTCGGCTGATACTGTCCGCCTACTTCTGGATGCTGCACGGTCCGCCCCTTCGGGATCAAACCTCCAGCCCGCGCGTTTCGTCGTCGCTCAATCACCTACCGCCAAAGAGGCCCTTGGTCGGTATACCCCCTACAAGTTTATTATCAAGGCATCGGTTGTTTTTGTATGCTGCTCTGACCTGACGGCCATGACCACAAGAGATCGGCGTATCGGAGAACTTCTGAAAGAAGGCGCCTTCGAAGGCGTTGATATAGACATGAATGATCCATCAAACGCGACCAGCCCTATCATGGACAAGGAAGCGGTTAAGGCCTATCTTACCATGAATGTGGCGATTGCTGTAGAGCACATTGTTCTTAAGGCTGTTGATCTGGGTCTGGGTAGTTGTTGGCTTGGAAGGTTTGATCGCGATAAGGTAAAGGAGTATCTGGCATTGGACGAAAGTATTTACCCGGTAGTGCTTCTGCCTGTGGGACATCCGGATCAGTCACCCAAGGCAAGACCGCGCTTTGATTTGGACAAATTGGTGCTGAAGACAATCTGAGCAAATGGTGCGTCACTAAAGATTATGTGGCACTATCAGAAGTTCACTACAATAAATAACAAACAACCTATCGGTACAGTCAAGGGCGTTGATAAGTAGATACCGTAACTGAGTCAACCCGCGGGAATGCTCCTTCGGGCGACACGCAGATAGGTGGCATTCTCCCATAAGTGAGCTGTCTTCTTTCTTCTTTTCGCTTGTGAAAATTTTTCTGTTGCAAAGAATTTTCTTGACAGGAACGGATTCGTGGCTATAATCACCACCGAAATGGTAGATTTAATAGAGATGGGAACAGGGTTGTCGGATGAAGCTCTCGACAAGGGGGAGGTACGGGGTAAGGCTGATGCTGGAGCTGGCTCTCCACTACGGGGAGGGGCCGATCCTGCTGAAGGATATCGCCGCGCGACAGGGGATCTCCGAAAAGTACCTCTGGCAGCTTATCAATCCCCTGAAAACGACGGGTCTTGTCAACTCCCTGCGGGGAGCGCACGGCGGCTATGTACTGGGAAAGGCGCCGGAGGCCATCTCCCTGAAGGCGATCCTCCGGATCCTGGAAGGCTCCCTATGCCTGGTTGATTGCGTGGACAACCCGGCGCTCTGCGAGCGGTCGCTTTCCTGCATCTCCCGGGACATCTGGGGAGAGGCGTCGAAAAACATGCAGCAGACGCTGGAGGAGACGACACTGGCGGCACTGGTGGAAAGACAGAAGGAGAAGTTGAAGCATGAAACGGGATAATCATTTGAGGAACATTCTGATGTGCATGTGTTATTACACCGGACGGGGAGGTCTGTTCATGTGAAGATGGGCGCGAATTTCATGAACGGGGCGACCCGCTGACCGGTGAAGGTCCAGCGGGTTTTTTATTGCATACGGGACGAATCAATCTTACAGTGGAACAACGAGAAGGAGATTACATCATGTCGGAAAGAAAAATCGATACCTTGGCGGTGCATGCCGGTCAGGAAAACCCAGACCCGGCGACGGGCGCGCGGGCGGTGCCCATCTATCAAACCACATCCTACGTCTTCAAGGACACAAATCATGCGGCGAATCTCTTCGCGCTGAAGGCGTTCGGAAACATCTATACCCGGATCATGAATCCGACGACCGACGTCTTTGAAAAGCGTGTTGCCGCGCTGGAGGGAGGCACGGGGGCCCTCGCCGTCTCGTCGGGGATGGCGGCGATCACGCTGGGGCTCCTGGCGATCACGCGCCTCGGCGATGAGATCGTCGCCGGCAACAACCTCTACGGCGGGACCTACCAGCTCTTCCACTACACCTTCCCCAAACTGGGACGGACCGTGAAGTTCGTCGATTCGGCGAAACCGGAGGCGTTTGCGGCGGCGATCACGGACAAAACAAGGGCCGTCTACGCCGAAACGATCGGAAACCCGAAGGTCGACGTCCCCGATTTCGAGGCGATCGCCGGGATCGCCCGCCGGGCCGGGGTTCCGTTTGTGGTCGACAACACGATCGGCGTGGGGCTGACGAGGCCGCTCGATTTCGGCGCCGACATCCTGACGACCTCCGCGACGAAGTTCATCGGCGGTCACGGGACCACGATCGGCGGCGTGATCGTCGACGGCGGAAAATTTAACTGGGGGAACGGCAAGTTCCCGGAATTCACCGAACCGGACCCGGGGTACCATGGTCTCAAATTCTGGGAGACCTTCGGCAATCTGCCGGGGATGGGGAACGTCGCCTTCGCCCTCCGGGCGCGCGTCCTCTGGCTCCGGGATATCGGGGCATGTCTGAGCCCCTTCAACGCCTTCCAGCTTCTCCAGGGGCTGGAGACCCTCGGTCTCCGGCAGCGGAAGCACTCCGAAAACGCGCTGGCCGTAGCCCGGTTCCTCCAGGCCCATCCGCTGGTGAGCTGGGTCAACTATCCCGGCCTGCCGGACCATCCGAGCCATGCGCTGGCGACGAAATACCTGAAGGGCCATTACGGCGCGCTCTTGGGGTTCGGGATCAAAGGGGGGCTTGCGGCGGGGAAACGGTTCATCGAATCGGTGAAGCTGCTGTCGCACCTGGCCAACATCGGCGACGCCAAGAGCCTCGTCATCCACCCGGCCTCGACGACGCACCAGCAGCTCACGCCGGCGGAGCAGGCGGCGACGGGGGTAACGGCGGATTTCATCCGCCTCTCCGTCGGGATCGAGGATGTCGACGATATCCGGGAAGACATCGATCAGGCCTTGAAAAAGGCGGCGGTGTAACCCGCCAGTTTTGGAAGAAAGGAATGAAATCATGAAAATTTATGAAGATATCACGAAAACGGTCGGCCATACCCCGCTCGTCCGCCTGAAGCGGATGGCCGCGGGAAGTCCGGCCGAGGTGGTCGTCAAGGTGGAGTCCTTCAACCCCCTCTCCAGCGTGAAGGACCGGATCGGCGTGGCGATGATCGATGACGCCGAGAAAAAAGGGTTGCTGAAGGAAGGATCGGTGATCATCGAACCGACCAGCGGGAACACGGGGATCGCGCTCGCCTTCGTGGCGGCGGCGCGGGGTTATCGCCTGATTCTGACCATGCCGGAGCTGCGACAACCCCCGGCGCGGTGATTCCCCAGCAGTTCAACAATCCGGCGAACCCGGAGATCCACCGGAAGACGACGGCCGAGGAGATCTGGGCCGATACGGACGGCCGGGCCGACATCCTGGTGGCCGGCGTAGGGACAGGCGGCACCCTGACCGGTGTCGCTGAAGTCCTGAAGGGGCGGAAGCCGGGTTTCAAGGCCATCGCCGTCGAGCCGGAAGGGTCGCCCGTCCTTTCGGGGGGACAGCCCGGACCGCACAAAATCCAGGGGATCGGCGCGGGGTTCATCCCCGGCGTGCTCAACCGGGGGATCATCGACGAGGTGATCCGGGTCTCCAATGAAAATGCGGGAGTCACCGCCCGGCGGCTCGCCCGCGAGGAGGGAATCCTGGCCGGCATCTCCGGGGGGGCGGCCCTCTGGGCAGGGCTGGAGGTCGCAAAAAGGCCGGAAAACAACGGGAAACTGATCGTGGTCGTTCTCCCCGATACGGGGGAACGTTATCTGTCGACTTGGCTGTTCAAGGAGTCGTAGGGGGCGTCGACTTGGGATCGTGATCCCTCCGCGCGCTGGATATTTTACGACCCTGCATCTCCTCGTTCCGCTGCAAAGACGAAACTCGCGCTGCGCGCTCAAACAATCGTCTTTGCGGGTGCTGCACTGCGGGAGCAGGGTACCCCGTAAAATCTCCAATGCGCGCTTTACGGGATCCGATTCCCAATCGGCGCGATGGTGGTAGTAATGGAAGGAAGCTGCCGGGATCAGTTCCGGCGGAGGCAATGATGGAAGCTGTATTGAAAACGAAAGCGGCGGTAGACAAGCCCGAAGTCTCTCCCCGGTCGCTTGGGATCGTCGAGACGAGGGAGTTCACCTTTGCCGGGCCGCTGACGCTTGAAAGCGGGGAGACCCTGGGGCCGGTGACGCTCGCCTACGAAACCTACGGAACGCTCAACGCCGAGAAGTCCAATGCGATCCTCGTGCTGCACGCCCTTTCCGGCGACGCCCATGCCGCCGGTCTTCACCGGGGGGAAAAGGATCCCGGCTGGTGGGATGCGATGATCGGGCCGGGGAAACCCTTCGACACGGACCGCTATTTCGTGATCTGCTCGAATGTAATCGGCGGCTGCAAGGGGAGCACGGGGCCCTCCTCCGCGAACCCCCAAACGGGGAAACCCTACGGAACGGACTTCCCCTTCGTCACGATCGGCGACATGGTCCAGGCCCAGCGGCATCTGATCGACCATCTCGGGATCGCCCGCCTGCTCTGTGTGGCGGGCGGCTCGATGGGCGGGATGCAGGCCCTCCAGTGGGTGGCCTCGTACCCGGAGAGGGTCCGGTCCGCCATCCCCATCGCCACGGCGCTGAAGCACTCGCCCCAGCAGATCGCCTTCAACGAGGTGATCCGCCTGGCCATCATGGCCGATCCGGCCTGGCGCGGCGGGGATTATTACGCGACCGGCCAGCCGGAGAAGGGGCTCTCCGTGGCGCGGATGATCGGCCACATCACCTTCATGAGCGAGAAGTCGATGGAACAGAAGTTCTCCCGGAGGCTGAAGGACGGTCAGTTGGGTTTCGCTTTCGGCGCGGACTTCGAGGTGGAGGGTTACCTCCGCCACCGGGGGGAAAACTTCGTCAAGCGCTTTGACGCGAACTCCTACCTCTACATCACCAAGGCGATGGATTACCTCGATCTGTCGGGCGGCCGGCTGATTGCCGGAAAGGGCGTCGATACGCGATTTCTCGTCCTCTCCTTTCTTTCGGACTGGCTCTACCCCTCGCATCAGTCCCAGGAGATCGTGCGGCAACTGAAACGCAAACGGGTCGATGCGACCTACTGCGAACTGCAATCGACCTGGGGCCACGACGCCTTTCTGGTGGAGTTGGAGGGGCAGACGACGCTGATCCGCCATTTCCTGGAGCGGACGTATCTCGGGAAGGAAAACGGCAATGGAAATCATCGCTGACGATATCCGTCCGGATCACCGGGTCATCTTTGACTGGATCGAACCGGGGGCCCGCGTCCTCGATCTCGGTTGCGGCGACGGGGAATTGATCGATCTGCTGTCGCGGCAGAAGGACGCCCGCGTCCAGGGGATCGAGCTTGACGAGAAGGCGATCTGGGAGTGCGTCAGAAAGGGGCTCTCCGTCTGTCAGGGCGACATCGAGACCGGGCTTGCGGAATATCCCGACCGCTGCTTCGATTATGTTATTCTGAACCAGAGCCTGCAGGAGATCCGGAAGGCCTCCTTCCTGCTCCGGGAGGCGCTCCGGGTGGGAGAGAGGGCCATCGTCGGGTTTCCCAATTTCGCCCACATCGGCGCCCGGGTCTCGCTCTTTTTCGGCGGGCGGGCGCCCATGACGCCGTCCCTTCCCTACCGTTGGTACGATACGCCAAACGTGCGGTTCCTGAGCATCGGCGATTTCCGGGTATTCTGTGCAGAGATGGGATTTGCGGTGGAGAAGTCCGCTTTCCTGAGCGGGCAGGAGGCGATCACCTTCTGGCCGAACCTCCGGGCGCTCAGCGCAATCTTTCTTTTGTCCGGAGGCAGTGCCGGGCAGCGGGGCCGGGATTGATGAAACCGATCTATCTGGACTACGCGGCGACGACGCCGACCGATAAAAGGGTTGTTGCGGCGATGCTGCCCTATTTCGAGGAGGTCTTCGGCAATCCGTCGAGCCTCCACGCCTTCGGACAGGAGGCGGGGGCGGCCGTCGAGGGGGCCAGGGCGAAGGTCGCCTCATCTCTCGGGGTCAGGCCCGCGGAGATTGTCTTCACCAGCGGCGGCACGGAGAGCGACAACTTCGCGATCAAGGGGGTGGCCTACGCGAACCGCAAGAGGGGAAACCACATCATCACCTCCGTCATCGAGCACGATGCCGTCCTTTCGACCTGCCGGTTTCTGGAGACGGAGGGTTTCCGGGTGACCTACCTTCCCGTGGACGGCGAAGGCCTCGTCGATCCGGCCGCCGTGGCCGGGGCGATCACGGACGAAACCATCCTCGTTTCCATCATGCACGCCAACAACGAAATCGGGACGATCCAGCCCGTCGCCCATATCGGACAGATGGTCCGACAGAAGGGGGTCTATTTCCACACCGACGCGGTCCAGACCTTCGGCCATCTCCCGTTTGGGGCGGGGGACCTCAACACCGATCTTCTGAGCGCCTCGGCCCACAAGCTCTACGGACCCAAAGGGGTGGGCCTGCTCTACATCCGGGAGGGGACGAGGATACTGCCGTTCATGAACGGCGGCGCGCAGGAAAGCGGGCGGCGCGCCTCCACCCTGAACGTGCCCGGGATCGTCGGTTTCGGCAAGGCGGTGGAACTGGCGGGGGCGACCCTGGCCGAAGAGGGTCTGCGACTGGCCGCCCTGCGGGACCGTCTGATTGCGGGCCTGTTCGAACGGCTGGAAGGAATCCGCCTGAACGGCCACCCCGTCCGGCGTCTTGCGAACAACATCAACCTCTCCATCGATCATGTGGACGGGGAGGGGATGATCCTGAGCCTGGACATGCTGGGGATCGCCTGTTCGACCGGTTCGGCCTGCTCCTCATCGAGCCTCGCTCCGTCGCATGTCCTGGCGGCCATCTCAAGGCCGCAGGAGCTTCCCCACGGGTCGCTCCGCGTCAGCTTGGGGCGCTTTACGGCAGAGGCCGACATCGATGCCCTCCTGGAGGCGCTGCCGCAGGTGGTCGGGCGCCTGCGGTCCATGTCGCCGCATGCCGCGGGGGGGAAGAGGTAGGGTGGGTGGATACCGGACATGCACCTTCGCATATGGGCGCGGATCTTTTTTCGACCATGCACATCCTCGCTGCGCTGCCGGAAAACCAACTCGCGCCTGACGGCGCTCAAACATGTTTTCCGGCGGTCGCTCCGCTGCGGTGGCATGGTGCCCGAAAAAATTTGAATTCCCGCCCTTGGGGCGGAAATTCCCGGCAAGGAAGCGTATGTTTTTAATTGCGCCCCTTATCCCCGCCAACAAGGCGGGAATTGCGGGATGCGCTCCCGGTCCAATGCGCGTAATGCGAAGATACATGTCCGGTTTAAATGGTTGCAAAGATGAAGAGGAACTGACGGGAGAGATGGATTGATGAAAAAGGTGGCCGTCGCCATGAGCGGCGGCGTCGATTCCGCGGTGGCGGCCCTGCTCCTCAAGGAGAGCGGGCACGAGATCGTCGGCGTGACCATGTGCCTGGGCGTCGCTCCGGCCGAAGGGGGGCCGGCCAAGTGCTGCGGTCCCCGGGAGATCGAGGACGCCCGGCGCGTCTGCCGGACGCTCGGGATCGGCCATCATGTCGTTGACTTTGCCGCGGATCTGGAAGAGAAGGTGATCCGGCCGTTTGTCGAGGAGTATCGCCGGGGAAGGACCCCCAACCCCTGCGTGGCCTGCAACCGGTCGATCAAGTTCGGATCGCTCTTGGCCAGGGCGCTGTCCTGGGGGTTCGACGGCATTGCGACGGGCCATTACGCCGCGATCGAGGCCGAAAACGGCGCATACCGGCTGAAGATCCCGAAGGACCGGCGGAAGGACCAGACCTATTTCCTCCACGCGGTGTCGAGGGAGGCGCTCGGCAAGGTGCTGTTCCCGCTGGCCGGGTACACCAAGGACGAGGTGCGGGAGATCGCCGGGAAGGCAGGTTTGCCGGTCTTCGACAAGCCCGAGAGCCAGGACATCTGCTTCATGCCGGCGGAGGGTCGCGGGGCCTTTCTTCAAAGCCGGGGGGTTCCGATCGAGCCCGGCGAGATCGTGGATGGGCAGGGACGTCCGGTCGGCCGGCACCGGGGGATCGCCTGCTACACGATCGGACAGCGGGGAGGGCTGGGGATCAGCTCGCCAACGCCTCTTTACGTCCTGGCGATCGACGCCGCGCGAAACCGGCTGGTCGTCGGGCCGAAGGGGGATCTGAGGTCGGAGGAATTGGTCGCGGATCAGGTCAACTGCCTGGTCGATGCCTTTCCCGAGGAGGCCTGGGCCAAAATCCGTTACGCCCACCGGGCGGCGCGGTGCAGGGTTTCTGATCGGGATGGACGGCTGACGGTCCGGTTTGCGGAGCCGCAGGAGGCCGTCGCCCCCGGACAGTCGGTGGTACTCTATGACGGGCCGACCGTGCTGGGCGGGGGGATTATACAGGAGGTACAAGTTGGAACTCATTGATAAAATCGCAAAGTTGAAAAAGGAGCGCAAGGCGGTCGTCCTGGCCCACAATTACCAGATTCCCGAGGTCCAGGACATCGCCGATTTCGTCGGCGACTCCCTGGAGTTGAGCATCAAGGCGTCCCAGACCGACGCGGAGGTGATCGTCTTTTGCGGGGTGCACTTCATGGCGGAGACGGCCAAGATCCTCTCGCCCCAGAAGACCGTCCTGCTGCCGGCCAAAGAGGCGGGCTGTCCCATGGCGGACATGATCACCGCCGAGCAGCTCCGCGCGCTGAAGGCGGAGCATCCCGGGGCGAAGGTCCTGTGTTATGTGAACACCTCGGCCGAGGTCAAGGCGGAATGCGATCTGTGCTGCACGTCGGCGAACGCCGTCCGGATGGTCGGGGAGGTCCTCAAGGATGCCCCAGAGATCATCTTCGTCCCCGATCGGTACCTGGCCGCCTTCGTGGCCGCAAAGACCGGGCGAGAATTCATCACCTGGCCGGGATTCTGCCCCACCCACGCCCGGATCTTGCCGGAGCATATCGAGGCGGCCCGCGCCCGACATCCCGGGGCGGTCGTCATGGTCCATCCGGAGTGCCGCCCCGAGGTGGCGGCCATTGCGGATATGGTGATCTCCACCGGCGGGATGAGCCGTTACGCCCGGGAGACACCGGCCCGGGAGATCATCGTCGGCACGGAGCCGGGGATCATCCACCGCCTGAAGAAGGAGAATCCGGACAAGATCTTCCATCCCATTTCGGATACGGTCATCTGCCCGAACATGAAGAAGACGACCCTGGAGAAGATTCTCTGGTCGCTCGAGGACATGGTTCATAAAATCGAGGTGCCGGAGGAGATCGCGGCACGCGCCCGGCGCTCCATCGAAACGATGCTGAACATCGGCCGCTAAGGGGGGGACTGCATGGACACTCAAAAGGACGTAGAAGTCCTGCACATCGGCCGCGAGGGAAGTGCGATCCGGACGGAATGGACGGCCCGCGAGTTCCCGCTCACGATCATGCTCAACGGGGAGCAGCTTGTGACGGTGCTGTGTTCCCCGGGCGAGTTAGAGGCGCTGGCCGTCGGTTTTCTCTTTTCCGAGGGGTTTATCCGGGCGAAGGAGGAGATCACGGGGCTGATCCTCGACGCCGAGCGGGGGATCATCCGGATCCGCACGGCGGAGGGAAAGACGGCGGACGAAAAGCTCTTCGCGAAGCGGGTCCTCACCACCGGCTGCGGCCGGGGGATGGCCTTTTACAGTTACGCCGATCTGGACCGCAAGAAAAAGGTCGTGTCGGATCTCAAGGTGACACCGGAGGCGGTGCTGTCCTTAAGCCGTCGGTTTCAGGGCGCCTCCAGTCTTTATCGGCAGACGCACGGGGTCCACAGCGCGGCCCTGTGCGATCCCGAAAATATCCTGTTCTTTGCGGAGGATATCGGCAGGCACAACGCCGTCGACAAGGTCCTGGGCCATTGTCTTCTCAAGGGGATCGCCGTCGCCGACCGGATCCTGATCACGAGCGGGAGGATCTCCTCGGAAATTCTCTTCAAGACGGCGGGGAGCGGCATCCCGGTTCTGGTCTCCAAGTCGGCGCCGACGGACATGGGGGTGGACCTCGCCGAGGAGCTCTCGATCACGCTGATCGGTTTCGTCCGCGGGGGCGGGATGAACGTCTACGCCGGCAGGGAGCGGATCGACCTTCAGCGGCGGGCTGCGGCCCCCGGGGGATCCACGGCCGAAGAGGACCGGAGAAATCACGCGCGGGAGGGGAGATAGCATGCAGGGAAAGGTTGTCGCCGTCTGCCGGAGTGAAAAGACCGGTACGAAGAAAGAACCGTGCGGGGAGGGGGTTTTCCTCAAGGATTACGGTCTGGAAAAGGACGCCCATGCAGCCCGGGGGATCGCCAGGCAGGTGAGCCTGCTGGCCGAGGGGAGCATCGATAAGATGCGGGGCCTCGGCCTCGAACTAAAACCGGGCGATTTCGCCGAGAACCTGACGGTCGGGGGGATGGAGCTCTTCACCCTCCCGGTCGGAACAAAGCTCAAGGTAGGCGAGGAGGTCGTCCTCGAGATCAGCCAGATCGGAAAGGCCTGCCACAAAGGCTGCGCCATTTTCCAGGCGGTGGGCGCCTGCGTCATGCCGAAGGAGGGCGTTTTCGCCCGGGTGATCCGGAACGGCAAGATCCGGACGGGGGACGATATCGAGATCATTAAGGAGGCGTCCTGAGGGACCCCCGAAATCCCGACGTCAGGGATTAATCATCGACCGTTACGGTATGCCGGGTGGGTTCAAAACGACGAACGCCATGAATATGCCGGATTTCTGCTTCTGCAGGGATGACCGGCTTTTACAGAGATTCTATCAGGTTTTGAAGGAGGAAGAACTTAGGTGATGTCGAACTCAAACGTTAAGGCGATCGCGCCGATTGAACAAAAGGGGGAGGACGATTTTTCAGAGATCGTGGAGTCGCTCTGCTCCCGAAAGAACGGATCCACCGCGGGAATCAAGAAGCGGTGGCAGGAGCAGGCGCTTCCCTCCCGGCAGACGATCGGGGAGATCATCGAGTCGCTCCGCTCCGTCCTTTTTCCAGGGTATTTCGGGTTTTCCGAACTCAAGGAGGAGAGCCTCCGGTTCCATGTCGGCTCGACGCTGGACCATATCCGGCGCGATCTACAGGAACAGATCAAGCGGGGGCTCTGTTTCTCGTGCGAGGAAGGTCCCGACTGCCTGCCTTTCTGCGACAGGAAGGCCCGCGAGCTGACCGGCGAATTCCTCCGGCAACTGAAGAAGGTGCAACGGCTGCTGGCCCTGGACGTCCGCGCCGCCTTCGAGGGCGACCCGGCGGCCGCAAATCCCGACGAGGTGATCTTCTGCTATCCGGGCGTCCTGGCGATCACCAACTACCGTCTGGCCCATGAACTGCACATCCTCGGCGTTCCGATCATCCCGCGGATGATCACCGAGGCGGCCCACAGCGCGACCGGCATAGACATCCATCCCGGGGCGGCCATCGGCGAGCGTTTCTTCATCGATCACGGAACCGGGGTCGTCATCGGGGAGACCTGCATCATCGGCAGCCGGGTCCGGATCTACCAGGGGGTGACCCTCGGGGCGAAGAGCTTCCAGGTGGACGGGGAGGGGAAACCCGTCCGGGGGATCGACCGGCACCCCATCGTCGAGGACGACGTGACGATCTACTCCGGGGCGACGATCCTCGGGCGGGTGACGATCGGCCGCGGTTCGGTGATCGGCGGGAACGTCTGGCTCGTCCACGGCGTGCCGCCGGGGAGCCGGATCACCCAGGCCCAGACCCGGGAGGATGAGTTCGAACGGGGCGCGGGGATCTGACAGCTTCTCTCGATTTTGCGCCGTTCATGCCGCGGCGGCAGAGATGGTGCCTGCGGCTCAGGCGACGATCACCGCCTTGGCCTGCAGCAGTTTTCATCGCCCTTTGGCCGCCATGATGTCATCCACATTAAATTCCCCGGCCTTCTCAAAGGGGAACAGGGAGTAGAAATTGATTTCTCCCAGGCACACTTCCATGTAGAAGCGGTTGCCGACGGCGGTTTTGAAGGAGATCTTCCGGAGCTGGGGCTTTTCGATGGAGGCCTTGATCGCGATCTCCACGGGTTCAGAGATGACGAGCATCTTGGGTTGATTCTGATCGACATGGATGTTGGTCGCCTTCTCCAGATCCACCCGGAAGCGACCGATGCACTGGTTCATCAACTCCCCGAGGCTGTTGGCGACCTCGTCGGCGGTGTAGCTGCCGCTCAATTCCTCCTCCGGCATGCCCATGCCGGTCATGTATTTTCGGTAGATCTCCATCGCCGCTTCGTCGGAAAAATTCAACACAACGAGTCCATTGAAATCGCCGCCGAACAGGACGAAACACCCGATGTTGGGTTTCAGACAGGTCTTCTCGATATTCTGAACCATGGGGGAAAAAGCAATGGCGTCGTGGATGGCCGATGAAAGGACCGATTGCACGGAGCGGATCAAGATCCGGAAGATGTCTTCCGTCGTTACAGTCACCATTTCTGCCGTTTTTTTCTCATTCATGGGGTTTCTCCTCGTTGTTTCCCGAACGGGTTTCCAAAGCGATGCGAGGGCTTGTAAAACGTCGCTGTCGGCCTGATACTTCCTGGCTACGGGTGGACTATAACCAGGATGTTTGGGTAAAGTCAATCACGGATCGATTTTCCCATCAGCAAAATATTCTTGACATGACGGGCCGCTTTCCTTAGCCTCGGCTTGTGACAGACAGGTTTTACCTGACCGGTAAGAGGGTCGGTCGCATCCGTTCAGCCTGCACGTTTCAAGGAACGAATCCTCGGGAGGAAGCCGTCGAAGCGATGGCGGGACCGCCCGCGGTGGATCCGGGAGATCTCCGACGGCGTGGCGGCGGCACATGGCCAGCGGGCGCAGTTGGAGTATGTTCACGGCACGCCGGTGCTGGTCAATCCGCCGGCGAACACGGAGAAGATGACCCGCGCCTTCCGGGCGCTGGGAGGCGACGTCCGCGACTGCCGGCCGATGATGTATGGGGAGGATTTTGCGTTTTTCATCGAGAAAATCCCGGGCTGCTTCGGTTTCCTCGGCGCCGGAGACGGCTCGGACATGACGGCGCAGGGTCTCCACCATCCCCGCTTCGATCTCAATGAGTAGACGCTCGCCTGGGGCGCGGCGCTACATGTGCAACTGGTGCGCGACAGAGCGGCAAGTCTGGGAGCGAAGCCGGCCCCATGAAGCCCTGCACGCCGTTCGGCGAAGAGACGCAGACCCTATCGCTTTATTGCACGGCCTTTCCCCACCATTTTTCCATCCCGTAATGGACCGCGAGGCCGGCCGCGAAGCCGACGGCCATGTTTGCAAGAAGGGAAACGGCGACGGTGAGGACAAGCGGGATCAGGTCTCTGCCCGGTCGGACGTCCCGGACGAACTTCGTCAGCTCGATCCCGACGAGGAACATCATCGCCCCGATGATCGCCGCGGGAAATGCGGCAAAGAGGCCGGCGATCGCCGCCGCGAAGAAGAGGCCGAGCGCGATCTCGATTACCCCCTCGATCAGGTTGGTCCCCCCGGTGCGCGCCCCGAAGTAGTACTGGCCGGCGAGCCCGCCGGAGCCGTGGCACATCGGCATGCCGCCGAAGAACGGAAGAACGAGGTTCATGATCCCCTGGTTCCAGGAGAGCTTCCCCACGCCGACCGGCCGGTCGGGAAAATAGGTCCCGATCAGCGCGGATGTGGCGATCGTCGCGTTGGTAATCGTGAGCGGAATCTGGGCGAAACCGGCCAGCACGAGCGAGTCCCAGACCTCCTTCGGGCTGAACCCGGTGAGCGGCGGCGGGGTGAAGCGGATCAGGTCAGCCGACGGGAGCCGCCCCTGGAAGGCGACGATGCCGATCCCGAGGAGCATCAGCACGACGGCAGCGGGGGCGTAGCGGCTCTCCCGCAGAACCAGAACGATAACGATCGCGACGAGGCCGAGGATCCAGCCGGCCGAAATCATCTTGAGGGCCTCCACGGCAAGGAGGATCCCGAGCGTCGCCTGGATCCCGCGGACGACGGAACGGGGGGTGATCTTTGCGAGGCGGCCGATGATCCCCGTCGCCGCGAAGAGGACCCAGACGATCCCCATCGCGAAGCCGGAGGCGTAGATGAGCGAAGGGCTCCAGTGCTGGGCGATGGCGACGACGGCCAGGACCTTCATCGGCTCGATCGGCATGGGGAGTTTGTAGATCAGGCCGGTCGCGACGTTCGCGAGGCCCATCATCACGAGAAACCCTGCCGGGTCGAGGCCGCAGACGGCGATGTAGCCGATGGCGAGCGGGAAGAGCGTCCCGAAGTCCCCCATCGATCCGGCCAGCTCCCGCAGGTTGAATTCAAACGATTTGATCTTCATTCGCTTCTCAAAGCGGATTCACCGGCAAGCCTCTTCCCAAGGTTCCGGCGGCTTATCCCGGACCGTCGGCCCGGACGATTTCTTCCGATCCCCGGTTTAACAGCCTGTTACAGCTTGTTGTGCTCGCCGTCGCAATACGGCGGCTTTTTGCTGTGTTTGCAGCCGCACCAAGCGACCGTCTTGGGGTACTTGACCTCCACCTCCATGGGCGTCATGCCGGTCTTGAGCCGTTCGTGGGAGCCGTCGCAAAATGGCTGGTTCGCGGACTGGCCGCAACTGCACCAGTAATACTTGCCCGGCTGCATCTCCATCATGTACGGTCCCTTCTTCGCAATCTTCGGTTCCATGGTCCTCTCTCCTCTCATTCAAATCCATCCTTCCGATCAGAACATTCGCATTCCGTGCGGAAACGATCAGCGGTGGAATATGGGGACATCATAGTGGGCGGCTTTCGGTCTGTCAAGAAATCCGGCTGGAGGCGGATCCGCCCTTCTCCAGCAGGACGGCGCGGCTCAGGGCAACCACGGGTTCGCCCAGCGGTCGGAAACCGGCCGCCCGGCACACCTCGACGGTTCGTCCAAAACTGTTCCGGGTTACGTGTAACTTCGGTTCGACGAGGAGGAGCCGGCCGCCCGGTTTCAAGAAGGAGAAAATCTCACCAAAGAAGCGGGGTTTGTCCGGCACCTCGTGGACCATCCAGAAGGCGAGGACGAAGTCGGCCGGCTCCTCCACCCCAAGTAGGTCCGGCCGGCAGCGGTGCAGAACGATCCGGTCGGCGAGCCCCGCCTTGCGCGCCCGGCGGCCGAGGGTCGCAAGCATTTTCTCTTGAAGGTCAACCGCAATGACCTTTCCACTGGAGCCGACCAGCTTCGCCAGCCCAAGCGTAAAATAGCCCATCCCACAGCCGATGTCCACGGCGGTCATCCCGGTCTTCACATGAGGGTTGAGGATGCGCTCCGGATCATGAATCAGGCGGCGCAGGGGGTTGTCGAAGCTGTAACAGAGCCACCAGGGGCAGACCCTGTCGTTCATCCGCAGCACTCTTTCAAACCATCCCATTTTGATTCTCCCGAATGCTTGATTACTCCGGCAACATTATATATCAAAGTCATCATTCCCGCCCCCTCTGGAGTGTAACCTTACGAAAGTGGGGGTGCGGGTAACTCACGACGGAAAACCGTGGTCCGGATGTCGGATCTTCAGCACGGAAACTGAGCGGGGCCGCCACAGCCGGCATGGCGGCGCCGGTTTCCGTGGAGTCGTCTCCGCATCCCCGTCAAAGAGCGGTTTCCTTTTGGAGGAAAGGGTGATCTCCCGGATGGCCTGCATTGCCTGATGGAACCCGCCTGGATGATTTCAGGAAAATCCAGGAGACGGTGAACCCGCACATCCAGGAGTATTGGGTCTTGACCAAGGGACTCTCCTCAAATACCGCCCCCTTGAGGTAATCGAGGCTGACAAATGCGTTCAGGATGAAAGGGTTCAGCGTTTTGTTGAGGCCGGCAGTAAAGGTCGACCCGCTGTATCCGCCGCCGGCGTCGTACGGGGCGCGCAATGAGGTTGCAAAGGCCGGATCGACGGTATAATAGTAACGGTGATAGCCCCGGTCGGCAAACATGGGACCGGCCGAAAGTCCCACGTTCACCCCGGAGCCGGGGATCATATCGGTTTTTTCAAAATTCAGCCGCGGATGAAATACCCATCCTTCGTGACGGACCGAAGAAAAATCCGTAGAAAACGCAGCCCGGACCGGCAAGGTGAGCTTCAGTTTGTAACGGGCCTGCCGGTCTTCCAGCAGGGTGATGTTGAGAGACGGGCCCAATTCAAAGACCGGGTCCAGATCGGACATCCCCCGGCGATCCGGATTGTCGGAACTTTTCACGGGCACGCTGCCGTTGAGGCTGATATCCAGCAGAATACGGTCGGTTTCAAAGATGCGTCCCGAAATGCGCTCCCTTTCGACCCTCAGGACATCCCCCCGGTAGACGAAGTAGGGATAAGGGAGCAAATAGCGCCTGTTTTCATCGGAGCCGCGGTAATCGGGCATCTGCAGTGCGGCCAAGCCCACGCCGAGTTCCCAGAGCGGCTTCTCCTCGCACAGGGCCCTCACCGGAGATAAAAAAATCAAGAGAACGAATAAAACGGCCCACGGGCGTCGAATCTGCATATCTGCCTCCCCATAGATCCGGACAGACGGTGACGGCCGGGGTGAAAACGGCGGCGAACCGGCATTTGAAGATCAGGGATTCCCGGCCGCCGCCTGCCTTGCCTGCCGCGCATTATCCGCGCAGCAGGCCCCTGGGGCAAAGCGAAACAGCCTTTCTTATCGATTCGGCTGAATCGTACCCAAATATTCGGCAACCATCCTTCCCAGATCAGCCGGCAGAGATTTGTCGCTGCTTCCCCACGTCCATGCGGCGGCCCAGGGATTGTTGTTCGTTGAAAGTTCCTTTTCCCGCACCACTGCCCCGGTCGATGCATCGATTAATTTCATTTGCAGACTCATGTCCGAGCTGCCGGCGAATACGCCTCCCCACATGCGGGCGGCGGTGCTGACAATCCTCAGATTGGTCACCCTGGCCTTGACCAGCAGAGCGCCTGCATACTTTGCGCCGGTTGCTTCCCTTTCGGCGGAAGCAAAGCTCTTCTTGGCGATGGTGGCCTCGAGGGCGCTCTTTTCACACTCGGCAACGGCGCCGGGGTAGTCCGCCTCGATCTTCGGATCAAATTCAAACTTTTGAAAAACGATCCTGTCATACTTCTTTCCCAACGGGGCCTCTTTGGATGCCGCCGTGGAAGCTGCCGCAGGTGTATCCGCCGGGGCAGCCGTATCGGATTTGACGGCCTTGCCTCCCCCGCAGGCTGAAAAAACAAACAACAGACAAAGGGTTAAAACCGGCAACATCGTTGTCTTGAATGCGGATCTTGATCTCATCTTGGTGTTCTCCTCTCTTTTGCCCGGATCTGCGGACTTCCCGCAACCGGTCCTTGGTTTCATTTCTGTTTGAAGATTCCCCTGGGTCTGGTGAAATATAGGGGGAACATCCCCTGCGTGTCAACGAAATTTTAATACGACACGCGATCCGCGATAGACAGGGCAGGATTCGACCCCAAAGTGTTGGCGCGCCATGGATTGCTCAGGATTGACCCTGGGGCGTCTTTGGGGTCGTGATCAAAAATGCCAGTACGGAACCGACCGTCGCGGCGGCGATGATCAGATAGAGCGTCAGCAGGTTCTCGCCGGCCAGGACGAAGGTCGCCAGCAGCGGACCTACGCCCATTCCGGCGAATCGCGCCGAATTGAGGAAGCCGATCCCCGTTCCGCCCAATTTCGAGCCGAAGCTGGCCATGACCAGCGGGAGGACGGCGGCCACCACCCCGGTCTGGAGCATCCGGATCACCGTAAAGCTGATGACTTCCCAGGAAAAGTACAGCAGGACCTGAAAGAACGAGGCGGCCAGACACGCCGCGACGATCACCCCGGTCAGCTTCGCCTTGGGGGTCAGACGGCTGATGACGTAGCTGCCGATGATCGCCGTCGCAGTATAGCCCATCATGATGAACCCGGCCGCCTTCAGCGCGTTTTCCCCCGCCAGGTCGAATCCTCCCAGCACATGGGGGAGAATGCTTGGCAGAAAGATCAGGTGGATCGTCGCGATGAAGCTCAGAACCCATCCCCAGATCACATCCCGGCTGAAGGAGATCTTCCGGTCATGATCCGCCTCCTTCTTGTGAATCTCGGCCACGTAGATATGGCACAGCAGCAGGAAGACGCTGATCATCACGACGGAGATAATGAAGGGTGAGAAGTATCCCAGATGCGCGACGAGATAGGCCCCGACGGGCGGTCCCAGCAGTCCTCCGGCAGTCATCGAATTCTGATACAGGCTCAGGTTGCTGGCCAGGCGGTCTTTGGACGATAATTGTGTAACCATGAAAAGACCCGCCGTGGAGGCGCCGCCGAGCCCCCCCTGGATCAGGCGCAGAACCAGCAGTATCGGCAGGCTATCGGTAAAACCCATGAATAAAAAAATGACCCCGTTGGCTAAAAAGGCCAATTCAAATAAGCCTTTGGGGTTGAACTTCGCGGTCAGGCTTCCCCAGATGGGAGCCGTCGCCGCAGCGACAAAGGAGTTCAGGCCCATAATCATGCCGATCCAGATCATCGTATCGTGTGTGCCGTAGTTGCTGATCTTGATGATATAGAAGGGCATGAACGACATCACGACGTTGAAGCTGAACGCCAATCCAAACTGGGACATCAGGATGAAAAAGACACCCTTGTCTCTGTCCGGGGTCGGCAGGATATTTTTCAAAAATGAATTTCTTTTCATAGCGTTCTTATCAGAATAAGGTCATTAACAGCCTGTTAGACCCGTCCCGACACCCAATCGCAGATGCGGGACCATGGGAGCAATGACCTCTTCCGTCACCCATCTCTCCCGGGGACGGGGATCTTCGCCTCGCAGGGAACGCCGGTCTGGCAGAGACCGCAGGCGGAGGCATCAAAACCAAACCGGGACTGAACGGATTTGATCGCCACGTCGTGCATGTAGGTGAAACATTTCTCCTTGTCATGGCCACCCTCGCGGGTGATGGCGCCCGCCGGGCACCGCTTGATGCATTTACCGCAACTGCCGTTGAAATAAAAGAGGCAGTAAGCGTGGTGATCGTCGTAGGGCCTCTCCGTCGGGGGAATGGCGATCCGGGCCACCACGGATCCGCAGCGCATCGCCTTGCCCCGCGGCGTGATCAGTCCGTCGCAGAGCCCGAAGGTTCCCAGACCGGATGCATACGCCGCATGTCTCTCCGACCAGGAGGAGGCCTTTCCGTAGCGGGCGGACTTTTCCGTCCGCCAGAGGGGCGATCTCATGGGCGCCACCGCTTCGCGTCCGGCCTCCCGGAGAACCCCCACCACGTGATCGCGCAGCTTCATGTTGAACACTTCCCCGAAATTGCGGGATCTGGCCCATCTCTCCGCGGGCAGGGCCTTTTCCCGGCCGTTGTCGCGCCGGGTCCTCTCGGTTTGCGGCAGGATCCAACTGATCACGGTCAGTTCGCCGGGCGCGGCCTTCACATCGGGAAACGCCGCGCCGAAGATCTCCGGCGGGGTCAGATGGAACGGGCCGATATCGTCTTTGAACCCCTGATATAGCGGGTCGTCGCCGCGGGAAAAGCCGACGAGCGGTACCTTCCAGGCCGGTTCAAGGACGCCGTCCGGATAAAGGCTGTTCTCCCCCGACGCCGTGTACCGGACGATGCAATCCCGAATCCACGCCGCTACTTCGTGCACTGCGTTTGGCATTTCTGTCATGATGCGCCTCCTTGATTTTTTTCAAACCGTTACCCTATTTGACGCTCTCGTCATTCCACGTCCTATGGCCCTGTACGCTTGCGGCGGGCGGCGCCGGGCGCGGCGATGACCCCTCCCGAGGCCAGGATCAGCGCATTGATCCAGAAGACGGGTGAAACCCCGAATGCAGCGCCGACCATTCCGAACACCAGCGGACCGATCATACGCGCCACATGATTTGCGGTGATGCGCAACCCCAGCAGCTCGCCGGAGCGACCTTCCGCTGAACCGCTGAACGTCATCATCATGGTGATCGGCTGACCGCAACCCATCCCGAGTCCGAAGGCGAACGAAGCCAGCCCAAGTGCCACAACACTTTGAAAAAACGGCACGACCATCAGGCTTGCCGCCCCGAGGAAAAAAGAGAAGGCGAGCAGCTTTTCTTCACCCAACCTGCCGATCAGACGCGGCAGGATCATCCTCACGATAAACGCCGCAGCGGCGAAAATCGCCAGCACGACGCCGATTGCGGACGCCGACAACCCAATGCCGTGTCCGTAAACCGGCAGGTAGAACTGAAACAGGGCAATACCGGTCATCACCAGGCTGCTGGTCGCGAGCACCCGCCACAACCCGGAGTCCATGAGCAGTTTCCGGACGCTTCCGGAAGGTGGAACATCGCGCGAGCCGTCGGGCAGAACGCCGCCCCAGATCGCAAGCAACACGACCGGTGCAAATGACAGCAGAGCGAAACAAAGACAGGCAACGGCAGGTCCTGCCAAATCGACCGAGAATCCGGCGAGCAGCGGACCAACAAAGTTGGCGGCCGATGCCATAAGACTGAAATTGCTGAAATTTCCGGACAACTCCCCGCGCGAACTTAAGAGCCCCACCAGGTTCTGCAGGGAGACGCCGCAGAAAGCGAGCAACAGGCCGTTCGTGACCGCGGCGATATAGAGAGCGGGCAACCCGGACATAAAATAGGGTGCCAGCATGCCCAAGGCCCCCCCGGCTGCGCCGAACATCAGAGGCCAACGGGAACCGAAACGATCGGAGAGTCTGCCGACCTGCCATGACAACAGCGTCGGCAGCACCGAAGACATCGCAGCGAGGACGCCGACGACAAAAGGATCCGCCCCAAGCTTCAGCGCATAAAGTGAGATCAAAACGCGGCCGCCCTGCACGGTCGTGAAGTTCAACAGCGCCAGGGCAAAGGTAAGACGGATCGATATCGGATTCAAGGGTCTCGGGAACTTTCTCTTTATGTCGATGGGTGGAGTGTAAGGGGATGGCGCCTGCGTGTCAACATAAATCACCGTTCACCGTGGTCGCTGCCGAGAAGAACCACCCGGAACGACAGGGTTCAATATTTTCTTGACAATCCCTTTTTTCCCGATTAATATTTGTCCATCAAATGATTGAATCACAGGCTGGAAGACGCCCATGAGCACCCCCCTCGAAAAGGCCCGCAAGGACCCCGAATCGATGAAGGCCCGCATCCTAAGCGTCGCCCGCCGGATCTTCGGCGAGTACGGCTTCCACGGCACGACGACCCGGATGATCGCCCAGGAGGTGGGAATCGACATCTCCACGCTCCACTATCACTGGGGTGGGAAAAAAGACCTCTATGAGTCCGTCGTCGTCGACATCAACAAGGACCTGGGGCAGGAGCTCATCGAGGCGGAGAAGGCGATCCACGGTCTCCCGCTTGCCGAACGGCTGGCCATCTCCATCGACATGATGACCGACTACCTCTTCGCAAATCCCGACATCTCCAACATGATCCTGTTCCGCTACTTCGGCAAGACCCGCTACGAGGGGAACCTCGACTTCAGCGTTCCCGAGTTCACCGCCGACATCGCCCGCTCCATGGGCCTCGCCCGGGACAAAAAGAACGTCCCGCCCGAGACCATGATGAAGGTGCTCGGGGTGATGAACTCCATCCATGCCTTTATTTCGGGTGAAAACTTTTTTTGTCCCATGGTGAAGGTGGACCGGGAGCGGTACATCGCCCTGGTAAAAGAGACCCTCAAGTTCATCCACATCCCCGCCTTCACGCAGAACGAAGCGAAATAAGGTCGGCGACCGTCCGGCCGGCCGTTTTCATAATCCGTATTTAAGGAGGGAAGCAATGGCACTCAACATGGATGCTGTCGGCAAAAAGCTCGGCCTCATGAAGAAGGACTACACCTGGAAGGACGTGGTCCTCTATGCGCTCGGCGTCGGGGCCGGGGTCGGGGAGTTGGACTACACCTACGAGAAGAACCTCAAGGTGATCCCCACCTTCTCCATCGCGGCGGTCTTCGACTTCCTGGGCCAGATCGCCTCCGCCTCCAACATGAACCTGGCGGGAATCCTTCACGGAGAGCAGGAGCTGATCTTCCACAGGCCCATCCCCACCTCGGGGACGCTGACCACGGAGGGGAAGATCACCCATTACTACGACAAGGGGCCCAAAGGGGCGCTCGTCGTCTCCGAAAGCGACACCGTCGACGCTTCGGGCGCCAAGCTCTTCACGAGCATCGTCACCGTATTCGCCCGCCTGGACGGCGGCTTCGGCGGCGAGAACGCCCCTTCGAACATCGTGGAGTTTCCGAAGCGCGAGCCCGACTTCTCCGTGGACGCCGCCCCGTCGCCGGACCAGCCGTTGATCTACCGGCTCTCCGGAGACGTCTTCCAGCTCCATGTCGATCCGGAGTTTGCAAAAATGGTCGGCTTCGAAAAGCCGATCATGCACGGCCTCTGCACCCTGGGCTTTGCCTGCCGGGCGCTGATGGCGAGCCTCACGCCCGGAAAGCCGGAACTGGTGCGGCGCCTCGCCTGCCGCTTTTCCAAAACCCTCTACCCCGGCGATCCGATCCGGACCCTGATCTGGAAAACCGCGGAGGGCAAGGCCGTCTGGCGGACGATCAACACCCGGACCAATGATACGGTCATCGACAACGGGGTCTTCGAATACGGCGAGATCCCGAAGGACGAGATCCGGTTCGACGGAAGGGTGGCCGTGATCACCGGCGCGGGCGGCGGCTTGGGCCGTGTCTACGCGCTGGAACTCGCCAAGCGCGGCGCAAAGATCGTCGTAAACGACCTGGGAGGCGCAAGGGACGGCGCCGGCGAAGGTTCGGCAACGCCGGCACAGAAGGTCGTGGAGGAGATCCGGGCCGCGGGCGGCGAGGCGGTCGCGAACTACGACAACGTCGCCACCCCCGAGGGGGGAGAGAAGATCGTGAAGTCCGCCCTCGACGCCTTCGGAACGGTCGATATCCTGATCAACAACGCGGGGATCCTCCGGGACAAGAGCATCCTCAAGATGGAGCCGGAAACCTGGAAGGCGGTCCTCGACGTCCACCTCCAGGGGGCCTACCACGTGACGAAACCGGCCTTCGCCGTCATGAAGGAGAAGGGCTACGGCCGGATCATCATGACCACCTCCGCCGCCGGCCTCTACGGGAACTTCGGCCAGACCAACTACAGCGCAGCGAAGATGGCCCTTGTCGGCTTCATGAACACGCTCAAGCTCGAAGGGGCCAAGTATGACATCAAGGTGAACACGGTCGCCCCGGTCGCCGCCTCGCGTCTGATGGCCGACGTGATCCCGCCGGATATTCTCGAGAAGATGAAACCGGAGTTCGTGGCGCCGCTGGTCCTCTTCCTCTCGTCGGAGAAGTGCCCGGTGACCGGCCGGATCTACAACGCCGGGGTCGGTTTCTACAACCGCGCCGCCGTCATGACGAGCCCCGGAACGGTGATCGGCGACGGGAAGAAGGTCCCCACGGTCGAAGAGGTGGGGGCGGCCTGGGAGAAGATTCGGAGTCTTGAAGGCGCCAAGGAGCTTGGGCAGTTGAACGATCTTATGGGCGACATGCTGACCGCCTTCGACCGGAAGCCCGAAAAGACCGCGCCAGCCGCCCCGGCTGCGCCGGCCGAAGCAGCGGCCACTCCCGGACTGACCTCCGTGAAGACCGTCTTCGAGAAGATGCCGGCGGCCTTCCGGGCGGAGAAGGCCGCCGGCGTGAATGTCGTCTTCCAGTATGCCATCTCCGGGGAGGGAGGCGGGGAGTGGTTCGCCGAGAACAAGGAGGGCGTCTGCCGGGTGGAGGCGGGGAAACACTTAAGCCCCACCTGCACGCTCGCGATCGCCTCCGCCGATTTCCTCGACCTGATGAACGGGAAGCTCCCGGCGATGCAGGCCTACACCTCGGGAAAGCTCAAGATCGGAGGCGACATCATGAAATCCCAGTTGATCGGCAAGCTCTTCAAAATGTGAGGACTTTGAAAACCATGGTCCCTTCGCGCGCTGGATATTTTTCGACCCTGCTCCTCCTCGCCGGGAAAAAATTAGCTGCGCTTCGCTTCGCTGATTCTTCGAAGGAGCTTCGCTCCTTCTTCGAATTCGCGCTTCGGCGCTCAGACAGTTTTCCCGGCGGGCGCTTAAGCTGCGGGGGCAGAGGTGCCCGAAAAATCTCCAATGCGCGCTTCCGGGACAGGATTGTCAAAGACCCCAAAGACTTCTATGACCTAAAATATTAGGAGGGACAAGACATGATCGGAATCACTTCCTACGGCGCCTACATTCCCCGCCTGAGGCTCGACCGGATGGCGATCTTCCAGGCGATGGGCTGGTTCGCCCCGGCCATCGTCATGGTGGCCCAGGGGGAGCGCTCCATGTGCAACCACGACGAGGACAGCCTGACGATGGCGGTCGCCGCCGCCCGGGACTGTCTGACCGGAAAAGACAGACGGGCGATCGACGGCAGCTACCTCTGTTCGACGACGCTGCCTTTCGCCGACCGCCAGAATGCGGGGATCCTGAAGACGGCCCTGAACCTCCGGGACGACATCATCACCGCGGACTTCACCTCGTCGCTCCGCGCCGGGACGACGGGGCTTCTCACCGCCATAGAGGTCGCGCAGGGGGGAAGCCGGAAGAACATCCTCGTCGCCGCCACGGACAAGAGGGAGACAAAACCCGCCTACTTCTACGAGATGTGGTTCGGCGACGGCGCGGCCGCCGTCCTCGTGGGGGATCAGGATGTGATCGCGGAGTTCAAGGGGGCCTACACGGTCTCCTATGACTTCGTCGACCACTACCGGGGCGCCGGGAAAAGCTACGACTACATGTGGGAGGAGAGGTGGCTCCGCGAGGAAGGCTACTCGAAGTTCATCCCCGAGGCGGTGGACGGCCTGTTCAAGAAGATCGGCATCACGATGGCCGACGTGCAGAAGGTCGTCTTCCCCTGTCTCTTCAAGGCGGAGCACAAGGCGATCGCGAAAAAACTGGGGGCCACACCGGAGAAGGTGATCGACACGATGCACGAGGTGTGCGGGGAGACCGGGGCGGCCCACCCGCTTTTGATGCTCGTTTCCGCCCTCGAACAGGCCAAGCCCGGCGACGGGATCCTGCTCGCCGGGTTCGGCCAGGGGTGCGACGCCCTCTACTTCAAGGTCACGGACGCGATCACGAAACTGGCCCCGCGGGCGGGCGTCAAGGGTTCCCTGGAAAACAA
>JAPLJY010000038.1 GCA_026388345.1 Deltaproteobacteria bacterium
ATCAGCTACTTCGGCTATTCCGCGGAGCTGATGGATGCCCGGCCGATGGAGTCGGACCGCCAGGATCCGCCTTCCCGCCGCGTGGCCTTCAACCATGACCCCGTAGACCTGCTGGCGCAGATGCGGGCCGGAACGATCAGCCTGGAGGAACTCGTCTTCAGCCTGCCGGGGAAGGCCTGTGATGCGGTGCTTTCTGTAAACGACGGAACGATCGGTATCCAGGTTCTGCACGTGCTGTAGGCTGAGATGAAGACCTTTATATACACTTCCCATCGGCTACACCTCATCGCCGAAAACCGACTCCAGGTGAGCCGTGTGTTAGCCTTCAAACACACTGTCGGAGACACAACATGAAGCACATCGCAATCGTGATCGACTGGTACGGCCCGTACACCAATGAGGAGGCACTCAAGGTGGCGCGCAACGATGGGTTCTCGCGGGGTCTGTACATGGCGTTTGGCAAAGGTCACTACCAGCGACAGGCCATAGCGCAGTATGTCGGCCTAAGTACTCAACTATCAGTTCGTTTAGCTAATAACCGCAAACTTCCTGACATTACTAGAGACCAGAAGATCTGGCTCGGGGAAGCGGTGACGGCTGAGCCGGCAGGAAAGAAGACAAAATTCACGGCAGCTTCGATGGACTACGCAGAATGGTTACATGCGTACTTCATGAAGCTCCCAATGAACTCGAAGAAGAGAAAAAATCCGCCATCACGCTCTGTAACCGTACTAAATCACTGGTGGAAGAAAGATTATGAAACGCCATGGGTTAGACGACCCGATCCAGCTTGGCCGGACCTGATTGACTATGTCGGATCGGAATACCCAGCAAAGCTTGTCTGGTTCGGAAACCGACTGAAGCGAGTCCGTCCTCCGTTCGATAAGAGGTAACCACTCCAGCGAGCCGGGGTCTACGGTTCATGTCGAACGTTCATCATTTCTATCGATAATCTTCGATAGCTTTAATTATTACTTGCCGTTTGTTTGTAAGTCTGTCAGGACTCAATTCAACAGGCTCTATCCAACGATTATCAACTTAAAAGTAGGCATGAATCGGATGAACCAAGTTTCTCCTCCTACGGTAGGTTTGGGGAAACCGCCCCATTAGATGCCCAATCTTCGATGAGGCTCGGCGGACTCGAAGACGTGCATTTTCGCCATATTGAAATTCAGGCGGATCGTCTGCCCGATTTTGACATCGAGCTCGCCATCCACCATGGCCAGGAAACTGCTTTCGCAACATTTTACAACGAGTAGAATTTCCGAACCGAGTGGCTCGACCACCTCCACATGACCGTCAATCGGGGCAAAATCCTCTTCGTCTTTCCCCACCTCGGATCCGGATATATCGGTGGGACGTATTCCAAAGATGACAGCCTGCCCCACATACGGCTGATAAGCAGATCGTTTGGCGACAGGAACTTGGACTCGAAAACATCCGGCATCGATGATAACTCCGTCACCGTTGGACAGGATCGTGGAATCAAAAAAATTCATGGACGGACTTCCGATAAAACTGGCCACAAATTGATTCACCGGCCGTCTGTAAACCTCCATGGGATTTCCGACCTGATGGATCTCCCCGTCTTTCATGATCACGATCTTCGTGCCCATGGTCATGGCTTCCACCTGATCATGGGTGACGTAAACGATGGTCGTCTTCAGCCGGTTATAGAGTTTGATCAGTTCCGCACGCATGTGGACGCGGAGCTTGGCGTCCAGATTGCTGAGGGGTTCATCGAAGAGAAACACCACCGGCTTTCTGACAATCGCCCTTCCCAGGGCGACCCTCTGCCTCTGGCCGCCCGAAAGTTCCCGGGGTTTTCTCTGGAGGAGTTCATCCAGGCCCAATATATCGGCAGCTTCTCGAACTCTCTGCTCGATCTCGCCTTTTGAAAATCCCCTCATCCGGAGACTAAAGGCCATATTGTCGTAGACAGTCATATGGGGATAAAGCGCATACTCCTGAAACACCATGGCAATATCCCTGTTCTTTGGAGCCAGATCGTTGACGAGCTTATCACCGATATAGATTTCCCCTGCGGAAATGTCTTCGAGACCGGCGATCATCCTCAGGGTAGTAGACTTTCCACAGCCGGAAGGCCCGACGAGGACCGTAAACTCTCCATCCCTCACTTCCAGGCTGACATTCTTGACAGCCTCAACCTTTCCGTATCTTTTGATCAAGTTTACCAGACGGATGCCTGCCATCGGTCGCCCCCTATCACATTGGATTGATCATTGATGAATAAGACATTGCTTCTGCGCGCCATTTTGAGTTTCCCAAAGCGCTGAGGCTGTCTACCCCGATCGGTGCTTGGCGCGAAAGTGCAACGTTTGGATGATAAAATCGTCGCGCAGTTGTTTGAGATCGTCAATGCTCTTCGTGTTCCAATCGTAAAACCCTTTACCGGTCTTGACGCCCAGATCGCCCTGCTTCACCTTGTCGGCGAAAATTTGCACGGCATGCGGTTCGTTGTTCAGCGCAGGCAGCACACTGTTTTGAACGTTCAGGCACAAATCCAGGCCGACCGCGTCAATGTGCTCGATCACGCCCCACACCGGCAGGCGAATGCCCAAACCATTTTTAATCGCGTTGTCGACGTCTTCAGGCGTTGCAACACCTTCTTGTACGAGGTTCGTTGCCTCGCGGATCATCCCCTGCAAGATGCGATTGGCAAGTTGCCCCGGCAAATCCTTGCGAACGAGCGCCGGCTTTTTGCCGCAGCGTCGCAAGAACTCCAGCAAGGTTTGCGCGGTCTGCTCCGATGTGTCCGGACTCATGACCACTTCGACGAGCGGAACGAGATGTGCCGGCATCCAGAAATGTGTCGTCGCAATCCGTTCGCGATGCGTTGCGAATTCGGCAATCTTCGTGACGCTCAAGCCGGAGGTGTTCGTCGCCAATATCACTTCCGGCGGCGTCAGGCGATCCAGGCGCTGAAACATCTGCTGTTTGAGTTCCAGGTTTTCAGAGATGGCTTCGATGACGAGTTGAACGCCTTGCACTGCCGCGTGCAAATCGGTGGTACCGCGCACTGAGAGTTTGGCGCAAGCGACGGCGGACGCCGTGGTGAGATCATTATTGAGCAACTGACCCATCACGGCATGCGCCTTCTTCACGCCGTCCTCTGCCCAGTCCGGCCGCTCGCCGATCAGCGTCACGTCAAACCCGGCCAACGCGACGACTGCCGCAATGCCGGGTCCCATCATTCCCGTACCGATCACTGCTACTTTTTCAATGTTCATTGCTTCTCCGAAATGATTGATAATACATTGCTTCTGTGCGGGTGGAGTATAAGAAGTACGGACTTGTGTGTCAAGGAAATAATGACCACACCGTCACAATAAAGCTTGACAATGAACTACCCCGCAGCTTGCTGCGGGGTAGTTCATTCGCTTTCACTTTTTCTGAGACTCCGTGATTTCAGCTACCCTTTCCTGAATATCAGATCTGGGAGGACTAAAAATGTCCAGTACCAGCGCATACTCATCAAAAGTCTGCACATGGTGAGGTACCCCTGCAGGAATATAGGCAAATTCACCAGGTCCCATGCATTGTTTCTGTCCATCAATCGAGACTGCCATCTTTCCCTTGATTATACACGCGATCTGTGCACTTTCATGAGTATGATCCTCAGTCTCAAGATTTGGAAATGCTTCGTGTAGTGCAAGCATGACATCACCAAGAGTCACACACCGTCGAGACATTCCAGGAGGAAGGGTCTTGTTGGGAACAATATCCCTGAAAATTTCCAACCATTTTAAAAAGCCACCATCTTCGTACATGCATTCATCCTTTCAAGTTTATTAACTATCAAAACCACTGGCTGGTCTGAGTTGGAGTGAACCTCATCTTCACTACCAGCTCCCTTTACTAAATTGATAAGACATTGCTTCTATGCGGGTGGAGTATAAGAAGAGCGGACTTGTGTGTCAAGGGGAACTGATATCCCCAACACATCCTTGCCGCGGCGCGGGATTTCTGTTATGAGGGCCGCAGGGAAGGGATGGATATGGACATTGAGGCGCTGATTCCCCACCGGGACCGGATGCGGCTGATCGGCGAGGTGCTGGCCGTCGACGACGACAGGGCCGTGACCTCGTCCGCGGTAACGGAGGAATGGCCGCTCTACCGCGATGGGTCGGTCGATGTGCTGGTGACGATCGAACTCGTCGCCCAGACGGCGGCCCTCCTGGAGGGGTGGAAACGACAGCAATCCGGACGGGGTGGGGCCAAGGGCTGGCTGGTGGGAATCAAGACGGCCGATTTCCGTCTGCCGCGCATTCCCCTGCCCGCCACGCTGCTCACCGAAGTTCGGAAGGATTACGCCCTGGAAAGCTATGCTGTCTTCGAAGGCACGGTGCGCCTGGGGATGGAGGTGGTGGCCGTTGTCAGCATCCAGGCCTTTCGCCCGGAAGAGAATACCTGAAAGGTGTTACCAAAAGAGACGACCGACGCCATGGAACTGATCCCCTATCAAGAGGAGCATCGCATCTTCCGGCAGACCCTGCGGGCGTTTCTGGCCAAAGAGATCGTTCCCTTCGTAGAGGAGTGGGAAGAGGCCGGGATCGTGCCCCGCAGCGCGTGGAAGAAGATGGGGCAGCACGGATTCCTGTGCCCGGATGTTCCGGAGGCCTACGGGGGTGCTGGAGCGGACTTTCTCTATACGGTCATTGTGGTGGAGGAGATGACGCGCACCAACCACTGCGGGCTCTCCGCCCGGTTGCACGGCAACGTCGTCGTCCCCTACATCACCGCCTTTGCCACGGAGGAACAGAAACGACGCTACCTTCCCCGTTGCGTTTCCGGGGATTGCATCACGGCGATCGCCATGTCCGAACCCCAGGCGGGCAGCGACCTAAGCGCCATCCGGACGACGGCGACGGAAGAGGGGAATGCCTTCATCCTGAACGGCCAGAAGACGTTCATCAGCAACGCGATCAACGGCGACCTCTTCGTTGTGGCCGCCCGTGACCCGGCGGTGGACGATCCCCATGCGGCGATCGATCTGTATCTCGTGGAGGCGGACACACCGGGGTTTGTCAAAGGGAAGCGTCTCCGCAAAGTCGGCTGGCGCAGCCAGGACACGGCGGAGCTGTTCTTCACGGATTGCCGGATTCCCAGGGCCAGCCGCTTGGGCGAGAAGGGGACCGGTTTCAAAAAGCTCATGCGGAACCTGCAGCCGGAGCGGCTGGTGCTCGCCATCAGCGCCGTCGCGGCGGCGGAGATGGTCTTCGAGATGACCCTCGCCTACTGCCGGCAGCGGATGGCCTTCGGGAAAAGCCTGAGCCGGTTTCAGCATGTCCAGTTCGAACTCGTCGAGATGGCCACGGAGATCAAACTGGGGCGGACCTTCATCGACAGGCTCGTCTGCGATCATCTGCAGGGCGGCGATATCGTGACCGAGGTTTCCATGGCCAAGTACTGGACGACGGAGATGGCCTTCCGGGTGGCCGATCGCTGCCTGCAATTGTTCGGCGGCTATGGATATTGCGAGGAATACCCCATTGCCCGGGCGTGGCGCGACATCCGTGTAACCCGCATTCTGGGAGGGACGAACGAGATCATGCGGGGGATCATTGCCCGGCATCTGGGCTTGTAAGCCGGCCCAAGAACATCATCATTTTGAAGAGGTAATAAATGGAAGCGCTCATCGCGGAACTGAAAATCAAGATCATCGATACCCTGTCCCTGCTGGACGTCACTCCGGAAGATATCGGCGACGAAGATCGGCTCGTCGGAGGGGAACTGGGGATCGATTCCATAGACGTGCTGGAACTGGTCCTCATGTTGGAGAAGGATTACGGCGTGAAGATCGAAAGCAAGGACATGGGGGTGGAGGCCTTTGCCTCCGTCCGCGCCCTGGCCGGATTCGTCGGGAAAAACCGTTTGAAATAACGGAAACCTGATTCCGGATCTCCAAGCTTCACCTTGCCGGTCAAACCGGTATTGCTGTACCAGGCAGGCGGCGGTTGATGGAAACAGAGAAACCTTTCGATGCGATGATCATCGGTTCCGGAATCGGGGGGCTTTCAACCGGGATCATCCTTTCCCGGCTGCACCAGCGCGTGGCCGTCATCGAGAAGAACCCCCTGCCGGGCGGCCTGATGCGCAGTTATGCCCGGGACGGCGTCGACTGTCCCGTCGGGGTTCATTATTTCGGCGCTTTCGGGGAGGGGCAGCCTCTCCGGAGGATGTTCGATTATCTGGGCGTCACGGAAACGGTGGCGGCGGAGCGGATGGGGCGGAGCGGCCCCATCGACCGCTACCTTTTCGATGATTTTACGTTCGATCTGCCGGAAGGGATCGATGCATTCGCCGAGGCGCTGGAAACGGCGTTTCCGGACGATCGCCGGCCGATCGCGGCGATCGTCGGAAATATCCGTGCCATGGCCGATCTGCAGAATTCCCTGGCGTTCTTATCTTCGACGACGATCCCCTTTCTCGATGCGGATCTTTTTTCGCCGCTCGCGATTTACCTGGCGAAGTTGAACTGTTCCACCCGGCTGCGGAGCGTTCTTTCCGTCGCTTCGGGCTGGATGGGGCTTTCGGAGCATGATTGCCCCGTGATCTACCACCATCTGGCGCTGGCCTCATACCTTCTGTCCGCCTGGCGTTTGCGGGGACGAGGGTCGGATCTGGCGGAGGCGTTCGTCTCACGATTTGCGGGGCTTGGCGGCAGCCTCATCTGCAACGATCCGGCGGCGGCGATCCTGACCGACGGTCAGGAGGTTGCCGGGGTGAGGCTCGCCTCCGGAAGGGTGCTCCGGGGAACCCGGGTCGTGGCCGCCATTCATCCCAAGGCGGTTCTGGCGATGCTGCCGGAGGGAGCCGTCAAACCCCGTCAGGCGCGGAGGATCCGGGACCTCGCCGAGACGGAAGGCCTGTTTGCGGCGAGCATCGCCTTGGACGCCCGGACCCACCCCGCCCTGCCACACAATATCTACCGGTTGCGTACGGACCGGGAGGGATGGATTTCCGACGGCGTGTTTCATCAACTCCACGCCGGCGCGGAGGGGAAAAGCCTCCTGATGATGATTACCAAAAGTCTTTTTTCCGAGTGGCGCCGGTGGGAGGATACGACGACGGGCCGGCGCGGCGCGGATTACAAGGAGGAAAAGATCCGCCGGGCCGACCTTCTGCTTGGGAAAGCCGAAGAGGTTTTCGGG
>JAPLJY010000191.1 GCA_026388345.1 Deltaproteobacteria bacterium
TACCGCCCGCAGACCTTGCAGGTCTTCATCTTGAAGGTCCGGCCCCAGATCGTCCGGGTGTCGCCGGTGGTCTCCATCTCGATGTGGCCCGTAGGACAGACATAGGCGCAGGCGCCGCAGCCGATACAGGTCTGCGAGTCCTCTTTGAAGGGCGTACAGACATTCTTTTCCGTCCCCCGATAGGAGAAGCCGATGGCGCTGACCCCGACGATCTTCTCGCAGGTCCGCACGCACATCCGGCAGAGGATACACTTCACATTGTCCTTGTCCGGTGTGAAGCGGGGCTCGGTGGCTACGCCCATCTCGGCCGCCATCTCCTTGAGCTGCTCCGACTCGGGGCAGCGGGCCAGAAGAAGCTGGAGGACCAGGCGGCGGACGTTCATCACCCGCTCGCTCTTCGTATCCACGACCAGCCCCTCAGCGACGGGGTAAAGGCAGGATGTGACGATGCGCGTCCTCTTCCCCTGCTTGGCCTCGACGACACAGAGACGGCAGGACCCGGTCGCGTCCAGGGACTCGTGGGCGCACAGGGTCGGAATGACAATGCCGTTCTCCCGGGCGACTTCCAGAATGGTCTGCCCAGCCTCCGCTTCGATCTTCTTATTGTCTATCGTCAGATTTACCATTTTATCTACCTTTACCTCACGATGATTGCGTCAAATTTACAGCTCTCCCTGCAGGCGCCGCACTTGGTGCACTTGACCACATCGATCTTGTGGACCTGCTTCCGCTCGCCGCTGGCCGCCCCCGTGGGACAGACCTTGCTGCAGACGGTGCAGCCCGTGCACTTTTCCGCATCGACGCTGTAGGTGATCAGATCCCTGCAGACGCCGGCGGGACAGCGCTTTTCCTTGATGTGGGCCACGTACTCGTCACGGAAATAACGGATCGTGCTGAGGACGGGGTTCGGGGCGCTGCTGCCCAAGGCACACAGGGCGCCGTCGATGATGGCCGTGGACATCTTCTCCAGAAGTTCCACATCCCCTTCCCGGCCCCTTCCCTCGGTGATGTCGACCAGGATGTCCCGCATGCGCCGGATGCCTTCCCGGCAGGGAACGCACTTGCCGCAGGATTCCGAGACCAGAAAGTTGGTGAAGTACTTGGCCACATTCACCATGCAGTTGTCTTCGTCCATGACGATCATGCCGCCGGAGCCCATCATCGAGCCGATCTTCGTCAGTTCGTCAAAATCGACGCGCAGATCGAGGTACTTCTCGGGAATGCAACCGCCCGAGGGACCGCCGGTCTGGATCGCCTTGAACTTCTTTCCACCGGGAATCCCGCCGCCGATATCAAAGACGATTTCCCGGAGCGGCGTTCCCATCGGGACCTCGACGAGGCCGGTGTTGTTGATCTTGCCGACCAGGGAGAAGATCTTCGTCCCCTTGCTCCCCGCTGTTCCGATACTGGCGTACCAGTCGGCGCCTTTCTCGATGATGAACGGGACGTTCGCCCAGGTCTCGACGTTGTTGAGATTCGTCGGCTTGTCGTAGAGGCCCTTGTGGGTCGCATGGATGTACTTCGCGCGGGGCTCGCCGGCCCGGCCTTCCAGGGAGGCGAAGAGGGCCGAGGATTCGCCGCAGACAAAGGCGCCGCCGCCGCGGTTGATCTTCACGTCGAAGGAGAAGCCCGACCCCAGGATGTTCTCCCCGAGGAGCCCGGCTTCACGCGCCTGCTTGATCGCCAGGGTAATGTTCTTTATCGCGAGCGGGTATTCGTTCCGGGCATAGATGTAGCCTTGGCTGGAGCCGATCGCATAGGCGCCGATGATCATCCCCTCAAGGACCAGGTGGGGATTCCCCTCCAGGAGGCTCCGGTCCATGTAGGCGCCGGGGTCACCTTCGTCGGCATTGCAGATGACGTATTTGGGATCACCCTCGGCCTTGCGGGTCTCGTCCCACTTCCAGCCGGCGGGGAATCCTCCCCCCCCACGGCCCCTCAGATTCGCCTTGATCACCTCCTGGATGATCGCCTCCGGCTTCATGCCCGTGAGGGCCTTCCCCAGGGCACTGTAGCCGCCGATGGCCAGGTAGTCCTCAAGTTTCTCCGGATCGACCTTGCTGTTCTGCCCGAAGACGAGGCGGGTCTGTTTCTTGTAGAAGGGGACGTCATCCTCGTGAACCACCTTCTGGCCCGTGGCGGGATCGACGTAGAGCAGCCGGTCGATGATCTCGCCCTTCAGGACGGTCTTGTCGATGATCTCACCGGCATCGGTCAGCCCGACGCGTTGGTAGAAGATCTTCTCCGGGGCAATGACCACCATCGGGCCCCTCTCGCAGAAGCCGTGGCAGCCGGTGGTCCTGAAGTCGATCTTGTCGGCGAGATTCCGCTCGGCCAGTTCCTCGCGGAAGCTGTCCACCAGTTTCTGGGTTCCGTAGGCCAGGCAGCCGGTCCCGACGCAGATCGTGATGCAGGGCTTCTTCGGGTCGCGGGCAGCCTTGAGCCTCTCCTGTACGCTTTTTAATTCATTGAAGGATTTAATCTTGGTCATCAGTCGCTACCTTCTTCCCTAAATTCTTGAGGAGCTTTGTCGATTTGGCGATATTCATGTGTCCGTGATACTCACCGTTCACCACGATAACGGGCCCCAGGGCGCAGGCCCCAAGACACCCCACCGTCTCGAAGGAAAACTCGAGGTCGGGCGTCGTGTCGCCTTCCTTGATGCCCAGGATATCCTCGACGTTGCGGGCGATCAGCTCGGCGCCCCGGACGTGACAGGCCGTCCCCATGCAGAGGCTCAGCTGGTGACGTCCCTTGGGTTTCAGGCTGAAGGCCTTGTAAAACGTCACCACCTCGTAGACGCGGCTGACCGGCACACTCAAATGGGTACTGACCGCACACAGGGCGTCCTTGGGCAGATAGTTGAACTCCTTCTGGACATCCTGAAGGATGGGGACCAGATAACTCTTGTCCCCGCTGTATCGCTGAATGATTTCCTTAACCTTCTCTTCCATTCTCTTTAACCTCGTCTTAAGATGGTAATCTCAACGGTCACTTCCCCCGCTTTACCCTCAGTTCTTCCTTGGATTTGGAATTTTTCACCTTGATCATCAGGGTCTCCCACTCGATGTCGACCCTCTCCTGGATGACCTGGATCTGGTCGGGCGTGAGATGGCGGAAGCGCCCCTGCCCCTTGAGGTAATCCTGTATGGGGCGCCGCTTCTCGGGAATCTCCACGGTAAGGCGATATTTGCCGTCTTCCACTTCGTAGAGCGGAAAGAGCCCCGTCTCGAGGGCGAGGCGACCCAACTTGATGCAGGTTTCCGAGGTGGACCGCCAGCCGGTCGGACAGCTCACAAAGCAATGGATGTAGGAGGGCCCTTTTATACTGCGCGCCTTCTTCACCTTGTTCATGAAATCGATCGGATAGCTCGGGGTGGCCGTGGCGACATAGGCCACGTTGTGGGCGACCATGATCTCCGGCAGGTTCTTCTTCCAGACCTGGTTCCCGGGAATCTTCTTGCCGGCGGGGGCCGTCGTCGTCGAGGCCAGAAACGGGGTGCCGCTGGAGCGCTGGATGCCCGTGTTCATGTACGCCTCGTTGTCGAAGCAGACGTAGAGCATATCATGGCAGCGCTCCATCGCCCCCGACAGGGCCTGGAAGCCGATGTCCATCGTTCCGCCGTCGCCGCCGATCGCAACCGACTTCACACGCCGATCGGCGATCTTTCCCTTGCTCCGGAGCGCTCTCAGGCCGGCTTCAACCCCCGATCCGACCGCCGCAGAATTCGGAAACGCGACGTGGATCCAGGGAAGTTTCCAGGCCGTTGTGGGATAGAGACTGGAGATAACCTCCATACAGCCGGTTGCATTGGTGATGACCGTGTCTTTGCCCAGCGCCTTGCACATTAAGCGAATCGCCAGCGACTCGCCGCATCCCTGACAGGCGCGGTGTCCGCCGACGAAGAACTCCTCCTTGCTGACCAGCTTCGGGGCATACAAGTCAAAGTTTTCGATGATGCTCTTAGGGTTTTTCGTTGCCGTATTCATTATCCCCTCACTCCATAAATTTCGTATGGTTCTGAAAGTTTGCCCTTGGCCGCCCGCCGGACCATATCCATGAAATTCTCAACCTGGACGTCCCGGCCGCCGAGACCGATGATGTAATTGACGATCTTCGGGCGCTTCGGCACATCGTAGAGGGCGGAGCGGATCTCCGAGAAGACGGGGCCGCCGGGGCCGCCGAAGGAGATGGCACGGTCCGTCACGGCGAGGACCCGGATTCCTTTGACGGCCTTTTTCAGATCGTCGAAAGGGAAGGGCCGCCAGAGCTTGATCTTCAGGAGGCCGGCCTTCACGCCCTGCTTGCGCAGCTCGTCGATGGCAATCTCCGCCGTTTCGCCCATCGAACCCATCGTCATGAGGGCGACGTCGGCGTCCTCGGTCCGGTAGGACTGGATCGGTTCATACTTCCGGCCGAACTGCGCCTCCCACTCCTTCCATACCTCTTTGACGACCTTGATGGAGTTGACAAGCGCCACGTCCTTGGACTTCTGAGCCTCTGCGTAGATCTCCGGCATGCCGAGGGTCCCCATCGAGACGATATTGTCGGGATGCAGCGCGGCGTAAGGGATGTACGCGGGAAGGAAACGGTCCACCTCCTCCTGATCGGGCATGATGATCGGCTCGACCACGTGGGTCAACTGGAAACCGTCCATGTTCACGTTCACGGGCAGCATCACCCGCCGGTCCTCGCCCACCTTGAACGCCTGGATGACCATGTCGACCACCTCCTGGCCGTTCGCCGCAAAGAACGAGATCCATCCCGTATCGCGCATCGGCATGATGTCGCTGTGGTCGTTCCAGATATTGATCGGACCCGATACGGCGCGGTTGGCAATGATCATCACGATCGGGAGCCGCATGGCCGAGGTGATCGGCAGGACCTCGCTCATGTAGAGGAGCCCCTGGGAACTCGTCGCCGTCACGGTGCGGGCGCCCGTCGCCTCAGAACCCATGGCAGCGCTCAGCGCGGAATGCTCGGATTCCACGGTAATGAAGGAGGCGTCCACGCGCCCGTCAGCGACGATGTCGGACAGGTGCTCGGCCACATGGGACTGAGGCGTAATGGGATACACGGCCGCTACGTCAAATCTGCAGAGTGCGGCCGCCTCCGCGGACGCAATCGCTATTTCCATTCCTACTCTCTTGCCCATCCTCTAATCCTCCTCATTGACCATTTTGATGGCGGCCGGCCAGCACTCATGGGCGCAGATTCCGCAGCCCTTGCAGTAATCCAGGTTCGCCTCAAAAAATCCATCCGCATTCTCGGTCACGCAGCCCTCCGGGCAGTATATATAACAGACACCGCACTTGATGCATTTTTCATTTTCCCAAATCGGGCGTTTCGCCCGCCAACTGCCGGTGTGATATTCCGCGGCGCTTCCCGGCCGGAAAACCATACATCCGGGATTGACCTCTTGCCAGGTTTCTGGCCACTTTTTCTCAGTCATCGTGATACCTCAAGAGTTATTTTGATCCTTAGTTGATGATCTTGACCTCTTCGAAAGCCCGCTTCGCGGCTGCCTGGTTCTTTGGCGCGATCCGGCCGAATCTTTCCTTGATGGGACTATCCAGGGATTCGAGCTTCACGGCGCCCGTCAGCTTGACTAGGGCGCCCAGCATGGTCGTGTTCGTAATGGGCACGCCCAGCTCCTTCCAGGCGATCCCCGTGGCGTCGCAGGTCGCGATCTTGCCCTCGAAACGGATGTGCTTCTTGAGTTCAGTCAGGCTTTTTGTCGTGTTGACCAACAGAATCCCCGTCGGTTTCAACCCCTCGGCTACATCGACCAGGCCCACGAGACTCTCATCGAGAACGACGACCAGGTCCGGATGATAGATGCCCGAGCGGATCTTGATCTGCTTGTCGTCGACCCGGTTGAACGCCGTGACCGGCGCCCCGCGCCTCTCCGGTCCGAAGCTCGGGAACCCCTGCGCATACTTCCCCTCTTCGATGGCGGACAACGCAAGCAGTTCCACCGATGTGACCGCTCCCTGACCGCCTCTTCCATGCCATCTGATTTCTAACATTCGTCAAATCTCCCGTAGTGATTGGCTTTTTTGAAAACGGTGTACTTTCTATCTTATTCGACATTTGCTGTCAAATACTATTTGAAGAAAAGCGCCCGAGAGACCCTCAACGGCGCCGCAAACCGTTTATTTTTAAAGCAATATAAATGCCAGATTTAGGACAACCTTGAATCCGTATGAAACAAACCTTCCCTGAAGAATAATATGATATAAAACATAAAGTTATATATTGCTGTCTATTCTTCCGGCAGAGTCGTGCCCCGTCGGCATGCAAAACGCAATGGCGGGAAAGAGTTCGCTCCGCGCACGGAAGGGAAGAGGTGACGACTGGAAGCGGCGTCGGCGGGAACAAGGCGCGCTACGTGCTAAGCATGCACACCTGTGCTTAATCGGCACATTCCGGGGTCAGGTCTTGGGTCTTGAATTTTGACCCCATACTCTCTTCACACGCCGCGACGGAATTCGAGGCATTTGGCAAGCGTCATCCGGTCCGTGTACTTGAGATCCCCGCCAACGGGAACGCCGAGGGCGATCCGCGTGACCTTCACGTTTCGTTCCTTCAGGAGCTTCGAGATCAGGAGGGCCGTCGTTTCCCCGGGCACGCTCGGGTTGGTCGCCCCAGGGCAATGAGTGAATCGGGCTCCTCGACAACGCAGATGAGCCCCCGGTCCCGCGCCTGGTCGGCGCAGACGTTGCAGAGCTCCCCCTCAGCGAGGTTGAAGCAGACGGAGCAGAGGCGGATCTTATCCTTCACGTCGAGGATGCTCTCGGAAAACCGCCGCGCATCCTCCATAGAGACATGGAGGATGTGGTTCGCCAGACGCGCCGCCGTCTTCTCCCCGATACCGGGAAACTTTGAGAACTCTTTGATCAGGCGCTGGATGGGCAGAGCGTAACCGGACATAGCGCCCCCTACGTCAGGCCGGGGATCTGCATCCCCCCGGTGATCTTACCCATCTCTGCGGCGGCCATCTCCTGGGCCTTGCGGATCCCCTCGTTCACCGCCGCCATGATCAGATCCTGGAGCATCTCAACGTCATCCGGATTGACGACCTCCTTTTCGATCTTCAAGGAGAGGAGTTCGAACTTGCCGTTGACGGTGACGGAAACCATCCCGCCGCCCGCGGTCGCTTCGACGGTCTTCACCGCAAGCTCCTCCTGAAGCTTTACCATCCTCTCCTGCATCTGCTTCGCCTGTTTCATGATGTTTCCGAAATTCTGCACCGATGCTACCTCCTTGTTTTCAATCTTCCGGCGGGGACGGGTCAATAGACACATCCTCCTCTTCCGGTTGCGGAACAGGCTGGCGCGTCACGGCGGCCGCCGGCGCGGTCGCCTCGATCACCTTCACGTCCCGCACCTCCGCACCGGGAAAGACATCCAGGATCTTCCGGACAAGCGGGTGGGAAAGCGCCTCCCGCCGGATCTCCTGGATGCGGAGGTTCTTCGCCGCCCGGCCGTTTCCGTTTCCATTTCCATTTCCGCTGCGGCTGTTTGTCACGCCGGCCACCTCGGGAGCAAGCGCCTCGATCTCCAGGGCCGTCTCCCGCCGGAAAAATTGCCGGCCGTATTCGGCAAGATCCGTTTGCCGCCTGAGCACGTCATCGAGAAATAGATACCCTTTTTCAAAACCGATCCGGAGAAGACCCTCTTCGCAGCAGAGGCACTTTCCGGATTCAAGCTTGGCGCAGAGGGCCGGATCCTGACGCTTTACAAATCCCTTGAAGCCCTGCCATTCCCCCGCCGGAGGAATCCCGCCGCGCGTTTGCACGCCATGGATGGCTTGAGGATGATCATTCCCCTGATCCGTCTCCGTACCGGTCCCGTAGGGCGCGCGCTCCTCCGCTGCCGGGGTTGTAACAGCCGTCTCCTCCGAATCCGGCGAAGCCGCATTCCAACGTCCCGTCCGCAGCGCCTCGCCACCTCCGTGAGCGTTGCGACCCGCCGGCGTCCCGACCGCCGCAGCGCTCCCCCCATTTTCCGATCCTGCCTCCATTGCGGCGGCGCCCGCCCGGCTCGCCGCCGGCCCGGGACCTCCACCGCTCACTTTTTCCGGCGGATGGACTGCGCCGAAGCCACCGCCCCCCGGCGTCGTCCCGCCCCCGAGACGTCTCTCCAGCCCCTCCATCCGGGCGAGGACCGCCTCGATCGGGATCAGAGGTTCCAGAAAGGCCATCCGGCAGAGAACCGCCTCCAGATTCAGGCGCGGGTTCATGCTCCGGCGGACGCTCTCCTCTTCGGCCATCAGGATCTCCAGGTAGCGCTGGAGGGATTCGGTCTGTCGCCCCGCCACCTGGGCCTTGAGTTTGATCGTTTCTTCCGCCGGAAGATCGACCAGGGCATCCTTCTCCCCCGCGATCCCGGTGAAGAGCAGATTTCGAAAGTGGCCAAGGAGCGTCTGATAGAAATAGCGCATGTCGAGGCCGGCGTTGTAGGCGTCGTCGATGATCGTAAGACAGCGGCCGGCGTCCCGGGCGAGGACCGCTTCGGAAAGGACAAAGAGGAAACGCCGATCCGATCGGCCGAGAATCTCCTCGACCGCCTGGTCCTCGATCTCGGAACCCGCATAGGAGATCACCTGGTCGAAAATACTCTGGGAGTCACGGAGGCTCCCGTCCCCCGCCTCGGCGATCCACGCAAGGCCATTATCGCTGATCCGGATCTTCTCTGCCGTCGCGATCTTCTTGAGATTCTCGGAAATCTGTTTCAGCGGGATCCGCCGGAAATCAAAGCACTGGCAGCGGGAGAGGATCGTCGCCGGCACCTTCTGGGTCTCCGTCGTCGCAAAGACGAAGATCACGTGGGCAGGCGGCTCTTCGAGGGTCTTGAGAAGGGCATTGAACGCCTCCCGCGTCAGCATGTGGACCTCGTCGATGATGTAGATCTTGTAGCGCGAGGAGGCGGGGGCAAATTTCACGTTCTCACGGAGTTCCCGGATCTCGTCGATCCCCCGGTTGGAGGCGCCGTCGATCTCGCGGACGTCGATCGCGTTTCCATTCGTGATCTCGCTGCAATGCACGCAGCGGTTGCAGGGGGTCGGCGTCGGTCCCGTTTCGCAATTCAGGGCCTTCGCGAGGATCCGGGCGATCGAGGTCTTCCCGACACCGCGGGGCCCGCTAAAGAGAAAGGCGTGGGCGACGCGCTCCTGGGTAATCGCGTTTTGCAGCGTTCGGACCACATGCTCCTGCCCCAGGACTTCTTCAAAGACCTGGGGTCTGCATTTTCGGGCGAGAACGCGGTATTCCACGGATACTCCTGCGAGGCATGAGGGGAAAAGGGATAGCCGGGTTGACCCGCAGCACACGCTGGTGACTGCTGCCGCTGCTTCCTTCCGGACCTGACGGGGTTCACAGGCCGCCGTCGCACGG
>JAPLJY010000168.1 GCA_026388345.1 Deltaproteobacteria bacterium
AACGGTTGTTTCAATTTGCCCATAACCTGGTCGGACATCTCAAAGGGGGACTGGGCCATGTCGTGGTGGTCAGTGCGATGATCTTTGCGGGCATGACGGGGGCGGCCGTCGCCGAGGCGGCGGCCATCGGAACGGTCGGGATGGAGGGAATGACCAAGAAGGGCTTCGATCGAAAATTCTGCGCCGCGATCATTGCCTCCGCCTCAACCATCGGGCCGGTCATCCCTCCCAGCATCCCTCTGGTCATCTACGGCAGCATCACCGGCACGTCGGTGGGCCGGCTTTTTCTGGGCGGCTTTCTGCCCGGCTTTCTGATGGGCCTCGTCCTGATGGTCATTGTTTACATCTATGCCAGGAAGAGGAACTACCCGAAAGAGAAGAGGGCCACCCTCATGGAGCTTCTGAAAAGCGCCTGGGGGGCCTCGACCGCCATCCTGACGCCGGTCATCATCATCGGCGGGATGGTCTCCGGAATCTTCACGCCGACCGAGGCGTCGGTCGTCGCCGCGGTCTATGCCCTGCTTTTGACCATGTTTATCTATGGTGAAGTCAAGGTAAAGGATCTTCCGAAAATCCTGCGGGACACAATTGAAGCTTCGGTCCGTGTCCTGTTCATCATCGCCGCGGCCGGCATCTTCGGATGGCTCCTGATTCACCAGAGGGTTCCCGCTGCGGTCATTCATGGGCTCTTGTCCCTGAGCGGCAATCCCTGGGTGGTCCTGCTGGTCATCAATATCATCCTGCTCATTCTCGGCTGTTTCATGGAAGGAATCGCCGTCATCCTTCTGACGGTCCCCATCTTCATGCCAGTTGTAACCCAGCTTGGCATCGATCCCGTCCATTTCGGATTGATCGTCACCCTCAACTCGATGGTCGGCCTTCTGACCCCTCCGGTCGGCATGGTTTTGTACACCATGGCGAGCGTCGGTAAAATCCCCGTTATGGAACTGGCCTACGAACTTAGATGGCATATGGTGGCCCTGACCTTTGTATTGTTTCTGGTCACGTATGTGCCTATTATTACGACCTTCATACCCAATCTGCTGATGGGCGCCACACGATGAACGGAGGATGGAAATGAAACAGGATTTCTTCGGACAATTGGATGGGATATTGGGAACCACTCTACGCTGGGGGAGCTCCTTGGCCATGGTGGTGTTATGGATCCTCATCACCGCCGCCGTCATTTTCAGAATCGTTCCGATCGTGTCCATGGGATTGTCGGTTGAGATCGTGGAATTGATGTTCGCCTGGATGATATTTCTTTGCTCGGCGGACCTGTGCCGTCAAAGGAAGCATTTTGTTGTGGATCTTATTCCCAACCTGCTTGCCGGAACCGGGGCGGGGCGCGTTCTGGGCGTCGTCCTGAATTTGCTTGCACTGGCCTTTCTCTTGGTCTTTACCTACCAGGGCATCTGGTTGTCGATCATGGCGACGGACCGTTCCCCCTACTTTGAATTGCCCAAATTCCTCTGGTATGGGTCCATAGCCGTTTCGGGGGTGATCATGACCGGTTATACGATTCGGGATGTGATCGTTTCCTTCCGGCAGCGATTGCCAACGCTGACATGACGTTCCATAACAATTTTGCGTGAGCAGTCTTCATCCTCCCTGCAAGCCGAGTCTTGTCAGAAGCTCCCCTTTCGGGATCCCTTCCCTCGACCAGCCGCGAAGATCGTAATACTCATCCAGCATTTTGTCCAAATCCTCTTTCGTGATGGCCTCGCCGGCGCTGCCCCCCTCTTGCAGCCGCTCCGAAAAACGGGGCGGGAGGACATCTTGGGTCCTGTTGACGCCCTCTTTTACATTGAACAGACGGCTCAGATTGAAAATTCTCTCACCGACGGTGAGAAACTCATCCAGGGAGATATCCCACCCTGTGACATAACGCAGAGCGGAAACGAGCACGTCCGGCTTCAGCGGTCTGGGGGGCGCCATGGGGAATTTGCAGACGGGCAGGACGTCCGCCATAACCCCCCAGAGGTCCTGTGTCTTTTTGACCATGAGCGGCTTGCCCTGAAATTCCTTTCTGCCGAGCGGTTTCTCGAATCCCAGTTCGACGAGGGCATTTTCTCTCTCGAAGCATTCATCGTGCATCGATGATTCATGGTCCGCACCTTTGGTCGAGGTCGCGTAGGAAAGTCCCACCCCTTTCTTGCCCCTGGGATCGTGCATCGGGATCTCAAGTCCTTTTACGTGCATCGCCCAAGCCTGTGAACCCTTTCCAATCTTTTCGGAGGCCTTTCTTACTCCCTCGGCCAATGTCTCTCCGATCCCCTCCCGCAGGGCGATCATTCGGATCAATTTCAGGATTCCCACGGGGTCCCCCCACTTCAAATCAAATCCGATCTCCTCTTCGGTCAGAACACCCTTTTCGACACATTCCATTGCATAGGCGATTGTAACGCCCGTGGAGATGGTGTCCAATCCGTAGAGGTTGCACAGTTCGTTCGCCTTGGCGAGGACGAACGGATTGCCGAGCAGAAGCGTGGGGCCCAGTGCGGCAACGGATTCGAACTGGGGACCGCTGTAATCGGGGGATACCTGATAAGGCCCCTCCGCTTTGACGACCCTTCGGCATCCGATGGGGCATCCCGGACAGCTCCTCTTTCCTGCGGAAACGGTCTTGAGCATGGCCTCGCCGTCGATCTCGGCGATCTTCTCAAAGGTGGTTTTTTGGAAGTTCTTCGTGGGGAGGATCCCTTTGATGTTGCCCGGGGCGGTTACGTTCCAGGTTCCGTATTTCGAAAGCGCATCGCAGGTCCTGCCCTCTCGAATTTCCCGATAAACCTTCCGCATCAACGTTTTCATCCCCTCGGGATCCGCGATGGGCGTCTCTTTTCCCCCCTTTGTCATCGAAATGGCCTTGAGATTCTTCGACCCCATGACCGCCCCCATTCCCAACCGGCCTGCAAAAAATTGCATATCGCCGGAGATGCAGGCATATCTGACCAGACGTTCTCCCGCGGGCCCGATCGAGAGGACACTTGTCCCTTTTCCGATCCGCCGGGAAAGGGCGATTTGAACCTCTGCCGTTGTTTTTCCCCAGAGATCTGCGGCATCCTTAATCTTTGCGGTTCCGTCCGACAATTCGATATAAACCGGGGTGTCGGGCTTTCCCTGGATGATGAGGGTGTCACATCCGCAAGACTTCAGGTTGCTTCCGAACGCCCCTCGAAGATCGGAATCGCCGAGCAGTCCTGTCAGGGGAGATTTGGTTACCAGCGACAGGCCGGCGCTGCCCATAAATTTGACCGCGGAAAGCGGACCGGAGGAGAGGATAAGCAGATTGTCCGCCGAGAGGGGGTCCACGTGTGGTGCCAGGCGATCGGCGAGCAAGCGGGTTCCGAATCCCACCCCTCCGATATACGCTCGTGCAAACGTCTCGTCGATCTTCTTGATCGAGACGCTCTTTTGCGTAAGATCAATCACCCATATTTCCCCTTGGTATCCATACATATTGGATGACCTCTAACAGGCTGTTGAAAAACGCCCATCTGCTGCGTTTCCCTCATCCTGCGCCGTTCAACGTACAATCAAGTACGCCTCACGGCTCAGGATTTCGGGGGCCTTGCATCTGGCCATTTTTGAACAGCCTGTAAACGAGCCTTATTCAACAGGCTCCTAAACGTCTGCTAAAGCCCCAGCTTCGCCAGCTGTGCGGCCTCCTGTTTCAATGCCTGGTTCTGCCGTCGCACAGACACAATGGTGGTGAAGAGTGCAAGGGCGAGGATGATGACGGTGATGGGCCGTGTGAAAAAGATCATGAAGTCCCCCTGGGACATGGACAGGGCACGGCGGAAATTCGATTCCATCATGCTGCCCAGGATCTGGGCGAGCACCATGGGCGCTACGGGATAATCGAAGCGGAGCATGATGTAGCCGATAAAGCCGAAGATCACGCAGGTGATCAGATCGAAAAGCACGTTATTGATGGCGTAGGATCCCACCATACAGGTGACGAAGATCAGGGGCACCAGAAACTTGCGGTCGATGTTGATCACCTTTGCAAAGAAACGGGCAAAGATCAGGCCGAGGATCACAAAGACGATGTTTGCCGAAATCATGCCGGCAAAGATCTGGTGGACGGTATCCGCATGGCTCTGGAACAGCATCGGCCCCGGCTGCAGGTTGTGGATGGTCAGCGCCCCCATCAAGACTGCCGTGCACGCGTCCCCCGGGATGCCCAGGGTGATCATGGGAAGGACGTCCCCCCCGGTACTAGCGTTTTCCCCGCACTGAGCGGCGGCCACGCCGGCCGGCTCGCCGGTGCCGAAGGTTTCGGGGTGCTTGGAGGCCCGCTTGGTTTCGGCGTAACTCAGGAAGGCGGAGGTGTCCGCGCCGATGGCCGGGGTGATGCCGACGATGAGTCCGATGGGGCAGGCCCGAAGGTAAGCGGGAATGCAACCCTTAAGATCCTGGAGCGTCGGCAGGATGTTTGTGATTTTGGCGCTGATCTTGGGCGCCGTGAGGATGACCTCCACCTGGTGGAAACCCTCGGATAGGGCGAAGAGGCCGATGAGCATCGGCACGAATGAGATTCCGCCGGACATCTCGGTCAGGCCGAAGGTGAAACGCTGGAATCCGCATATCGGGTCGAGGCCGATCATGGCGATGAGCAGTCCCATCAGGCCCGAGATGACCCCCTTCACCGGCGAGCGGCCGGACAGGGTGATGGTCACGGACAGGCCGAACGTGGCCAGTGCGAAGTACTCGGGGGCGGAGAAACGCAGCGCGAAGTTGGCGAGGATCGGTGCGAAGAAGGCCAGGCACAGCGCCGTGAAGGTCCCGCCGATGCCCGAGGAGATCGTGGCGATGCCGATGGCCTTGCCCGCCAGCCCTTTCTTTGCCATGGCGTATCCGTCGAAACAGGTTGCCGCCGCCGCCGGTGTTCCGGGGGTATTGATCAGAATCGAGGCGATGCCGCCCCCGTAGATGGCCCCCGTGTAGATCCCGAGGAGCATGGTGATCCCGGTGATGGGGGTCATGCCGAAGGTGAAGGGGATGAGGAGCGCGATCCCCATCGTGGCGGTAAGGCCGGGGATGGCCCCGATGATGATCCCGAAGAAAGAGCCGAGCACGAGCGCTATGAGGTTGTATCCGCTCAGGACCGTACCGAAGCCCTGAAACAGCAGGTTGAGATCGATCATCCGTTACTCCTTAGTATATATTCGTTCAATCCTCTAATAGAACCAACCATGCGGAAGCGGCACGTGGAGGGCTGTGCTGAAAAGGGTATAGGTTGCAATGGGAACCCCCACCGCGAAGAGGACCAGGCGCGACCACCGCCGCTCGCCCAAAACCAATGCGAAACCGAACAGGTAGGGGATGGTCGTGGTGATAAAACCCACGTAATCCACGGCGGCGGTGTAGGCGCCCGTCAGTACCACGATCCAGAGGACCCTGGTGCGGTCCGCCCCCACGAGCCGGCTCGGGATCGTCAGCGATCGGCCCCGTAGCGCTTTGACCAACAGGAGGAATCCTGCGGCCAGCAGACAGATGGCGTCTCCGCGGGGAACCCAGGCGGCATTCCCCGTACCGTCAATGACCGGCCATCGCGCGGACTCGTAAAAGACGTAGAGGCAGACGGGGATGACGAGGAGCGAAACGATAATGTCAATCTTCTTCAGGGAAATCTTCGGCATGGCGACTCCAATCCCGGATGGGAACGGACGCCCCGGGCTTCGTAGCCGCAGGGCGCCCCTGTTCTCTTCCGTGTCGGTTACTTCTTCAGCAGGCCCACCAGGCCCAGGGTGGGTTCCAGGCTTTTTTCCATACCCGCGAGAAAATCCCCGAACTTGTCGTACTCCATGTAGGCCCGCGGCAGGGCCATCTTGTCCATCAGGGCGATGTACTCCGGATCCTGCACCGCCTTCCGGAAACCGTCGCGCAGGACCTTCAGGATCTCGGGAGGCGTGCCCTTGGCCGTGGCCAGACCACGCCAGTCGAAAATCATGTTATCCACGGGATATCCCGCCTCGCCAACGGTCGGCACATCCGGGAAGAAGGTGTTTCGTTCCGGGGCGGTGGCCGCCAGGATGCGGATCTGTTTTGTCTGATAGAACTGGAGCACCTCGTCCAGCCCGGTGGAGACGGCACCGATGTGTCCGCCGACCAGCGCGGTCCGGCTCGGTGCGGAACCGTCAAAGGAGACCGGGGCTACTTTCAAACCGTACTGACTGGCGAAGGCCGCCGCCGTCAATTGCCAGGGGCTGCCCGGGCCCGGGTTACCCACGGTCAGAGCGCCCGGATTGGCCTTGGCATACTCCACAAAATCCTTCAACGTCTGCATCTTGGAGTCGGCCTTTACGGAGAGTCCCGCGACGCTGCGGTTGAGCAGGGCGATGAGGTCGAAGTCGCGGAAGGTCAGATTGTTGAGACCGATGAGACGATATGTGCTGAGATTGAAGGTGATGAGGCACACCGTGTAGCCGTCGGGCTTCGCAGTGGCCACCGAGTTCATCCCGATGGAGGCGGTGCCGCCGACCCGATTCACGACATTGATGTTCACCCCGAAGTACTTCTTGCCGTTCTTCACCAGGGTGCGGCCCAACGTGTCGGTCCCTCCCCCTGCCGCCCAGGGTACGACCAGGGTGATGTCACGCTCGGGAAATCCGGCCGCGGGGACAGTGCCGGGAACCATGAGTGCCCATGCAAGGACGCCAACCAGCAACAGACTAAACTTCTGCATCATAAATCCCTCCTTTTTGTTTGCCGATCATTCGGCATGTGTCTGAAGTTTTGTTGTTTAGTTTACCCCCCTTCCACTTATTGTTGGAACGATCCATTCGTATGTTGAAGTATATATAATGGGAGAAGACCTTACGGTCTTTGCTTTTTAAGGATGTCGGCGATGTTTCACTATTTAAACTTGGTTTTCGGTATTACATCCACCTCTTTATGTCAAGGTTTTTTTTCGAAACCTCGGTCATGCAAAGCGGCACAGAAATACAAATTTCATCCCGGTGAAATCGGATCAGGAGAACGTCCCCAAGGGTTTTCCGGAGGGAGGGTGTAAAAGGACTTTTATCGGGATCTGCTCAGTTGTGTTCCCGGGTCTTGCGGAATTCGATGTCGGGCCACTCTTCCATGATGAAACCGAGGCGCCATTCGCTTGTGGCGAGGTAGGTCAGGTGATTGTCTGCATCCCAGGCGAGGTTCGCCTGGTACTTCTTCTCGAATTCGGAGAGAGGATGCCGACCGCGCCGAGGATGTAGTCGTTGCCGAAGAGCGGCCGGAAGACCTGGACGGCCCCCTCCTCGGAGAGCTGGGCAAGCCTTTTCCGGAGCTGCTTGATCTTGAGCGAATTCTTGATTCGGACGCGCCGGAAGTGCTCCGGGGCGAAGTTGGGGATCCCGGTGAACCGGAGAGGCCCCCCCTCGGTGAAGGTGTCGCCGGTCTATGACGAAACCGGAAAAGGTCTCCTCCAGGGAGGAGACCTTTTCCGGGTGGCCGTGGGCCGCGGGTCGGGCGAGATCAAATATTCATCTTTACAAACAGAACGAATGTTCTGAAATAGATGGCCTGTTTCCCTCGGAGGTGATGAATCATGGCCCGGCGGAAACGAGCCTCCGGAGTTCCGTTTCATCCCTGATCCGGACCTCATCTCCTGTTTTTGCGCAGGCAGCGCCCGTTACGGTATACCCAAGACGGTGAACAAAAACCAGCAGACGACAGCGCCAACGGGTGACATGGCCAGGCCCCAAATGAGCATGTTTCTGAACAATTTCTTCTTGTCCTGGTCTTCCGCGGCGTTGGCGATAAAAATGGCCCCAAGAGTGGACAGGGGGCTCACGTCGGTCACATGTCCGCAGAGGATGATACTGGAAAGCAGCGCCAAAAGATCACTGGCTGGGGCTCCGATTTTTGCCAAAAGGTCCGGAGCCATCGGCACAAATGCCGGTAAAATGACGCCAATCGTACTGGCGTATGCGGAGACCAGTCCAGACCAAAAACCGGCGACCAAGGTAACGGTACCAGGCGTGGACTGTTTCGCCATAAGGCTCGCAAACAGGGCCATACCGCCGATCTTGCTCATGAGACTGATCAGTACCGTCACCCCGGTAACCATCATGATCGCACCCCAGGGCATGGCCTTGAATACCTTTTCCTCATCCGCCGCTTTGAACAGAATCAAGACCGTCCCGAGGAGAAATCCGAAAAAGCCGATGTCTACCTTGAAGAAAATCACCCCGATGACCATAACGGCAATTGCCCCCAAGGTCAGGTATTGCTGGCGGTTAAAAGGCTCTGTATCAGCTTTTTCCATAACGAACGAATCTTCCGGCCCCCTTCGCTTCCACAACTTCAACCCGCCGAAGAGAAAATAAGCGCAGATTCCGATAACGAAAAAGTAGACAAGGCTGTTCATCCAGAGGATAAAACTCCAGTCAGGCAGATTCATTTTCTGCGCCAGCCCCTTCACGATGACCCCTGCGACGGCGATGGGCGACATGTTGCCGGCCTGCGTGCCGTTGGCCACCATGACCGCCATCAAGAAAGCCGGTATTTTCGCTCTTGAGGCCAACAGCATGCATGGCGCTGCCATCATGGCACAGATCACAATGGCTCCGGGTCCGAGAGAGGACAAGAAAAAGGCTACGAGGAACAAGACGATCGGGAGCAGCGCAACATTGCCCCCGACGCTTTTCACGGCGAAAGCCGTCAACTTCGCCAACGTGCCGTTGATGTTTGCAATGGCAAACATATACGTGATGCCGGCCAGCATGAGAAACACGTTTACAGGATAGCCCGCTATTAAATCCTTGATTTTGACGCCGCCGATGTAGTAGCCGATCACCAGCGCAATGGCTATGCTAAGAGGTCCGACATTTACGTTTCGGACAATTCCGACGACCACCGCAACGGCTAAAGCAATGAGAGATAGTTCAGGTAAGCCCATGATTTCCCCTCCTTAATTAACCAAGAATCGTTGCCGTACATACTTGTTCCAAGCAGCCAGTCACACCTACCCTACAAATAGTTAATTCCAGCACCTCCTTCCTTTTCCGGTGACTGTGCGTTTTGGACATATTCGCCTTCCACATCCGGCAGAGGTGTCGCAACACCGCCGGCATACTGCTTTTCGGACTTTCTACGAGATCCTGCCCGCCATTTGAGTGAATGCGATAAAGTGCGCTGATAATAAAGCCATAGTCGAACCGTGTCGATCCGTCCATCAGGAATGTTTGATGTTTTTTCGGATTATCCTTGAAAAAGACAAGAGATAATTGATTTCATAATGCTATTCGATGGATGTCAGTCCATGCTGGATGGCGAATTTGACCAGACTTGGAAGGTCGGTGATCCCGAGCTTTTGCATCAGATGGCTGCGGTATGTCTCAACGGTTTTTTGAGATAAAAAGAGAATGCCTGCAATCTTGGCATTCGACTTCCCCTCAACGAGGAGTTGCAGAACCTCTCGTTCCCGAGAGCTCAATCGCCCTAATGGGCTTTCGGCTTCTATCATTTCACGGACCTTGATATAATCGACCACGATCATTTCGGATACGGCCTCGCAGACATAGTATTTACCGGCATGGACCGCCCGAATGGCTTTTATGATATCGGCGCCCGCCGATTCTTTCATGATATACCCGCGTGCTCCTGCCTTAAAAGCCCTGAAAATATGCTCTGTTGTGGAATACATGGATAATATGATGACGTTTGCAGAGGGACACTCGCAGCTGATCTGCTGTGTCGCTTCGATGCCGTTCAACCCATGCATGGCTATATCCATCAACACCACATTCGGACATAGTTTGGTCACTTGGCGAACCGTATCGCGTCCGTTACCTGCCTCACCCACGACACTGATGTCCGTTTTTGTTCCCAGCAATAAACGGATCCCTTCACGAAACATGGCATGATCGTCCGACAAAAAAACAGTAATGCTCATAACGGCACCTCCACGGCAATACACGTTCCCTCGCCCGGGTTGGACGTGATGCATCCCATTCCCCCCACCAAAAGCGCCCGCTCCATCATCGTACTGAGCCCCCATCCTCGGTGTTTGTCCCTTCTTGCGATATCCGCCCGATTGTAACCGATACCGTTATCCGTCACGGTGACGTACAAGCAACTGTTTTCTATCCTGATATTGACGATCGCTTCCGTCGCTTGCGCGTGCTTTATCACATTGGTTAACGCCTCTTGAACGATCCTGAACATGGCATTTTCAATGTGGCCGGGGAGGCGGAGGGTCAGTTCGCTGCCCTGAACAATGACTCGGATTCCTGCCCGGACAGCGCACTGATCCCCATACAGCCTTATGGCGGCAATCAATCCATAATCGTCCAACACCGGAGACCTCAGATCTGCCATTAAGTTCCGTATGCCGGCTGTCGTTTGCTTGACGAGGGCCAGCGAGTCCTTGAGACGAGATTGGATTAAATCCGTTGATTTGTCAGGGATCAATGTTTGCAGCATATTCAGGTTTAGACCGAGGATGGCAAGATTCTGTCCGATCAGGTCATGAAGCTCTCGCGAGATCTTTCTTCGCTCATTTTCCTCGAATTCCGACAATTTCCATCTCAAATCCCGAAGCTGTTCGTTTTTTTGCCTGACCTCCTCCTCGACCAGCTTTCGTTCCGTGATGTTTTCAGCCATGCCCTCATAGTATAATGTGGTTCCTTCCGAATCCTGAACGGCGCGCGCCTTGAGCGAAACCCAAATCTTTCCTCCATCCTTCTTGTATAATTGGACTTCAAAGGCCTCGATAACGCCTTTCTTCTCGAGAATGTTCATAAACCTTATGCGATCTTCGGGATTGACGTAGAGCTGATGTTTGATGTCATTAATGCTCGCTATCATTTCCCGGGGAGATTCGTAACCGTGCATGATAGAAAATGCGGGATTGACATTTATAAATCGTCCTTCGGGTGTGGTCTGGAAAATGCCTTCCACGGCGCTCTCAAAAATATTGCGGTATTTTCCTTCACTTTCCTTGAGTGCTTTCTCTGCCCGTCTTCGCACGGTCACGTCATTCAATACCGTGACCTCGCCATCTTTGATAAAGGCCGTTCTGAATTCTATATCTTTTGTCTGTCCATCTTTACAGGTTGTAGTGAATTCCACATCCCAGCGTCTGTCCTGCAAGGTCCTTCTGTCCTTCCAGGCCTTGATCACCTTCTGCCGGTATTCCGGATCTCGATAGGCCGCTTGGTACCACTCCTGTATCGTAGAGATATCCTGGAGGGTATAACCGGTGATGTTGGTAAATTCGGGGTTGACATACTGGAAGACGCCGTGATGATCAATCAAAACAACACCGCTGGGGTCGTTTTTGAGAATCGTGGAAAGGATGCTCCGTTCTCTTTCCAGTTCTGCATCGACCCGCTTATGTTCGGACAATTCCTGTTGAAGACTCGACAATGTTTCCTGTAACTGTATGGCCATCTTGTAAAAACTGTCTGCCAGCATGCCGATCTCGTCGTTCCTGGATCGGATTTTAAGCAGGTGCAAGTACGTTGTTTCAAAATCGGATTGACTGAATTTCCCGGAGGCGAGACCGGTGACCGCCTGGGTGAGGATATCAATCGGATGAAGGGCCTGCCGTACGGCCCACCAGGAAGAGACGATCAGGATCATGACGGCGCCGACAATGATCATCAGCGCCATTTGCTGAAAAAACCGCCCTGCGCTGAGCACTTCCGCTTCTTTTTGCTGCACGACGATTCCCCAGCCGTTGGCCAGAACATCGACGTGGGCCAGCCAGGTCTGCCCGTTCCCCTCTTTGAACGTGATCGTCCCCCGTTTTCCCTGTCGTAGCGCCAACACCGCAGGATCGGTGCTGAAATCGCGCAATTTGCTGGAAAAAGTCGGATCGGGGTGGGCGATCATCCGGTTCCGGTTATCTACAAGATAGGCAAAACCTGTCTTCCCCAAGCGGGTAACCCGGACCTGTTTGCTCAGGTTGTCCAGATCCATGGCAAACATCCCTACGCCGACGATCCGGCCGGTATTATTCTTAATCGGCATTGAAACAACCAGGCCTGGCTTGTCGATCGTCTTGCTGATGACACTTTCGAATGTCACCGGGGTGCCGATCCTGGCCTGCTGGAACCAGAATCGATCACTGTAATCTATCAGTTGCATCTCATCGCTGCGGGCGACGTTCATCCCGCTAAGGTCCGTTGTGCTGAGCAGGTACATATATGGGTAAATAGCAGCCATTTTCTCGAGCAGTTGCTTTTGGCGCCCGGCGTTCATGCCGACGATGTCCGGCTGGGAGACAAAGTATTGGAAGGCTTTGCTATGAGTATCCAACCACAGAGAAACAGACGTGGCGAGCAGATGATTGGTATTCACCAACTGTGCATAGGAATCCTGTTCCACAATGCGTAAGGCACGGCTGCTGATAGAAATGGCCGCGGTGACAAGGAGGGGCACAGCAATAGCCAATACCAGAACAATCAGGCGGGTTTTTAACCCTGCCCGATAATAGAGTCCGTAGAGAAATTTATACCATACCGTTGAATTCATGTATGTTTTTCTTTTTTAACCGTTCCGGAATGAACCATGCACGGTGTACAGTGCACACATTGCCTCATGGCCGGGTTGCCTACCCGGCAATCATCAATGGATAATGAACTATATTGTTTTTAACCTTCCATGCAACATATTTTTATTTTTCCTCAGAACCAACCCTATGTGTAAATAATAAGTAATATAAACAATTTTTTAAATATCCAACGACATTAAATCCATCATCTTTATCCTTTTCAAGGATAATCCGTAAAAACATCAAACATTCCTGATGGACGGATAGGCAGAGTTAAGGTTATCAGAATTATTATTCGCAATCATTCATCTTAGTCTACGTCGGCATCCTGCATTATTTTACAGTGGCAAATAATCTTATCAGCCGGTATCGATATGAACCAAGATCATTCTAATCATAAAATAAAGGGAGGGACACTATGGCACGCGCATTAGAAGGCATTCGAGTCGTTGACCTCAGTCATGTTTTAGCGGCGCCGACAACGAGTATGTACTTGGCGGACTTGGGGGCGGAAGTGATTCATATAGAACCGCCCCACGGGGATGATTCGCGAGAGTTCGGTCCCTTTGCCGGCCAGCCGGATAAGAATCGAAGCGGTTACTTCATCAGTCTCAATCGCAACAAGAAAGGGATGGTTCTGGATCTGAAGCAGGAGAAGGCAAAGGAGATTCTGCGTCAGTTGATCAAGGTTTCCGATGTGATCGTTGAAAATTACCGTCCCACGACCATGCGAAAGATGGGATTCGGCTGGGAAGAGCTACAGAAGATCAATCCCCGGATTATTTACTGTTCCATCAGTGGCTTTGGCCAGGACACATTGCCCGAATACGCGCAACGTCCTTCGTACGACATGGTGGCTCAGGCATATAGCGGTATTATGAGCATTACAGGACCGGAAGGAGGCCCTCCTTGCCGCGTCGGTTCATCCGTCGGCGATATTATTTCCGGAACGCAAGCCGTTGTGGGCATCCTTGCGGCCCTTGTTTATCGGGGGAAAACGGGGCGGGGGCAGCACCTGGATATGTCCATGGTCGACGGTCTCTTTGCCACCCTCGAGAACGCAGTGGCCCGTTACACCATCAACGGAGAGATCCCCGGGCCGTTGGGCGGAATACATCCCTCCATCACGCCCTTTCAGGGTTATCAGACGGCAGATTCATGGATTATTGCAGCCATCGGGACGGACCAGCTGTTTGCGAAGTATTGCAAGGTCATTGGGCTTGAAAATCTCAGCAACGATCCCCGGTTTACGACCAACCCCCTGAGGACCAAAAACCGCAGGGAGCTGAATACGATCCTGGACCCTGTGATGAAAACGAAGACGACGGCAGAATGGGGGAAAATTTTTGAAGAAGCCAGCCTTCCCTACTCACCCATCAACAACCTGCAGCAGATCTGCGAGGATTCCCATATCCGTTACCGGGGCATGCTCGTGGAGATTGACCAGCCGGCCGTGGGTAAGATGCGGATTGCCAATTCCCCGATCCGCCTTTCGGAAACCCCGGGGCAGGTGTATGCACCGGCGCCGCTTCTGGGCCAGCATTCCGAGGATGTCTTGCGGGAGGTTCTGGGGTATTCCCAAGCGGAGATTGACAAACTGAAAGAGGCCGGAATCATCAATCGATCCATTTGACGATGCACACGGGACGCCCCGTTCCGCCACCCGCTTCCGGCGGCAGGCGCAGAGGCTGGCGTTGTTCGTGCCCTCGCCGGTGATTGCCGGGCCGTTTGACGGGACGTTCTTCATAATGGGCATCCGCGCCGCGGCCTTGGCCATCGGCCTTATCGCGTCGGAAACAGCGAGAATGGCTTATGCCAGAGCGGTCCTGATCTGCTCTGCGCTCATCGGCTCTACGTTGAAACCTGTTTCCCGTCCCCCATACCATGAATCACGGGAACCGGCCCGGTCCCGCAGCTGTAACCAGGGGCATAGGCCGCTTGACGTCACTATTCGGAAAATGTTCAGTTGTGTTCCCGGGTCTTGCGGAATTCGATGTCGGGCCACTCTTCCATGATGAAACCGAGGCGCCATTCGCTTGTGGCGAGGTAGGTCAGGTGATTGTCCGCATCCCATGCGAGGTTCGCCTGGCACTTCTTCTCGAATTCGGAGAGACGCTTCCTGTCGCCGCATTCGATCCAGCGGGCCGCGGCATATTCGATCGGCTCGTAGGAGGCCTCGACGCCGTATTCGGTTTTCAGGCGGGCCATCGTCACGTCGAACTGGAGGACGCCGACCGCGCCGAGGATGTAGTCGTTGCCGAAGAGCGGCCGGAAGACCTGGACGGCCCCCTCCTCGGAGAGCTGGGCAAGCCCTTTCTGGAGCTGCTTGATCTTGATCGAGTTCTTGATTCGGACCCGCCGGAAGTGCTCCGGGGCGAAGTTGGGGATCCCGGTGAACTGGAGAGGTTCCCCTTCGGTGAACGTGTCGCCGGTCTGGATCGTGCCGTGGTTGTGGATCCCGATGATGTCGCCGGGCCAGGCCTCCTCCACGTTCGTCCGGTCCTGGGCCATGAAGATCGTCGCG
>JAPLJY010000016.1 GCA_026388345.1 Deltaproteobacteria bacterium
AAGGCCACCATATCGGAGGCCCTCTCGCTCAACCGGCTCCCCCAGGCGATCCGGGATGAATGCCGCCAGGACCCCGCCGTCCCGAAGAACGTCCTCGTCGAGATCGCCCGGAAGAAGCAGGAACGGAGCATGCTGACCAAATTCAAACAATACCGGGAAAAGCAGGCCAAGGCTGCTGCCAAGGATGATGCGGGCGCTACGGCACAGCGTAAGCGGACCAAGGCGGAGGCCCTCGCCGAGGGGATCGGCACCACGGCGGGCAAGATCGACGACATCGACTTTCCCTCCTTCACCGCGGAGGACCGGGCCATGCTGATCGAATCCATGAACGCCATGAAGGACATCCTGGAGCCGGCCATCACCCGGGCGGTGAAGAACAAGAAAAAGCTGACCTGAAAATGAAAGCAGCTCGCGGAACAGTGTTAGTAATATCGTATAGATAAGTTAGTTCAGTGCACTGAACTGAAAATAAGATGGGCGCGTTTACGGGCTACTACCACGCAGCATGCAGGACTTCAAAGCTTCGGTGACACTCGTCGGGCAAGTTCATTGATTTCGGATTGAAAGGTGCTGAGGCATAACCGCTTATTTTCAGTCCCATGAAATAAGCATTGATATTGGGATTATAGAGAAGAGATAGCCAGCAGCTATAGCGTTTACTGCATTGTTCAGCGCCTGGCGTAACGAGAGGTGCAAATTTCTGGCAATCCCATCTTAAACCTGATATTTAACGGCAGGTTTCAGAGCGTCTTTCACACGATGCACCTATAGAGAACCCATCCATGCAAAATGACCTGACATTTTTCACCAATGAACCAGGTTCCGCGCTGCTTGACAGGTTCAAAAGAACCCTCCGGGATGTGAAATTTTTCGATATCCTGGTGGGATACTTCCGCACCAGCGGTTTTGACAAACTCCATGAATCCTTTGCCACCATCGACAAGATCCGCATCCTCGTCGGCCTGAATGTCGATTGGAAGGCCTTCGAGATCATCGACGCCTGCCAGTCCCAGTCCACGCTGGATTTTCAATCCCACAAGCGGACGAAAGAGATCTTCTCCGACGAGGTCACCGTGGAGATGGATCGCTCGCCGGATAGTTTCGAGATGGAGCTCGGCGTCCGGAAGTTCATCGAGTTCCTGCGATCCGGCAAGATGGAGATCAAGGCCTATCCCAGCGGCAACCTCCACGCCAAGGTTTACATCAGCCGCTTCGGCGAGGATGACCGCGATTTCGGGCGGGTGATCACCGGCTCCAGCAACTTCTCCGAAGCGGGCCTCATCGCCAACCGGGAGTTCAATGTTGAGCTCAAAAAACGGGCGGACGTGGAATTTGCCCTGGCCAGGTTCGAGGAGCTCTGGAAGGACGCGGTCGATCTTTCCCGCGAATACGTGGATACCATCCACGACAAGACCTGGCTTAACGACGAGATCACCCCGTATCATCTCTACCTGAAATTTCTCTATGAACACTTCCGTGAGGACATCAACATCGATGAGGATTTCGAGACCTTCCTGCCGGAAGGCTTCATGGATCTGGACTACCAGAAACAGGCAGTTATCGCCGCGAAAAAAATCCTCGATGCCTATAACGGCGTCTTTCTGGCGGACGTGGTCGGCCTCGGAAAGACCTTCATCTCCGCAATGCTGGCCCAACAGCTCCGGGGAAAGATCCTCGTCATCTGCCCGCCCGTGCTGAAGGATTACTGGGAGGAGACCTTCTTCGATTTCGGCGTGCGCGGCTACAAGGTGGAGTCTCTCGGCAAGCTCGATCACGTCATCAAAGAGGGGGCCGCCAAGTTCGACTTCATCTTCATCGACGAGGCCCACCGCTTCCGCAACGAAGTCACCCAGGGGTATGAGAAGCTCCACCAGATCTGCTTCGGCAAGAAGGTGATCCTCGTATCGGCCACGCCCCTCAACAACACGGTGGAAGACATCTACAGCCAGCTCAAGCTGTTCCAGATACCCAAAAAGAGCACAATTCCCGGCGTTCCCGACCTGGAGAAATTCTTTGCCGGCCTCAAAAGCCGCCTGGACAGATACGCCAAGACGGATCCCAGGTATGCGGATGAGATCAAGGGCGTCTCGCGTGACGTGCGGGAAAAGGTGCTTAAATACGTCATGGTCCGCCGCACCCGCTCCGAGGTCGTCAATTTCTTTAAAGACGACATGGCCACGCAGGGTCTCTCCTTCCCCGAGCTGGGCGACCCCCAGCGCCTCATCTACACCTTTGACGACCGGCAGGAGCGGATCTTCAACGCCACCATCGAGTTGCTCAAGAAGTTCTGCTATGCCCGCTACACGCCCCTGCTCTACCTGAAAAAACAGCTCGACCCCCTGGAGCTCCAGTCGCAGCGCAACATCGGCGGGTTCATGAAGGGCATCCTGGTCAAGCGCCTGGAGAGCAGCTTCCACGCCTTCGGCAACACACTGCGGCGCTTCATCGGCTCCTACGAGAAGTTCATCGCCATGGTTGGGCAGGGCACGGTCTACATCAGCAAGCGGGTGAACGTGTACGATTTTCTGGACGAGGACAACGAGGAGGCCCTTCTTGGCCTGGTGGAGCAGGACAGGGTGCAGAAATACGAGGCCGGCGAATTCACCGATGATTTCATCACCCGGCTAAAAAGCGATCTCGGCATGCTGAAAGACATACAGAAACTCTGGATCGGGATCACCGGCGATCCCAAGCTGGAACAATTCGTGAGCGACCTGCGCGGCCACGCCACCCTCAAGGGCAAGAAGCTGCTGGTTTTCACCGAGTCGAAGGAGACGGGCGAGTACCTCTATCGCCGCTTGCAGCGGGAGTTTCCCGGTGAAGCGATGTTCTTCTGCAGCACAGGCGGTCTCCACGACGGCAGCGAACTCGGCCCGACGCCGGCGCGCGACCTCATCAAGGACAACTTCGATCCCAACCGGAAACAGGGGCGGCAGGACGGCATCCGCATCCTCATCACCACCGACGTCCTGGCGGAAGGGATCAACCTGCATAGCGCCAACATCGTCATCAACTACGATCTCCCCTGGAACCCGACCCGCGTCCTCCAGCGGGTGGGCCGCGTCAACCGGGTCGGCACCGCCCATACGAAGGTACACGTCTTCAATTTCTTCCCCACCGCCCAGTCCGACCTGCACCTGGGCCTGGAGGCCAGCATCAAGGCCAAGATCCAGGCCTTCCACGACACACTCGGGGAGGATTCCAAATACCTGACCGCTGAGGAAGAGGTCACCAGCCATGAACTCTTCGGCGACCGGCTCTTCTCGAAACTGAACGACAAAAAGAACCTGGAAGGGGAAGACGAAGGCGAGCGGTCGGAGCTGGAGTATCTCCAGAAGATCCGCGACGTCCGTGACAACGATCCCGGGCTCTTTGAAAAGATCAAGCGGCTGCCCAAGAAGGCCCGCTCCGGCCGTGAGTGGCCCGCCGGCGGGGATGCCGAGCCCGACTCCGTCGTCACCTTCTTCCGCAAGGGCAAGCTCAAGAAGTTCTGCCTGGCGAACGAGAAAGCCGTCCATGAACTGACCTTCTTCGATGCCGCCGATTGTTTTGCCTGCACTCCCGACACACCGCGCCTGCCCCTGCCGAAGGCATTTTACCCGCTCCTGGAACGGAACAAACAGGAGTTCGATCTCCTCACCTCCGGCGAGACACTCGAAAAAACCGGCCGCGGCAGCAGGTCCAACGAGACCTACCTCATCCAGCGGCTCAAGGCCGGGGAGATGAAACAGTTTAAGGGATTCACGGACGACGATGAAGATTTTCTCAAGGCTGTGCTCAGGGCCTTCGAGGACGGCGTCATCCCCAGGAACACCAGCAAGCGGCTCAAACAGGAGCTGGAGCATGAAATCAATCCTCTCAAGTCGCTGGCCATCTTCCGGAACAATATCCCCCTGGCCCTGCTGACGGGCGGACAGACTGTTCAGGGACGGGAACTGCACACCCGGGAAGTCATCCTCTCCGAATACCTGACCGCAAAAGGAAGCTGACGCATGCACGATGAAGAGGCCAAGAGGCTCATCCGGGAGACCTTCCAGAACGGCTTCGACGAGAACCGTTTCCGCCTCTTTGCCAAGAACCTTTTCAACGACCTGGACGAATCCAAGGCCTTTTCCTATCAGGGACAGTACATCCCCGACGCCTACAAGGATCACGTCCGCCGATACAAGCGCCTCGGCAAATATATCGATCCGGACGGGGCGGCGCTGGATGTCCTGATCGTCAACCTGAAACGGGAAGCCGCCCTCGACCGCGCCCGCACGATGCAGCGCAATTTCATCGCCTGGTATCTCAAGCACCGCGGAGAAAAGGACGCCGCTATCGTCGCCTACCACACCGACGGCCTCGACGACTGGCGCTTCTCCTATGTCCGGATGGATTATCGGACGGTGCAAGAGGAAACCGGCAAGGTCCGTGTCAAGACTGACCTCACGCCGGCCCGTCGTTACTCCTTCCTTGTCGGTAAGAACGAGCCGAATCACACCGCCCAGACCCGGTTTCAGACATTCATGGAGAATGATCGGCACAAGCCCACCTTGGCTCAACTGGAAGAAGCCTTCAGTATCGAGAAGGTCACAAAGGAATTTTTCGAAAAGTACAGAGCCCTTTTCAATGATTTGCAGGATGCACTGGATGACATTGTGTCTCATCATGCCGCCGTCGGAAAAGACTTTGCCGACAAAGGCGTCGACACGGTCAATTTTGCCAAGAAGACCCTGGGGCAGATCGTTTTTCTGTACTTCCTGCAGAAGAAGGGTTGGTTTGGCGTCGCC
>JAPLJY010000178.1 GCA_026388345.1 Deltaproteobacteria bacterium
ATTGAGCGACTGCCGGATATTCTTGCGTGCATTTTCACGGATCCGGTCGAAGATGACGATCGTGTCGTTGATGGAATACCCGATGATCGTCAGGAGCGCCGCCACAATGTTCAGGTCGAATTCCTTGTCGAAGACGGAGAGAAAGGCAACCGTCACCAGCACGTCGTGGACCAGCGCGATGATCCCTCCCAGCGCGTAGCGGAACTCGAACCGCACCCCGACATAGACCAGGATTCCGATCCAGGAGAAGATGATCGCCAGAATCGCCTTCCGCGTCAGGTCTTTGCCGACCTTGGGACCTACCATCTCGATCCGCCGGACTTCATAGGTTCCCTTGCCGAAGGCGGCGCCGAGCGCCTCATCGACGCGCGAGGTGAGCCCCTTGGTATCGGTTCCGGTGTCGGCCGTCCGGATGATGACCTCCTTCGGGCCGTAATTCTGGATGATGCTGCCCTCGAAGCCGATCGACTTGACTGCGGCCCGGATCTTGTCGGTATGGATCTCGTTCTGGAATTTGATCTGGATCAGGGTGCCGCCCGCGAAATCGATGCCGTAATTGGGTCCCCCGTGCCAGATCAGGGAGGCGATGCCGATCATGATGACGGCCAGCGACAGGATGACGGCGGGCTTCATCATCCTGATGAAATTGAAATGGGTGTCCGTTTTGATGATTTCCATTGAATTCTCCTCAATAACAAAAGGCGACGTCCTGTCCCGGGCGTTTGATGCCCCCATCCGTCCCTAAATGCTGATCCTGTCGATCTTACGATTCCAGACGAAGTGGTCGAAGAAGATCCGCGTGACGAAGATAGCGGTGAACATGCTGACCACGATGCCGATCGTCAGCGTCACGGCGAACCCCTTGACCGGTCCGGTCCCGAATCCGAAGAGGAACAGCGCCGCCACCAGGGTGGTCACATTGGAGTCGAAGATGGTCAGGAAGGCCTTCGTGTAACCCGCCTCGATGGCCGCCCGCGGCGTCTTCCCCAGGCGGAGTTCCTCCCGGATCCTTTCGTTGATCAGCACGTTGGCGTCCACCGCCATGCCGATGGTCAGAGCGATGCCGGCTATGCCCGGCATCGTCAGCGTTGCCTTGAAGACGACCATGACGCCCAGCAGGAGCAGCATATTCATGGCAAGCGCCACGTCGGCAATGATACCGGTCAGCCGGTAGTAGAAGACCATGAAGAGGAATACCAGAATGCCCGCGATGATGCTGGCCAAGGTCCCCTTGTCGATCGAATCCTGGCCGAGGGAGGGACCGACCGTCCGCTCCTCGAGGATGTTCACCGGCGCAGGCAGCGCGCCGGCGCGCAGCACGATGGCCAGGTCGCTCGCCTCCTCCATCGTGAAGGAGCCGGTGATCTGGGCCTGGCCGCCGGAGATCCTCTCCTGGATGACCGGGGCGGAATGGATGACGCCGTCCAGCACGATCGCGAGACGTTTCTTTACATTCTCCGCGGTGATCCGGTCGAAGTCCTTCGCCCCCTGAGCATTGAATTTGAGGGAGACGTGCGGTTCGCCGAAGCGGTCGCCGATCTGGACCTTCGCGCTCTCCAGGGCCTCTCCGGTCATCAGCGTCCGGTTTTTGAGAAGAAGCGGGATATCGGACCGCCTCCCGGAAGCCCGATCCATCCGGGATTCGTTGACGACGACGCTTCCCTCGGGGACGTTCCCCTTGAGGGCCTCTTCGAGGCTGTGTTCCTCATCGACGAGTTTGAATTCCAGCAGGGC
>JAPLJY010000043.1 GCA_026388345.1 Deltaproteobacteria bacterium
TACCTCGATCCGGCGGCCCTCGACGAACTCACCGAATCCGTCAAGCAGCAGAATGTGGTCGCCCCGATCCTCTTCCGGGTGGAGAACGGCATCGCCTACGTCATCGCCGGCGAACGGCGCTGCATCGCGGCCCGGCGGGCGGGCCTGACCGCCATCCCCGCCCTCTACCTCGACAGCCCGAATTACGAGGAGATCGCCCTGATCGAAAACACGGTCCGCGCGGACCTCACCGCCGTTGAGGAGGCCGAGGCCCTCGAACGCCTCCGGAAGAGCCGCGGCTACAAGCAGGAGGATCTGGCCAGGATCATCGGCAAGACCGCAGCATCCATCTCGCAGACCCTCTCGCTGAACAGGCTTCCCCAGGCGATCCTGGACGAGTGCCGCAAGAACCCCTCCGTCCCCAAGCGCGTCCTGATCGAGATCGCCGCGAAGAAACAGGAACGGAGCATGTTTAAGGCCTACAAGGCGTACAAGGCGAGCGTCAACCCCGTGAAAAAAGCAAAACCGGGCGACACCGTGACGCAGGCGCAGCGCGCCATGAACGCGATGGGCGCCATGGGGAAGAAGATCGAAGCCCTTGAGCCCCGGAACCTCTACGTGGAGGAGAAGGAGGCCCTGGCCACGGCCCTGAACGGGCTGAAGGGGATCATCGAAATCGCGCTGGCGGCGATCACCGAGCCGGGGACGGAGGAGACGCCCGTGGAGGATGCCTCTGAAGGGGAAACCCCCCAGGACGAGGCGTCAGGGGATGCATCGTCGGAAACCACACCTCCGGAGACGAAACCGAAAATCCTCTCGTAAATCGAGGCGAGTTTCTCTCCCGCTTCTCGTGGTGATTTGTGTCCGGCCGATGACCGATCGACCGGATGGACCGCCGCAGCCCGGATGCTCAAATGAAAAAGCGGTAAATGAAACGTTTCAAGTCATAACAACGCTGAAATCCATATTTTTGTCGAAAATGGACAAAAAATGGCGATTAGAGAAAAAATCGAGAGGTGAGTCGTAGATTAATAAATGATCACAAATAGTTAACCTACTTAAACGCGTTTAAGTTCTTTTTCGGGCCTATGTTTCCAGGCCGGTGGTCATCAGGCATAGGGTTGTCGAGCCCATGTAATTTTGGAGATATCCAGAGACTATAGAATAACTTGTTAGGCACTACTTACGTGATAAGATAATGTAGAACATTATAGCTTCCGGGGAGGTAAGGATGAAAAAATGGTTATTGTCTTCTGTAAGGATCCTTTTCTTTTGTGCTATTGGTTCCATTATGGTGTTGAGTCCAGCGACTGCGAAGGCAGAGACATATTGTCTAAGTGCTGATCTCTGTTTCACGATACCGGGAGGTTTTCTGTTAGTAGATAAGGCATTGTCCGATGAAATTGCGAACTCGATGAAGAAACGCTTTCCCGGCGAAAATATCGGGTTTTATGCTGGTCTATATGAGACATTCTACCAGAATAAACTTATGCGCGTAGAGAGGGCTTACATTGCGCCGATAGAAACTGGGAACTTATTTGTAGTCTTTTATAAAATGAATTCCCAGCAAAAGGGGTGCTTTCCCAAGGAATCATTTACCAAAGGCCACTGGCCATCTAAGGGTATGGCTAAAGACAGACTTCAGCAAAGCCTTACGGAGGGGATGAAAAAGAGCAAAGGTCTATCTCAAGGTGGAATGTCCATGGATTTATTAGAATTTAGTTCTTTAGGAAAGTACATGCTAATGAAGCGAACTCTTGATTCTACTGAAGAGAGACTCGATCAGACAAAACAAGCCGGTATCCCCGTAGGGCAACCAAAAAAGGTTGGCACTGACTTTATTGCTGTTAGATTTGGTCAGAAAGATGGTGCGATCCTAATGTATTTTGTCGATTCTACCGAAAGACCTGAAAATTATCTGAATATTTTTGGAAATATGCTATCTAATTCCACCGACTAGGAACTTGGAGAGCAAGGTGCCCGGTCTTGACATGCGGCAATAAGCAAAAATCTGGTAGAAAAGGCAAAGTCAAGGCTAATTAGTGTCAGCGCCGCGATTCCTGCCGATGCGAAGCGTCGACAGGAACAAGACGCTAAAGAGGGATACGCAAAACGCCACCGCACCCCTTAGTTTTGCGTTAAACACGAAGACGATTGGAGATATGATCATGCAATATCCTCCCGAGAAGAATAATGAGGATGTTCTTATCACTTTTTTTACAGAGTTGAATAATATCAAGCAGAACAATCGGTCACTTGTGATAATCACGCACGGCTATATTGAGCTTTTTTTGAATAGGATCATTGACAAGAAATGTAAAAATCGTAAGAAGCGCATAACTTCAAATAATCGTGATTTCCCCCTATCAGTGAAGCTGATCTTGCTACATGAGCTGAATTATATTGATGATACAATGTATAATTTGCTAGACGGTTTCCGTAAAATTCGGAATCGGGCTGCACATGATGCATCTTTCTCCATTCGTAAGGCGGATTGGGAACTATTGAATAGTGGCCTTGATAGACTCATCGTTGGAGAATCAAAACGCAAACCAAATGACCTGCATCACTTTTGCAAATTGCTCATATGCGCAATATGGAATGAAAACCTTGACATAATATCAAATGTTCGTTTGACGTGAAGGATGCCATCAATTCACTTTACAAAGGCATTAACTTTTTAACACCTTTGGGGGGGATAACTCAGAAGAAGAGTTTGGGTTGAACCTTTGGGATCTATACCCTAAAATTAACGGATTGCCTAACAACCGCATCAGTAAAACATAAAAACATAGTAAAAACATAGGGACACTTCCCGTATTTATGCTTGGCGATTTGTGAGGATCAGGATAGAGGCTATCTTATGCCAAGAATCGCCCGCATCATAGCACCCCATTATCCTCATCATATCACCCAACGGGGCAATAACCGCGCCGATGTCTTTTTTGATGATGATGACAAAACCACATATTTGTCATTACTGAAAGACTACTGTGAAAAATGGACCATTGAGATCTGGGCATATTGCCTGATGACCAACCATTTGCATATCCTGGCCGTTCCCGCCACTGAGGGGTCATTATCCCGATGTATTGGCAGGACAAATCTTCTATATACGCAGCATGTCAATCGGAAATACAGGCGCAGCGGTCGATTATGGCAGAACCGATTTTTTTCGACTATTGTTGATACCGAATCCTATTTGTGGGCGGTGGTGAGATACATTGAGCAAAATCCGGTGAAATCAGCGATAGTGACGCGACCGGAAGACTACCCATGGTCGAGTTGCCGGGTAAATATTGGTGGACAGGGCGACGGATTGATTACAGGTAATGGGTGGCTTGACGAAAAAGATCGGGGAGCTTACAAAATATTCCTGATGCAACAAGATCCGGTGATGGACCAAAAGATCAGGATGAACACTTCTACAGGTCGCCCTCTGGGAAGTGAAGGCTTCATTGCGGGACTGGAGAACAAGCTTTGCCGAAAGATATTGCCCGGTAAGTCCGGTCGCCCAAGAAAGCCGAAATAGATTTAATACGGGAAGTGTCCCTATATTATTTTGCTGATGATCTCCTTCATGATCTCCGTCGTGCCGCCGCCGATGCTGAGGATCCGGGAGTCGCGGTAGAGCCGCTCGACGAGATACTCCCGGGCGCAGCCGTAGCCGCCGTGGAGCTGGACGGCGTCATAGACCACCTTGTCGCATACCTGGCAGGCGAAGTTCTTCGCCATTGACACCTCTTTCACGGCGTCCTTCCCCGCCTCCATCCGGGAGGCGACCCGGTAGTTGAACTCCCGGGCGACCTCCACCTGGGTTGCCATGTCGACAAGCTTGTGGCGGGTCACCTGAAAGCCGGAAAGGGTACGGCCGAAGGCCTCCCGGCTCTTCGCGTAGCGGATCGATTCCTCGAGGGCCAGCGCCGCGACGGCATGGGCCATCACGGCCAGCGCGAGGCGTTCATTCTGAAAATTGGCCATGATGCCGTAGAATCCCTGGCCCTCGCCGCCGAGGAGGTTCTCTACGGGCACCCGGCAGTCGACAAAGCTCAGCTCCGCCGTATCCGAGGCGTTCCATCCCATCTTCCGGAGTTTCTTCGCAACGGAGAACCCGGGCGTGGCGCTGTCGATCATCAGCAGGCTGACCCCCTTGAATCCCGCCTCGCCGGTCCGGACGGCCGTGGTGATGAAATTCGCCCGGCAGCCGCTCGTGATAAAGGTCTTGGCGCCGTTTACGATATAATGGTCCCCGTCGCGGACCGCCCGGGTCCGGATGTTCGCGACGTCGGAGCCGGCGTTCGGTTCCGTGATGCCGAGCGCCGCAATCTTCTCCCCCCGGAGAACGGGGGCGAGAAACCGCTGTTTCTGCTCTTCCGTCCCCAGGTGAACCACCGGCGGCATCGCGATTGCGTGGCTGCCGAGGCCGGCAGCCAGCCCCACCGAACCGGAGCGGATCATCTCTTCCGTGAAGACAATGGACATGAACCGGTCGCAGGGGGTTCCCCCGTAGGCCTCGGGATAGCCGAGGCCGAGGAAACCCTCATCGGCGCAACGTTTGTAGAGCTCAACCGGGAAGAGCTCATCGTCTTCCCAGCGGTCGATGTGGGGCCGGATCTCCCTCTCGACAAATTTCCGGACGCTCTCCCGGAGGATCCGGTGCTCTTCGGTGAAATATTCTTCGTACATGATATCGACCTCTCTGTCCGGTCCTTCGGGGTCTCCGCCCCCACTGTTCAGGCGGCGCGGAAACGGTCCAGACTGTCCTTCGCGGCGAATCGGGCGTCGCGGTAGAGGCGCTCCACGACGGCGCCTTTGAGATATCCGTGTCCGCCGTGAACCTGCATCGCCAGATCGGCGATATGTCCCGCCGCCTCGCTCGTGAAGAGCTTCGCGCAGGAGGCCAGAACGGGGGCTTCCGGATCGCGCTGGTCCATGGCCCAGGCGGCCCGGCAGGTCATCATCCGGCCGATGTCGTTCAACGTGAACATGGTGGCGAGCTTCGCCCCGACCCCCTCGAACAGGCCGATCGGTTTGCCGAATGCCTTTTTCCCCTTCGCATGGCGCGTCGCTTCCTCCATGCAGGCCACGCCGACGCCCACGCACATTGTGGAGAGGGCGAGCTTGATCTCGTCGGAAACGGCCTGCATTTGGCCCCAGCCGGCGCCGACGGTTCCGCCGAGGAGCGTCTCATCGTTCACCTTGCAGTTTTCCAGACGGATTCCGGAGGTCGGGGCGCCGCGCAGGCCCATCGTTTCGACCGGCTTGCCGATGGTCATCCCTTCCGCTTCACGGTCGACGAGAAAAAGGCTCAATCCCTTTTCCACGCCCGCGTCCCGGTCGGTCCAGGCGAGGACCAGAAAATGGTCGGCGAGGGGGGCGTTCGTCACGAGATCTTTTTCTCCCCGGAGAACCCAGAGGCCGTCTTTGTGCTCCGCCGCCGTCCCCATCCCGGCGAGGTCCGATCCCGCCTCCGCCTCCGTGCAGGCGAACGCCGCGATTCCCTCGCCAGCGGTCAGGGGGGGGAGATACCGTTCCTGCTGGGGCTTCGTGCCGAAACGCGCCACGGCCCGCCCGAAGGCGGTGGCCGAGGTCATCGCCGCAAGAAAGGTCGCGGGGCAGGCCCGTGCCAGTTCCTCGCTGGCGACGCATGAACCGAGCCTGTCTTCCCCTAACAGGAGCTTCAGGAAACCGGCGCCGGCAAGCGTTTTCAGGTTGGCCCTCATCCGGGCAGCGGCCGCATCCGGCGGGGCCTCATCGAGGAGTGCCGCGAAGCGTACGATTTCTTCCCGGCAGAACTTCCCCATCTCCGCCTGCAAGCCCCTGTGCGCATCCGACAGGTCGTAGTTCATCGCGCTCCCTCCTACATCATCATGAAGCGGGCGACGATCATCCGCATGATGTCGGACGTCCCCCCGCCCAGTTGCCCTAATTTTGTGTCCCGCAGGATCCTCTCCACGGGGTATTCGTGGATGTAGCCGTAACCGCCAAAGAGATCGACCGCCTCCGACGACATCTCGAATCCCCGGTCGCCAAGGTACATCTTGCTGACGGCGGCGGTCAGGGGGTTCAGCGCTACACCGCTGTCCTTGGACGCCGCGATGCGGTAGACGGTGAGCCTGGCCGCCTCGAGGTAGACCTTCATGTCGGCGATCCGGTTCTGGATCGACTGGAAATCCCGGATCGGCCGGTTGAAGGCCCGCCTTTGGTTTGCATAGCGGGCGCAGCTCTCCAGCATGAAGACGTGTCCGCCGAGGAAGGGGGCGACCAGAGTGCTCCGGTCCCATTCGACGCCGCCCAGCGCGATCAGCCAGCCGTTTCCCTCGCCCCCCAGGCAGTTCTCGACGGGGACCTCGCACTCCTCGAAGAAGACCTCGGATGTGGATGAACAGCGGCAGCCAAGCTTGTGCATCGGTTTCCCGGTTGAAATCCCCGGGAAGTCCCGCTCGACGATGAAGGTCGTGATTCCCTTGTGCTTCTTCCCCTTGTCGAGCGTCGCGAAGATGATAAAAACCTGGGCGAGGGGGGCGTTCGTGATGAAGGTTTTCGATCCGTTCAGGATGTACTTGTCCCCCTTGCGGACCGCCGTCGTGGTCAGAGCGGCGGCGTCGGAGCCGCAGCCCGGCTCGGTGAGTCCCATGCAGCCGATCCACTCGCCGGTGGCGAGCTTTGGCAGATACTTTTCCTTCTGCGCCTCGGTGCCGTGCAGCATGATGTTTGCGGCGCAGAGGTAGGTGTGCGCCCCCCAGGCCAGCGTGTGGCCGCCGTCGACGCCGGCGTAGCCGACCGCCTCGCCGGCGAGGCAGCTCGTGACGAAGTCCGCCCCCGCCCCGCCGTACTTCTCCGGGATCGGTAGGCCCAGAAGTCCCATCTCCCCAAACTTCCGCCAGATCTCGAAGCTGAATTCGCTCTTCAGATCGGCCTCTTCGCACAGGGGCGCGATCTCCTCCCGGGCGAACCGGTACACGGTATCCCGGAACATCTTCTGTTCGTCGCTGATCTCGAAATCCATGGTTTCCTCCGCTTAAGCCTTCCGGATCCCCATGATCTGCCTCGCCTCGGCCGGCGTCGCCGGTCGCCGGTTCAGGTTCTCGGCGACCCGTACGGCCCATTCGACCTGCTCGTAGCTCCCCTTGGCCAGCTCGCCGCTGGGCATCCTGGTGTTGTCCTCCATTCCGACCCGCATGTTCCCGCCGAGGAGGCAGCACATGACATTCGCCGGGAACTGCTCGATCCCCACGGCGCAGGTCGTGAAGTTCGACCCGGGCGGGAGGGCGTTTTTCATCGCGATCATCACCTCCGGCCGGAACTTCTGGCCCCCGGTAACCCCCCAGACGAAGTTGAAGTTCATCGGTTCGCTGAAGAACCCCTGCTTGGTCATGATAAGGGTATTGTCGAGGCCGCCGATG
>JAPLJY010000371.1 GCA_026388345.1 Deltaproteobacteria bacterium
AATGGGTCTCGGGGAGAGATCTCTCCCCGACGGTGATGTAGCTGTCCAGGATGGTCACCCCCAACCCCGCCGTCGTCTCGCGGCCGATGGAACCCGCGGCGTCCGTGATGATATGCATGGCCTGTTCGACCGGCCGCCGACGAAAGGAACGGACCTGGGCGCCCAGATCGTCGGCGGACCACCGGACCACCTTTCCGAAGGCGGCGAGATCGTCCCGGACCTTCCGGCCGTCGCGGGCGTGGAGATGGACCTTCAAATATTCCCCATCCCGAAGGACGACGACGCTTTCTCCGACGGCGGAAAGCCCCTGGAGATCATCCCCGGCTTCGCCTTCAACCTGGAGCACCATATCCACGCAGCAGCCCGTTTCCCCCTCCTCCGAAAAGGACGGAGAGACCTTGAGATAATCCTTGAAGATCTCCGTGACGGGTCTGAATCCGTCGACGTCCCCCGCAAGGACGCTGAAAAAACCGTCCAGGAAGATGAAGATGCCGAGCGCGCCGGCATCGACGACGCCGGCGGTTTTGAGCTTCGGCAGGAGTTCCGGCGTGGAGAGGACCGCCCCTTCGAGTCGCTTCAGAACCCGCTCGCGCCATGGCCCGTCGAATGTCGCCGGACCCTCCTCCACGGCCTGCGCCAGTGCATCGAAGACGGTCAGCATCGTGCCCTGTTTCGGGTCGTTCACCGCCTGCCAGGCCCGATCCCGCCCCTGCCGGACGGCGTCGGCGAGGTTGCGGACCGAATCGGCCATCAGCAGGCCGGAGAAAAACCGCGCGGCGATGTTGCCGGAATTTCCCCGGGCCGACAGGAGAAGCTCCCGGGTGATCCGCTCCCTGCCCAGAGCCGCCTGCCTAAGGGGGGAGAGGCTGACAACGAGATTCCGTCCCGTATCGCCGTCGGCCACGGGAAAGACGTTGATCTCATCCAGGAGGTCCGCCCAGGCGGCGACCCGTTCGAAGCCTGTCATCAAGGCCTGAGGAAAAGGCATTTCCATCTTCAGAACCCCAGCGCCCGGCTGATCTCTTCCGGAATCGTGTAAACCATCTCCATTTCCGGGGCCAGTACGGCGGCCTGTTCCGTCGTACCCCGGGCGCAGATCGTTCCATCGGCAACGAGGCGGATCTCGAAGGCGACGACGATCTTGGTGCGGGCGTCCTTCACGGTGGCCCGGCAGATGAATTCGTCCCCCCACCGGAGGGGGTGGATGTGTTTGACGGCGCTCCGGATGATCGGAAAAACGTACCGCGTCCGTTCATGGAAGGCGAACAGATCCACCCCCAGACCGTCGAAGAGTTCGGAACGGGCGATATCGAAATATTTCATATAGTTGCCGTGCCAGACGATCTGCATCGGATCGAGATCGAAAAACGGCACCTTCATCTTTACTTCATGAATCTGGCGTTTCTGTGCTTCCATCCGTTCTCCTTCGGAAAACCGTTCTCGGAAATCTCGCAGGCCACGGCCTCGATATCGACGTCCATGGGCCGGTCTTCGTACGTCGGCGCTGCCAGCCGGCGCAGCTCCGCAAGCAGTGACACGAGGCGGGGACGGGCCTCCATACGTCCCCGGATCTCGCAGGCCTGGGCCGCCGCCAGCAGATGGATGGCCACGACCCGTTCCGCGAGGGTGCAGACGCGGGACGCATCCCGCGCCGCGATGGTCCCCATGCTGACCTTGTCCTGGTTGTGGGATTCGGTGGACCGGGAGAAGGAGGCGGCCGGCATGGTCGTCTTGAGCGCCTCCGCCGTCAGCGCGGAAGCGGTGATGGACATGGCCTTGAACCCATGGTGGTGGAGGCGGGCCTCCCCGGTCACGCGGACGAGGTCGGCCGGGAGTCCCCGGTTGACGTTGGGGTTGACCAGCAGGGCCACCTGCCGGTCCGCCATGTCGGCCACCGACGCCAGTGCCGCCTTCAGGGCATCCATGGCAAAGGCGATATGGCCCCCGTAGAAGTTCCCCCCCGTCAAAGGCCGGTCCATCCCCTCGGCAAAGAGGGGATTGTCGTTGGCGCTGTTCGCCTCGATTTCCACCCATGGTCGGATCCAACTAAGGGCGTCGCACAGAACCCCCAGGATCTGCGGGGAGCAGCGCAGGGAGTACGTATCCTGTAGGGTCTCCGGACCCACAGCCTCCAGCCCCGTTTCCGCACCCCGGGTGGTCAAAAGCCGCCGGATCCGGTCGGCCACGTCGATCTGGCCGGGACAGGGTTTGGCCTCGCCGATGACGCGATGGTAATGGTCGGCCTTGCCCTGCAGCGCGAGAACGGAGAGGGCGGAGGCGCAGATC
>JAPLJY010000151.1 GCA_026388345.1 Deltaproteobacteria bacterium
AGACATACCTGCAGAACCTGGAGGCGGCAAAAGGAAAGATGTGCGTTCTTGCCGGTTCGGCGGGTTATTTCCTTGATCTGCTGAGGGCCGGCGGGACCGGCGGCGTGCTTTCGCTGGCGAATGTTTTTCCCGATGCATGCGCGAAGCTGTACGCGCTGTTCCGGGAGGGGAAAATACGGGAAGCGGAAGAGCTGAATGGCTCGTTGATTGCTTTGAATAAGGAAGTGTCCGGTTCGTTCGGCGTGGCCGGGGTCAAGGCGGCGATGGACCTCTGCGGGTTCTGCGGGGGCGTTCCGAGAAAGCCGCTTCTTCCGCTAACCGCGGATCAGCTTGAAACGCTGAAAAATTCCATTCGCAAGAATCAATTCGCCCGGTAGGAGATCGAAGGAGGTTCGCATGGATCGATTGAAAGACAGGGTGGCGATTGTGACCGGCTCCGGACAAGGAATGGGGCTCGCGATCGCCCATGCCTGCGCCCGGGAAGGGGCGAAAATCGTCATTACCGATATCAATGATCAAACGATCACGGCTGCCGTTGAAAAAATCAAACAGGAAGATCATGCGGATGCCATCGGGATCAAAATGGACGTCACGAACAAATCCCAGGTCGAAAAGACCGTGAAACAGGTTCTGGATACCTGGGGGCATATCGATCTGCTGGTGAACAATGCGGGCGGCGCATTGAACACCCCGCACAAGCTTGCGGAAATCGAGGAAAAACACTGGGAACTGGTGATGAACGTCAACCTGAAGGGCGCCTTTTTGTGTTGCCAGCAGGTGATCCCCGGGATGGAGAGACAGGGCAAGGGGGTCATCGTGAACGTTTCCGCGCTGGCGGGGCACTGGCGGGCGTCGCTTGCAGGTGTTCATTACACGGCGGCCAAAGCCGGGATCGAAGGTCTGACCAGGCAACTGGCATACGACTTCGGCCCGACCGGCATACGCGTCAATGCGGTCGCGCCCACCGTCACGATGACCGGCGATCGAATCAAAGGCCTCTGGGACGCAAAGGGGCAGGAAGAGAAAGAGAGAATTTTTTCTCAGATTCCCTTGCGAAGGCTCAGCACAATGCAGGAAATCGGAGCGGGGGTTGTTTTTCTTGCATCCGATGAATCCAGTTATATTACCGGGATCACGCTGGATATTTGCGGCGGACGTTATCTGAGATGAATGAAGGATGAATAATGCAGAAAAAGATGAATGTTCTTCTTCCCCAGCCGATTGAAGATGAGGCGGTGCGGATTCTTGAAAAGAACCATGTGCACTGGGTGACCGCCGGCGAACCGAAGCCCGCGATCGTCGGACCCCTGATGAAAGGTGTGCAGGCAATCATTCTGCGAACCGGCATCACGGTGACTCGGGAACTTCTTTCATATCCGAATGATCTCATGATGATTTCGCGTACCGGCGCCGGGGTCGACAATGTCGACATCCCGGCGGCAACGGAACAGGGAATCATTGTGACCTCCAGCATCGGCGTCAACACCAAATCCGTCGTCGAACACGGACTGGCGCTCATCCTGGCGCTTTTTAAGCAATTGTTTCTGATGGACGGTGAAGTACGGAAGGGAAACTTTTCAATACGTTACAAGAATTGTCCGCGAGACTTGTTCGGCAAGACAATCGGGATCGTGGGTTTCGGGCGGATCGGTTCGCTGATTGCGCGTGCCTGCAACACGGTATTCGATATGAAGGTGTTGGCCTGCGATATTTTTCTGAGTGATCAGCAGAAGGAGACCTATCGGAATTGGGTGACCTTTACCGATCTGCCGGACCTCTGCACGCATTCCGACGTTATTTCAATCCATACGCCGCTGAACCGGGATACGGAAAAGATGTTCAACCGGTCGTTTTTCTCCGGAATGAAAAGGACGGCCTTTATCATTAATACATCGCGGGGAGGGGTCATCGACGAAAAGGATCTCATCGAGGCTCTCCGGGAAGGTGTCATCGCAGGGGCCGGGCTGGATGTATTTGAAAATGAGCCGATAAAACCCGGGAATGAGTTGCTCTCCATGAAGAATGTGATTCTCACGCCCCATACGGCGGCGCTGACCGAAGAATGCGTGAATCGGATGGCCGCAGCGGGGGCTCAGAGGGTGGTCGATCTGTTCAACGGTTTCATCCCCGAAAACGTGGCCAATCCGGAAATTCTTTCACATGACCGGTGGAAATACCTCAAAAAGAAATGATGAAATCCGCTTGATTCTCAGCAGTCTGCATGCGCAGGCGCTGAGAACGGAGGTGGCCAAGGGGAGGGGGAATTGGGACAATGCGGATATCATCTCCTTTTATGAGGATACGGCCAATCTTCAATCTTGAAATTCCGATCCGGAAAATGTAAATTTCCCATCGTGATTCGATGGATACCAAAAGGATACCAATCAAGGAGGATTTTACCATGGATGAAAAAAAGTATGTGGTGCCGCTAAAAGAGGCCATTACAGGGGTATTGCACGGTCGGGCGGGAACGTTTCGAATCCTGATCGATGAAGAGACCAGCGGGGCCAAACATTTTTCGTTGCTCGTCAACACCATGAACGCCGGTGTAATCGGCAGTGAACACAAACACGACGTGGAGCATTGCTGGTATATACTCTCCGGCCGGGGAACGATGTTTATGGGGGGAAAGGCGTTCCCTCTTGAGCCCGAAATGGCGGTTTTTGCGCCGGCTGAGATGTTGCATAAAATCGTTGTCGGTCCTGACGAGGATCTTACCTATATCGTCGTCTATGCGCCTCCGGGACCCGAACAGCAACTCAAGAAACTCGGCGAGCACGCCTTCGACGCCGAAAAATAGGAGAGCGGTCGAATGCCTTCCGATATCTATTGACAGGTTCGGGTTTACGCCACACACGACGGCCATAACCGGATATTGTATAATGTATAATTGTTGATGTCTCATAGGCCGCCAAACATCCCTTTCCGGAGGTATTGAGCGATCGGCGGAACGGAACGGGATGATTTCTGATGGACACGGTTCCGGTCTATATCCGTACCGGAAGAGTCGAGGCATGGGAGGGATGTTGTGAGCGTTTTCACAAAGATGGTCCGGTATCTGCAGGAACAGGGGCTTTTCGGCGAGGGTGGCGGAAAGCGAAAATTGGCGAGCGGCTTCGATCTTGCCCTGAGGATTTTCTGCGCCATTTACAGCCTCTATTTTCTCTACACCACCTTCTTCGGGCTCGTCTCCCAGGAAACCCACGTGGGGTTCTACTTCCTGGGCACATTTGTCATCAGCTTCGCCCTGTACAAGGCCGGGTCAAAATCCCCCGAGACCAGGCTGAGCGTGTTCGACATCCTCTTTATCCTTCTGATGACGGCCATCATCATCTACTACATCGTCGAGTATCCCAAACTGGCGGACCGCGTGGGCGGCGGGGTCCAGACGATCGATGCGGTCCTGGGCTGGTGCATCATCCTTCTTTCCCTTGAAATGGCCCGCCGGACGGTGGGAAATATCATCCCGGCCATCGGGGTCGTGCTCCTCATCTACGCCTACTTCGGCCCCTACTTTCCGCTGGGGCTCGGCCACTCCGGTTTCTCACTGCCCCGCATCGCCGAGAGCCTTTTTCTCTCCGGAGACGGAATCCTGGGGAGCATGACCAACATCTTCGCCTCCTACATCCTGATCTTCGTCATCCTGGGGGCCTTCATGGAGGTGTCGGGCTGCGGGAAAGCCTTTGTGGATCTGGCCTATGCCATCACCGGGCGGGTCACCGGCGGGCCGGCCCTGGCCTCGGTCATCACGAGCGCCCTTTTCGGGACCGTTTCCGGAAGCGCCGTGGCCAACGTGGTTGTCGACGGGGTCTATACGATTCCCCTGATGAAGCGGATGGGCTATAAGCCTCATTTCGCGGGCGCCGTGGAGGCCGCCACGTCGACGGGCGGCCAGCTGATGCCGCCGGTGATGGGGGCCGCGGCCTTTCTTCTGGCGGAGATATCGGGGACGCCTTACATCACGGTGATCAAGATCGCCGCGATCCCGGCCATTCTCTATTATCTTTCCGTGGCGGTCATCATCCGCCTCGAAGCGGTCAAGCGGGACTTGAGAGGGCTGCCCGCCTCGGAACTCCCGAAGTTCGGCGACGTCTTCAAGCAGCTCCACCTGCTCCTTCCCATCCCCATACTCATCGTTCTGCTGGCCTTCGACATGACCCCCTTTATCGCCGCTTTCTATACCATCATCGCGACGATCATCGTGAGCTGGTTCAGAAAGGGCACGCGGATGGGATTCGCGAAGATTCTCGAGGCGCTGTCGGAAGGCGCGCGCGGCGCCGTCTCGGTGGGGTCCATCGTGGGCGTCCTGGGCATCGTCATGGGGGTCTGCAGCCTGACGGGGCTGCCAAACTACTTCTCGCAGTTCATCATTTACCTTTCCGGGGGGTATCTCTTCTCCCTCGTCCTGCTGATCATCATCGCCGGCCTCTTCATCGGCATGGGGCTGCCGACAACCCCCTCCTACGTCATCCTGGTCATTCTGGGCGTCCCGGCCCTCGTCAAGTTGGGCGTCTCGCCTCTGACAGCCCACATGGTCGCCTTCTGGGTGGCCGTTCAGTCCAATGTCACCCCTCCGGTCGCGCTGGCCGCGATCGCCGCGGCCGCGATCGCCAAGAGCGATCCCTGGCGGACGGGCTGGGAGGCCTGCCGACTGGCCTCCTGGATCTACCTCATGCCGTTCCTCTTCATTTACACATCCATCCTCAATGTGGGGTGGAACTACGGTTTCATATCGACCGTCATCGGGGCGATCATCGCCCTGGTCTCCTGGGGCGGGGCGCTCACGGGATACTTTTTACGGAAGACAACGGCCTTTGAGAGGATATGTCTCTTGGTCTCCGCCCTGGGTCTTCTCAACGAAGGCGTGACCACGGATATTGTCGGCGTGGCGCTTCTCGTTCTGGTGGTCGTGCTTCAGAAGGTCTACCCCGGGAAGAGTACGTCTCATTCTTCCGGGGTGCCCTGTAATTAATTGTCATCAATAACAAAGGAGGTTCTTATGAAGACACGAAAGTTGATTATGGCCTGGATCGGAGTGCTTCTGTTGGGCATTATTTCCAGTGCGAACGCCGCCGAGGTCCAGAGATACACTTGGGGAAGCGGCACGATGGGGGGCCTCTGGCGGATCGGCGTGGGTGCGGCGGTGCAGATGATCAATGAACAGTACAAGGACAAATATTTCTATACGGCTGCCGCATCCGGGGGCGGTGTGGAAAATATGCGGCGCATGATCGGTGGCGAGTATGACACCATCTGGGCCCAGACCAATGTCATGGAGGAGGCCCGGACGGGAACGGGTATCTTCGAGGGGCAGAAGCCTTTCAAGGAGATGCGGGCGCTGGCCTTCATGGGCGATCAGGCGGTTTGCGTGATCGTGCTGAGCAAGTCGCCGATCAAGTTCTTCGGCGATCTGGCGGGAAAGAAGGTGAACGTCGGGACCCCGGGATCGGTCGGGGTCACCATTGCCAAAAGCATGTTCAAGGCGCTCGGGATCGACGACAAGGTCAAGCTGAGCTTCTTGAATCCCGAAGGGGCCGCCCAGGGGCTCAAGGATGGCCACCTCGACGCGGCGCTGGCGCCCGGAAGTCCGTTCACCCCGTCCTTCGTCGAACTGGCCCGTTCCACGTCGATCAGACTGATTGAGCCCACGAAGGCGGAAGAGGATAAAATCGAAAAGGGCCTTCCCTATATGGAGACGAAGGTCATCGCCCCCAACACCGCGCCGGGGGAAAACGGCGACAAGCCCAGAAGGGCCTTCTTCTGGGGCCAGTACTGGATCTCCCGGCCGGGCATGCCCGATCAGGCCGTCTATGACGCCCTGAAGGTCACCCAGGAGCCGAAAAACAAGGAGATACTCACGAAGGTGATGGTCCTGTGGGGGGAATCCGGACCGTTCTTTGGACCGATCGCGAAGATGGGCATCCCGCTCCACCCGGGTGCGATCCGATTCTGGCAGGAGAAAGGCGTCAAGCTGCCACCCGAGCTGCTGAAGTAAGGGTTTAAAAACGTATGGTTGGGGGTGGGGATGCTAATGGGCCTGCCGTGGGCTTATGGGCGGTCAATCCCCTGAATGATTCAACCCGTTCCATCACGGCAAAAGGATGTAATGACCGGGGCCGTCCGGGGCTCGTGTGGCCCGGACGGCCTGCGGAGTGCCCCGTCAATTGCTTTTTGCTCGCGCTCCCGGGTGATCAACGCGGTCACGGCAAAAGAGGGAAGCGTGTCCGAATAGGGTGCGGGTATGGAGGGCTGTTTCATCTGTCCGATCAAATGTAAGAAAAAATGCGGGAATGTCTGGTCGGGTTGGATATGGACTGAGCCTGGCCATATCTCCAAGCGGGGCATTAATCTGATCTACGGCGCAAGGGTGAATTGCAGGGGGGATTCCATTCAAAAGGGAAGGCAAGAGAATCCTTTCTTTGTGAAAGGCCGATCTTGGCGCGTTTTGCCTTGGGCAGGTGAAAAAATATCCCCACCGTGGTCTGGTCAAGGTTCGTTTCCGTCGGCGCTTCCGCCCGAGATAATCCCGGGCCGCTTCGGCCAAAACAATGTTGATCCTTTTGAGCAGATCTTGTCGAGGGTGGGAACCCTGTGACGCGGAAGTGCGGGCTGAAACCGGATTTCATTCATGGTGGTGATGTTCGTGTCTTTTCGGCACTTTCCGGAGGGCTTTGAGTCCCTTCCGAACCTGCGGTATCAGCATCGGCAGAATCATGGAGAGCAGGGCGATGCCCCACATGGCGAGGCAGAGGGGCGACGCCCAGAGGCCGCTTGCGTCGCCCTGGGATATGATCAGTGCCTGCCGGAAGGATCTTTCCATGACCGGTCCCAGCACCAGTCCTACGACCAGGGGGGCCGGTTCATAGTCGAATTTGCGCATGACATAGCCCAGGACGCCCGCCCCCAGCATCACCCAGACGTCGAAAAGGGCGCCGTTGTCCCCATAGGCGCCGATCGTGCACAGAACCAGAATGATCGGCATTAGATAGTGGTTGGGAATCCGGACGATCTTGGCAAATACCCCCACCAGCGGGAGATTCAGGATCAGCAGCATCATGTTTCCAAGATAGAAACTGCCGATCACCCCCCAGAAGACATCGGGCCGGTCGCGCAGCAGAAAGGGCCCCGGGGTGATGCCGTGAAGAAGCATCCCCCCCAACAGGACGGCCGTCGCCGGGGTGAAAGGAAGCCCCAGGGAGAGCAGCGGGATCATGGCGCCGCCCGCCGCTGCATTGTTGGCCGATTCGGGACCGGCCACCCCTTCAATGGCGCCTTTTCCGAAATCCTCCTTGTGCTTGGAGATCGATCTTTCCAGGCCATAGGACGCAAATGAGGCCATGGTCGCCGCCGGTCCGGGCAGAAGGCCGATCAGAAACCCCAGCACCGATCCCCGGGCGATCGGTCCGACGGAACGTTTCATCTCCTCTCGGTTGGGATAGAGTTCGCGGAACCTGATCGGCAGAACCTCGATCGGTTTTTCCTTCGCGGCCAGGACGGTGAGAACCTCCGCCACCCCGAAGAGGCCGGTGGTGATCGCGATGAAACTGATTCCCCCCTGGGCGGCTTCGATGCCGAAAGAGAAACGTTCCAGCCCGCCGATCGGATCCATTCCCACCGTGGAGAGGATCAGGCCGATCATCATCAGGATCAGCGACCGGCTGCGGGATTTCCCGGTCAGGTTGGAAAGCAGGACAACCCCCAGGACCGTCAGCACGAAATATTCCGCGGGACCGAAGGCCAGGGCGGACCGGGCCAGGAGGGGGGCGAAGAATTGCAGCGCGATCACGCTGAATGTTCCGGCGACAAAAGACCCGATGGCCGAAATGGCGAGCGCCGCCCCGGCGCGTCCCTTGCGCGCCATCTGGTAACCATCCAGCGTCGTGACGACGCTGGCCGGTTCTCCGGGGACATTGACCAGAATCGAGGTCGTGGAGCCCCCGTACATGGACCCGTAGTAGATTCCTGCCAGCATGATCAACCCCGCGGTCGGGCCGAGCTTCAGGGTCAGCGGAATGACCATGGCCATGGCCGCCGCCGGTCCCAAGCCCGGCAGCACCCCCACCAGCGTGCCGAGGAGAGCGCCGATGAAGCAGGCCGCGAAGTTGACAGGCTCCAGGGTCGTCAGCAGAAAGGACAGGACACCGTGGTCAGTCATTCAAGAAAACTCCCCTCTAAAACAAAATTCCCCTGGGAAAGGACAATTTCAGCCAGACCTCAAAAAGAAGATAGCAGAGAAGGGTGATCCCCGTGGAGAGGGCAATGGGCCTTCCCCAATCCTTTGTCTCCGTGAGTCTGCTGGAGATGATCGCAAAAAGAAAGGTGGAGACGAAGAAGCCGATCCATTGCATCATGAGCAGGTAAAGGATGAAGACGGCGATCATCCGGAGGGCCTTTCCCTCGCCCCTGTTCCGGAGAAGGGATTCCCTCACGGATCGGCCGCCATCCCGCTGTTTTTCCCGATGGTCCTTCCGTGTGGATTTCCAGAGGGCCCGAACCAGTTGCCCGGCGCCCAGGATCGTCAACACCGCTCCCAGGATCAGCGGAAAGACCGCAGGGCCGGGGTTCTCCCACGTGTCCAACGGATATCTGGTGGTATAGGCCAGGAAGACGGCGCCAAACAGGATCACCACCATGTTGCTTGCAATTTCTTTTCGAGTCGTCATCGATCGTTCTCCGTGGTGCACCCCCTCCCCGGACTCTCGGAAGGGGTGCACGGAACCGGCGGTTATTTCAAGAGGCCTGCGCCTTCCATGATCTCACGTGTTTCCTTGTCGACGGCCGCAACAAACTTGGCAAAAGCCGCCGGGGCAAGGTAACGCGGCGTCGATCCGAGCGAAGAGGCAAAATCGATCCATTCCTTGCTTTCCACGGCCTTTTTGACCAGCGGGCTCAATTTGTCGACGACGGCCTGAGGCGTTCCCTTGGGGGCGGCGATGCCCCTCCACTGATCGAAATCCAGGGCGACGCCCGACTCCTGCATCGTCGGCACATCCGGCCAGATGTTGATGCGCTTCTCGCTGCTGATGGCCAGGATCCGCACTTCCCCGGCCTTGACCTGGCTGAAGATCTCGGCGGGATGCTGGCTCGTTGCGCTGATCTTCCCCCCCATCAGGGCCGCCACGGCGAGGCCGGTTCCGAAGGGAACATGGGTAATCTGCAGGCCGGCTTTGGCTGCCATGGCCACGGGCACCATGTGGGTCACACTGCCCATCCCCGAGTTGCCCATCGTGATCTTGCCGGGGTTGGCCTTGCCGTAGGCGATGAACTCCTTCAAATCCTTCCAGGGGGCGTTCTTGCTGACGGCGATGGAGACCGTCTCGATGCCGACCCCGGCGATGGGTTCGAAGGCGTTGAAGTCATAAGGGATCTGTTTTCGGGCCGCCAGGGTATTGACGGCGCCGGAATACCAGATCAGGGTCTGGCCGTCGGGTTTGGACCGATGCACCTCGTTGTATGCAATGGCGCCGCCGGCGCCAAGGACATTGCGAACCACCATGGGCTGTCCCAGATCCCGGGAGATGATCTCAGCCAGCTTCCGAGCCTGGATGTCGGCCGCCGCACCGGCGGCGAAGGGGTTGATCAGTTCGACCTGCTTGACCGGCCAGACATCAGCCGCGGAAGCGGAACCGATTCTCCATACAAACAGAATCGCCATGAGAAGCAGGGACGCAATCACCATACGGCTTCTGAAAATATCCATTTCTCTTTTCATTTCTCTTTCTCCCTTCATCAGATTCAATCCATGATATTTCTTGCCAGTCTATACCATGGCCCATGCCTCTTTGATCACCCTTTTGGTGTTGGCAATGATCGCTTCCGATGTCTCCTCCAAAAGGAGCGGTCGGACCTCCGCGCTGAGCACGGGCCTCTTGTCCGGATTCAGCAGCTTCAGGTCGAGCAGAAGCCGGAAATAGTTCCTCACCTGGGGGGTGTCGATCTCCCCGCCCGGCATCCCGAAACGGGGTTGAAGATCCCCGTAGCCCGGGTGCTTTTTGTCGCGGAAGGCGCAACTGCCGATGTGGAAGTGCATGGGGAACCCCTTCACGAGGGGAATGGCCTCTTCGGGGGTTTCTCTCAGGAGCGGGAAATGGGAGAGGTCGGCCAGGACTCCGAAGTTGCTGAAATCTCGGTTCACCTCTGCCGCCACGTCGGCCGCATCCTGGAAATGGCCGATCAGAAAGCACTTGTCGATGTCGTAGTCGAAGACCTTCATGTAGATCTCCATCGGGCCCTGCTCCTTGGTGTACCGGCAGATCTCCTTGAGGGAATCGATCAGGATCTTCTTGGCCTCTTCCTTCTTCCCCTCTCCCGGATGCTTTCCGGAAAAGACCCGCATGCAGGCGGCCCCGAGCTGGAACGCCTCATCGACGCCGTTTTTCATCGCACCCATTGCCTTCTTCCGCTCCTTGGGGTCGAAGTCGTTGATGTTGAGTTTCAGGGTGAACATCCGGGGCTGATTTGCGTAACAGACCTCCATGTGCGAGGTCTCGAGGAGCTTCCGCGCCTCGTGCCGCACCTTGGGGTCTTTCATCCACCCGACCTCCACGGCCGTCCAGAAGTCATCCTCGACGATTTTCCGCAGCGTTTCCACGATCGGTCCCTCCCCGGTGGTCGCCTGGGGATAGGCCTTGAAATGGACAATCCCGAGTTTCATATATTTATAGATCGAAAAATTCTCCACGGCGTCTCCTTTCGCTTTTTACGGTTTCATTAAAACCAATGTGTGCCTCAAAACCAATGTGTGCCTCATGATACCTTGATCACCACCTTGATTGCGTCTTCAATCCGCTCGCGGAAATATTTGAAGGCGGTCGGAACCTCTTCCAACGTGAAGGTGTGCGTATGCATGAGCTTCGCGTCGAACTTTTTCTGGGTCATAAGTGCGGCGGCGCGGTGGGTGGCGCTGTTCCCTTCGCCCCGGATGCCGAACACGTAAATGTTGTTCCGGACCAGCTTGGCCAGATCCACCGGAACCGGCTTCCCCGGAAAGGCGGCAAGGCAGATGCGGCCGCCCCGGTTCACCATCTCCATTGCCTCGTTGAGGGCATTGGGTGCGCCGGAACATTCGATCACGTAATGGACCCCCTTGCCGCCGGTGATGCGTTTCACCGCTTCGACCGGGTTTTCCGTTCCGACGTTGATCACATGGTCCGCGCCCAGCTTAAGCCCCAGGTTCAACCTTGCGTCACGGGTTCCGGTGAGGATCACCGGCTCGGCGCCCAGGGCCTTGCCGACGGCCACGCTCATGAGTCCGATCGGGCCCGGTCCGGTTACGACGAGGCCTTCCCCTGCAATGAGTCCCCCCAAAACGTCGAGGCCGTACATGGCCGTACCTGCCGTCACGATCAGCGTGGCTTCCGCGTCGCTCATCTGATCGGGCACATGGATCAGGGTGTTGACATGATTGACGGCATACTGGGCAAAGCCGCCGTCCGTGGTAAAGCCGTTCGCACGGTGCCCCTTTTCGTGCCCGTCATAGTTCTGGCCGTAATTGAGGCAGGAGGTGTACATGCCCATGCGGCATCTCTCGCAGCGTCCGCAGCCGGCGTGGATCTCCACGGCCACGCGATCCCCGATCGCGTATTCGTCGATACCCGTCCCGAGCTTGGCCACGGTGCCCATGTATTCGTGGCCCGGCGTGAAATTCTTGTTGAAGGGGAGACCCCCCCGGATCCATGCGGGCAGCCCTTTGGTGATAATCTCCACGTCCGTGCCGCAGATGGCGACCGCGTCGATCCGCACCAGGACCTCAGCCGGCCCCGGCTCCGGAACCGGCTTTTCCACGAGCCTGAGTTGCTCCGGATCATCGAGGACCCATGCCTTCATGGTTTTGGGAATCGGAAACGCCTTGTTGGATGAAGTCTCACTCATGATCGTCCTCCGTCTGTGGTTTTGATGTTGCCATCGATAAAGGCGATCTTCGCCGTGTCCTCGACGAGATCCGAGAGATAATAAACGGTGCTGAGATCCGGACCCACGGCCAGGATCCCGTGCTCTCTCATTAGCATGACCTTGACCGAAGGGTATTTCTTCAGTCCCTCCTGGACATATTCGGAAAGCTTTTGGGATCCCGCGATGGCGCTTTCGATGCAGGGGACCTCCTTGAGGACGCCCCGGGCCGAAACCGTGACCATGGGAAGCGGTTTCGACTTGTTCGAATAGGCCGTCGCATAGGGGGGATGAACGTGGGCCACCGCCCCCGCATCGGGTCGCAACCGGTAGGCCGCCAAATGGAAGCCGGTTTCCTTCGACGACTTGAGATCGCACGGATTTTCAAGGATCGCTCCGTCGAGATTCATCAGCAGGTTGATCTCGGGCTCGATATCGGCCAGCGAGATTCCGGTTGGCGTGATCAGAACCTCGTCCGTGCCGGGGATCCGGACGCTCATGTTTCCCCCGGTCCCGCTGACGAGTCCCCGGTTGAACGCGCGCTTCGAGAAATCGGACAGCTCCTTCCGCAGGCGGATGATTTCCATTGCCTTGTTCATGGTTTCTTCAGCTCCTTCTTTTCTTCCATAAAGGTGATCAATTGATCGACGCAGGCGTCGACAAACAAACCGTCATTGATATGGGCATCGATTTCCTTGAGTTCGATATCCTTCCGGAGACGGTCCTTCAGAGTCTTTAGAAAAATCCGATTTCCCGTCCCGTCATAAAGGACCCCGCCGGGGGCGCCATAAACGGACCATCCCTTCAACGGAATCAAAATGGCCGTTGGTCCCACGGCGGCGTTCAACCGTTCGGCCATCACCCTGCCCACCTCCGCCATCTCGCTCCGGGAGATTTTCACATTGGCGTTGAAGGGGTTGTGCATGTATATTTTTCTTTTCCGTAATTTCATGGGAATAGATTCGCGGGGGCCGAAACAGAGGTACTCCATTCCCCCCGTAGAGACCACCTGGGGAATCCCCTTCATCCCCGCTGCCGTCATCCTGCCCGGGCGCACGGGTCTGTAAATCCCTGCGCCGGCGACCTCCTCGGTGAGTTCGTGCGGGGTCAGATCGAGGACCCCGTGAATCAGGCCTTCTGCGATCAGCTCTTCCATGGCCGATCCGCCGGCCCCCGAGGCGTGAAAGGCGACGACCTGAAAGCCTCGGGCCCGGAGGGACTTCACCGCCCGGCTTGCGGCCGGTTCCGTATTTCCGAGCGCGGTCACGGCGATGGTCGTTTCCCCAGGCGCCGAGGCCAATCTCTGACCATGCTCCGCCATTCCGACGACGGCAGCCACGGCATTGGCGAGGATGGAGGAGATGACCGGATTGGCGCCTCCCAGAAAATCGCCAACGGAAAAGACCACCCCGATGTCCTTGTTTCCGACATAGGGGCGGATGTTTCCGGAGGCGACCGTGGAGACAAGATACTTGGGGAATCCGAAGGGCAGACCCTGCATCGCCATGGACGAAACGGCCGATCCCTGGTTTCCTCCCAGGCCGATCACCCCATCGATCTTTCCTTCGTAAAAAAGAAGGGAAAGGAGCTTCCGCGCCCCTTTCCCCATGATTTCCATGATCCGGTCCTTTTCGCCCGTCTTCAGCAGGGCCGCGAGCTCCCAGCACCCCTGACGCGCCACTTCCCCGTTATCGATATCCGGTTGGACCCCGGGCGGACCCAAGGGGCCGATATCGATGATCGTGGCCGAACAGTTCAGGTTTTCGAGGCGCCCACGGATATAGGCGGCCTCTTCCCCTTTCGTGTCCAGCGTGGCCAGAATGGCGATGGTCTTTTTCCGGATCATTTTCCAACGCTCCCTTGGAAAAGCCTTTTTCCTATCCCCTCCAGAAACGGCCGGGCCAGTCACGCTTGGCGTCGGGAACCTTGATGTCGAATTTCTTGACCTCTTCCAGGAAGGCGGCCAAGTGGTTGCCGATCCGCTCGAAGACCGCGTGACCCTGTTCGACGCTGGCGCGCAGCGGGTTACCGATGGTGGCCGTATCCGAATACTCGTGGTGGAGCATCGGGATGAAGATGTTCTCGGAACCCTGGAACTTGACGGTGTTGGTGCCGTCCGATTTGGTGAAGGCGGGGCCCATCCACTTCGGGGCGTGGGCGCGGTCCTGCTTGGCGCGCTCCATCTTGACCGATCCGTCGTAGATCCCCTTGTCCTTCATGTAGGCCATCGTGGTGGAGGTTTCCAGCTCTCCCGCGTGCCAGCCGGGGGTCTCCTCGGCGGGACCCGTCATCAGGTCGGCGACAACAGCGCAATCCCTCTCCGTGGGGGTCTTGTAGTAGGCGCAGAAGCAGCCTGTTTCGGCCCGGAGCGTACGAAGCGCGTCGCCCTGAGCGCCCATGTTGGTGCCGTGGTGAGAGACAAAAACCAGCTTGTTGAAGCCGGAGAAGATCAGACTGCGGCCGATGGAGTAGAGGACCTGGCGGTAAATCTCGGTGGGCAGGGAGATGGTGCCGGTTCCCCAGCCCGGTTCGCCCATGTGGTGGGGCGAAACGCCGAAGGGGAGCAGCGGTGAATAGAGCACATTGGCCTTCTTGGCGGCCAGCTCTACGCTGCCCATCGTGGTGTAGGAATCGACTCCCAAGGGGACGTGATGGCCGTGTTTCTCGAGACTGCCGACGGGGATCATGATCGTGTCGTTGCCGGCCTTGATGGAGGCGGCGACGTCGGTCCACGGCAGTTCCAGAAGGTCGTACTTTTGCAAATTGGTCATGTTGATTCTCCTTTCAGTTTTGTTGTTGACTTGCTCACTCATTTGAGATGCTATGGTAAAGCTTTTCCATCAGGGTAATCGCCAAAAAAAACTTTGTCAACTTGTTTTTTCATCTTTTTTGATCGTGGAGTCCCGGACAAGAAGTTTTGTCCGGAATAACTTCAACTTGTCGAATTTCCCCCCGGAGATGAGATTGATCAGCATCCTCATGGCCTCGGCCCCCGCTTCATACATCGGAATTTCGACCGTCGTGAGAGGCGGGTCGAAGTAGGAACTCAAGGGGATGTTGTCGAACCCCACCACCGCCAGATCGTCGGGAATCTTCAACCCCAGCTCCCTCGCGGCATTCATCGCTCCGAAGGCCATCTGGTCGTTCGCGGAGACGATCGCCGTCGGCCTCCGCCGGTTCTTCAGAAGCTGTTTGCCCAGCAGATAACCGCTCTGCGGCGTCCAGTCCCCCTGTTTGATGCAATTTTCGTCGAGAATCAACCGGTTCTGGGCCAGGGCGTTCCGGTATCCGGTCAGGCGGTCCATGGCCGTCGTGGAACCTTCCGGTCCCCCAAGAAAGCCGATCTCGCCGTGACCGAGACTCAGGAGGTGCTGAACGGCCTGAATGATCCCGCCCATGTTGTCGACCAGGACCGCGGGGAAGTCCACCGCGTGGCGGCCGATCACGACCACCCGGTCTTTCAGTTCCCCGAGAATGGAGAGGGTTTCGTACCCGTTGATGATCCCGCCGCTGAAGATGATCCCGTCTGCCGCCTTTTCGCGGAGGTGATAGATGTCGCGGACGATCCCCTCCCGCTTCCGATCCGTGTTGTAGAGCATGACCGCATACCCGGCGCGGTCGGCCACGTCCTGGATGCCCCGGACGATCTCCGCATAGTAGGGGTTGGAGATGTCGGGGATGATGATTCCGATGGTCATGGTCTTCTTCATCAGAAGGCCCTTGGCCAAGGCGTTGGGCCGGTAATCCAGCTCCCGGATGGCCTGCAGGACCCTCTCCCGGGTGCTGGATTTGACCTTGTGCGGGGTCTTGTTGACCACCCGGGAAACAGTGGCAATGGATACGTTCGCCTTCAGGGCGACATCGACAATATTCGGCATGGAACCTCCACCCGGTACGGAATTAGGTAAACGTTTACCATAAAAAAGAATACGCAGATCTTCCGTGTTTGTCAATATTTTATTGCAACATTTGCTTTAGGTCGAGCTCGAGATGGGAAGTGGTTCAGGCGCTGGTGGCCCAGAACCGCAAGGGGAAGCCGCATTTCAGCGAATGCAGCGTATTGTTGGGGAAAAGGGGTGCGCCCCCGCCCGGCAATATGTATGGCATCATCGCAGAAAACATATCAATTCCGACAGTTTGATTTGGCTTTTTTCTGGGCGTACATCAACTCGTCGGCTGCCGATATCAGTTCGTCCAGAGAGATCGGGGATTCAGGGTTGTAGATGGCCGTGCCCCAACTCAGGGAGAGCTTGTATTGTCGGGATTCTTTTGTATTGCATGCATCGATGTGCTGTTGAAGGCGCCGCGAAAAGTCTTCATGATTCATATCCGCAGCGTCTATGGAAAGGATGGCGAATTCATCGCCCCCCAAACGGGCGATGATGTCCGATTTCCGGGCCGTCTGCCGGAGAATATGCGTCGTATCGATCAGGGCCTTGTCTCCTTCTTTATGACCCAGCGTATCGTTGATCCATTTCAGGTGATCGCAATCGATGAATGTGAGCTGCAGCGGCCTTTGGGCTCTGTTCGCGGCCCTGAGCTGCTGCTCCGCGAGGGTGATGAATCCGCGCCGGTTGTACACCTCTGTAAGCAAGTCCCGCAGGGACATCTCCCGCATCTCCGCCTCCATCCGCTTGCGCTCGGTGATGTCCTCAACCACGATCATGTTGCGCCCGGGTTTTCCCCCCGGCTTCCAGAGAGGCGATACCGTGATGTTCACCCAGATAACCCCCCCGTCCTTCCGGAGGTAGCGCTTCTCCAGGTTGTAGTGCCCGATCTTCCCGGCCAACAGCAGCGCCGCTTTATCATCATGCAGAGGGAGATCCTCCGGATGCGTGATCGCATGGAAGGTGGTGGCCAGCATCTCCCCCTCCGTCCTGCCGACCATTTCGCAAAGCCGCCTGTTCACTGTAATGAACTGGCCCGTCTCCATTTCGGTCTCGGACACTCCCACCGCCGCCTGCTCGACTAGGGCGCGGAACCGCCCCTCGCTCTCCCGCAGCGACCTCTCCGTCTTCTTGAGTTCGGTGAACAGCTGGGCATTGGCGATCGCCCCGGCAATCTGCGCCCCGATCCTCTCCGCCAGGCGGAGATCCTGTTCTTTGTAGGCGTCCGGTTTTTTCGACCGGAAGTGCAGGACACCGATCACTTCGTCGCGGGAGATCAGGGGAACGCACATGATCGATCGCAGTCCCGCCTGAAATATTGGGGTAAGTCTGGGGAACTGGCCGACGATCTCGTCAATGCTCGCAGGCTGAATGCGAAGGCTGGTCCGCGCGCGTATTACAGCCCCACTCAACGATCCCTCCAGAACGAGGGGATCCCCCTGTCTCCGACCGTCAATGTCCAACCCGGAAACATAAGCAACGCAAATGGTGTTCTCTTGAAAATTGTACAAATTAACGGTGAGACTGTCGAAGAGGATCAGCTTCTGGGCCTCGGTCGCGAACCTCTCGTATACATCCTCGATGTCCAGGGTGGAGCCGATCAACCGCCCGATATCGGCGATGACGGCCGTCTCCCCGGCCAGCCGCTCGGCGGTCTCCCGGCTCAGGCGCTGTTCCTCCTCCGCCCGCTGCAGATCGGCCAGTGTGCTGTCAATTTTTTTGATCGGATAGGTGCGGAAGATGACATAGATCAGGGCGCCGAGAAATGAACTGAAGATTCCCAGAAGCACCGTAAAGACGACCGGTGTGCGGATGGAATATCTGGCTTCGAACGAACCGACAGGTCGTCCTGAGTCAAAGAGAGCCACTGAAGCCGAGATAACCGGGCGTCTAGTTGCAATATCGGTTTTCGCGACCACTATTCCCGCCGCGTTACGAATGATCCTTTCACACGGTTTCCCACGGAGCGTGGTTTGCGAGATAATCTCCTGCAATCTCAAACTCTCGAACTCCCATATATCCGGCCGGGTCTGGATGACTTTTTCTACGGATTTTGCGAGAAAGACCGTTTCTATCGTCAGAGAATCCCGTATCTCGGATACCGAAAGCACATAGTACCAAAAGGGGATTGTAATGGCGAAAATGCACGCCACCAGAGCCCCCAGGAGCTTCATGATCCTTGTGGCGGGTGCTTTCGATTGCAGAGGCCGGGAATCCAAAGGCTCTTTACCTCACTTTCCGGTAATTCACGGTAAAGTCACATGGCCGCATTCAGAGAGGAGCTTCTTTCCATCCTTCGAGAAAACGAACTTGATAAAGTCCTTCAGCGCACCCTTATCCTCATCCCCCTTGTAGACCAGGGACATTGTCATTGTAAAGGGGTATTTGCCGGTGGAAATATGGACGCCGTCGGCAATATTGGAGGGTACAGGGGCCGCCCCATCGACGGAGAGGGCTTTGATCCTTCGTTTCTCCACTGCCATGAGTGAGCCGCTGGTTATACCGAATGAACCGGGCGTCTTTTCGATTTTCTCGGCCGCTTCCTGATCCGTCACACCGACAAAGACACCGGGAATGGAGTGAGCCTTTTCGGACGCCGATTTTAAGCGGGGATTGATGCTCGCCAGATAGACCGAAAAACTGTCACGCAGAGGACGAAGGATAAGCCTGATGGGTGTTCCATCGGGCCAGGTCTTGCGCTTTCCCGCATATATGTCTTCTATCTCTGTAAGAGTTACACCTTTGGTCGGGTTCGACTCCTGTACCGCGAAGATAAAGGGAGTACGGCCATAAGGCTCCTCGATGATTCCCATGCTCCTCTCCTCCGGCGTGAGGGGACGGGAGGACAACCCGATATCGATCCTCCCTTCCTTGACGGCTTTGATGCTTCCTGCGCTGCCGATGCCGGGGAGGACATCGATGGCGACGTTGGGGTGTTTCTTTTGAAAACCCTCGGCCATCCGTCGCATGGCGCCGATGCCCGACCCATTACCTGTGATGATCAATTTCCTTTCAGGACTGGTGAAAGCGGAGCTTTCAACCACGGAAGACGTGAGAAGAAGGACGCTGAAGATAAAGATGCACAAGCCCCGCCTTGTAGGCGGGGATAACGGGCGCAATAAATAACAGGCATCTTCCTTGCCGGGAAGCCTCGCCCTGAGGGCGGGGAACTTCAAATATCGAAAACAAAGCTTCATAAATCCGTCTTCATTTGTTCTCATCCATTTGTGTAATGAAAGTTATCGGACTTGAAACCTTTATAAAAGTGAAATCACTCATTATTTTTTTATTATCTGTTCATCAGTGGTCAAAAAGCAGTTGCAGCCTGTTTCGAGTGCTCAGGCAATGTGAAGTGCATCCTTCCGCTTCGCCGTCTCTACAGAGAGGCGGTCCGGAGAAAGGCGGCGGCATTCCGGAAGAGGGCGAGCCCCATCCCCTCTTCGGGAAGCTCCTCCCGCGTCCAGCGGGGGTGGTTCGTCCGGTGAAGGTACGCCTCAGGGTGGGGCATGAGGCCGAAGATGCGGCCTGTTTCGTTGCAGATCCCGGCAATCCCGTCCACGGCGCCATTGGGGTTTGCGGGATAGTCCAGCGTCGCCTCCCCGGACTTTTCATTGCTGTACCGGAGGGTGATCAGGTTCTGCCGGTGGAGGCGCGCCAAGATCTCTTCATCCTGGGGCACGAACTTTCCTTCACCGTGGCGGACGGGAAGATAAATTCCCCGGAGTCCGCGGGTGAAGATACAGGGAGAGGCGGGATCGACAAGGAGATGGACCCAGCGGTCCTCGAACCGTCCCGAGTCGTTATAGGTGAGCGTCGCCGTCTGCTGATTATAATGCCCGTCAAAGCCGGGGAGCATCCCCAGCTTGACGAGGAGCTGGAAGCCGTTGCAGACCCCCAGGATCAGTTTTCCGGCACTGATGAACCGCAGAAACTGGTCGAAAAGCCGTTCCCTGTCCCCCGCGACGGCAGCATGGAGGATCCGGTTGGCGCCGGCCTTGGCCGATCCGAGGTCGTCGCCGTCGAGGAATCCGCCGGGCAGGTTCAGGAAGTCATAGTCGTCGAGCCGCTTCGTTCCGTAGAGGAGTTCGCTGATATGGACGATGTCCACCTCTTCGAAGCCGGCGAGGCGGCAGGCGTGGGCCATCTCCATCTCGCAGTTCGTTCCGTTGCCTGTGATGACAATCGCTTTGATTTGCTGCGGCATTCCTTCCTACCTTTTTCCCCGTTCGATACACCCGTCAGAAGGCAAGGGGTTTCTGCCAAGCCGCTTTGAGCGCGGCGAGGTTTTCTTCGATGATCCATTTTCCCGCAAGGCCGTCTACCTTGAGGACCCCTTCGGGGAGGACCTTCCCGATGCAGGCAAAGGTGCACCCCGTAAGGAGAGCCTCGAAGGCCTCCCGCGCCTCCGGACGGACCGTCGTGACGAAACGGCTCTGCGATTCCGAAAAGAGAAGTTCGTCGTTTCGGGAAATCCCCTCGGCCGGTACGGCCTTCAGATCAACCGCAAGGCCGAAGCCTCCGGCGAAGGCCGTCTCGGCGAGCGCCACGCCGAGTCCCCCGTCGGAGCAGTCGTGACAGGAGGCGACGAGCCCCGCGGTGATCGCGCGGTGGAGGGCCTCGTAGAGTGTCTTCGCTGTTTGGGCGTGCACCCGGGGAACGCCGTTCCCGATCGCCCTGTTCAGGGCAAACCATTCCGACCCGCCCAACTCCCGGAAGGTCTTCCCCAGGACATAGACGAGATCTCCCGGCTTCTTGACGTCCATCGTTACGGCCTTCCGCACGTCCTCCATCTTGCCCAGCGTGGAGAAGAGGAGGGTGGGGGGGATCGAAATCCGGATCTCCCCGATCTGGTAGTCGTTCTTCATGCTGTCCTTCCCCGAGATGCAGGGGACGCCGTAGGCCGTCGTGAGGTCGTAGAGGGCCTCGTTCGCCCGGACGAGCTGGGCGAGCTTGTACTCCCCATCGGGGTTTTTCGCCGACCGGACCGGGTCGCACCAGCAGAAGTTGTCGAGTCCGGCCAGGCGGTCAAGGGGGGCCCCGACGGCGACCGCGTTGCGGACTGCCTCATCGATCGCGCAGGCGGCCATGTGATAGGCGTCGATGTCGCTGTAGCGGGGGCAGATCCCGTTCGCGACGACGATCCCTTCAAAGGAGTCCAGCAGCGGCCGGATCACGGCGGCGTCGCTCGGGCCGTCGTTGACGGCGCCGGTCAGGGGCTTGATCACGCTGCCTCCCTGGACTTCGTGGTCGTACTGGCGGACCACGGACTCCTTGCTGCAGATGTTGAGGCGGGAGAGGATCGCCTTCAGGGCGCCTCCCAGGTCCGACGGCTCCGGGAAATCGGGTTCCGCGTGGCGCGGGGGCGCCCAGACGGCCCGGAGGGCCATCTGCGGGAGACCGTCATGGAGAAAGGACATTTCGATGTAGGCGACGGTCTCCTCCCCGTAGCGGATGTGAAACCAGCCTGAATCCGTGTAGCGGCCGAGCACGGTCGCCTCGACGTCCATCTTCCGGGCGAGCCTAAGGAATTCGCCGCTCTTTGCCGGGTCGACGGCGAGGGTCATCCGCTCCTGGGACTCGGAGATGAGGATCTCCCAGGGGTTCAGCCCCGGGTACTTCAGCGGCGCCGCCTTCAGGTCGAGCTCGCACCCTCCGGAGAGTGTCGCCGTCTCGCCCACGGAGGAGGAGAGGCCTCCCGCCCCGTTGTCGGTGATCGCGCGGTAGAGGCCGCGGTCCCTGGCGACGAGGAGAAAATCGGTCATCTTCTTCTGGGTGATCGGGTCGCCGATCTGGACCGCCGTGACGGGGGAGCCCTCGTGGAGCTCCTCGGAGGAGAAGGTGGCCCCGTGGATCCCGTCCTTCCCGATCCGTCCGCCGGTCATCACGATCAGGTCTCCCGGCAGGATCTCCTTCGTGTGGGTCGGCTCGCCGGCGATCCGGGCGGGCATGATCCCTCCCGTCCCGCAGTAGACGAGTGGTTTGCCGAGATAGCGTTCATCGAAGACGAGGCAGCCGTTGACGGTCGGGATGCCGCTTTTGTTGCCGCCGTGCTCCACCCCCTCGCGGACCCCCTCGTAGATCCGCCGCGGGTGGAGGATTCGCTTCGGCAGGGGTTTGTCGTAGTCGGGCGGCGCGAAGCAAAAGACGTCCGTATTGAAGATCAGCTTCGCCCCCCTCCCGCAGCCGAAGGGGTCGCGGTTCACGCCGACGATGCCGGTGAGCGCCCCGCCGTAGGGGTCGAGCGCGGAGGGTGAGTTGTGGGTCTCCACCTTGAAGACGAGGTTCCAGTCGTCGTTGAAGCGGATGATTCCCGCGTTGTCGACGAAAACGGAGAGGCACCAGTCGTCGGCCCCCATCCGCTCCCGGATCTCCCGGGTCGATTTCTTGATGCAGGTGCTGAACAGGGAGTCGATCTCCCGGGTCTGGCCGTCGCCGTCGTCATAGGCGATCCGGGCGTTGAAGATCTTGTGCTTGCAGTGCTCCGACCAGGTCTGGGCGAGGCATTCGAGTTCCGCGTCGGTCATTGCGGCCCCAAGACCGACCTCCTTCCGGTGGGCGAGGATCTCATCGTTCTTCAGGTAATCCCTGAGAATCCGCATTTCCTCGAGGGTCAGGGCGAGAACCCGCTCCTGGCTGATCCGGACGAGTTCCTCATCGGAAACGTCGAGGGCGATCTCCTCCGTGTGCGGACGATCCTCTCCCGTGACGCGCGGGATATAGGGCCGGATTCCCTTCGCCGGGTTCCAGGTTTTCCCGTCGATGATATCATAGCGCTGGATGAGGTCGTTGGCAAGGAGCTCGGAGGCGATCCGCTCCGCGTCCGTCCGGGTGAGGGTGTCGAGGGCGCACCGGTCGCGGATGCCGCGGATGACATACTGCCGCGATGTGTAGACGCGGACCGGTTTGCCGGTCAGCAGGGTGATCGCCTCGCCGGCGGTCTTTCCCACGTTGTCCGTGACGCCGGGGCGGAACCCCACCTCGATCAGCCAGTCGAACCCGCGGGCGATCCCCCGGTCAATCGCGTAATCCTGGATCACCGGGTCGGAGAGGGGTCCGCGGGCCGCCCCTTCCATCTCCTCCGGGGCGAGGGGGCCGTCGAGGGTGTAGACCTCGATCGTCCTGACCGAATCCACGGGAATCCGGAGGTCCTCGATGATCCGCCTGCGGATTTTTTCGCCGAGGGCGTCCCTGATTCCCTGTCTGAATCCGATCTCGATGCGATTGACCATATCCTTTTACCCCGTTTTCCCCCTGCCGTTGTCTAAAGGGTCAGGCATCCATAACAGATGCCGGCGGAAAAAACAACGAGGAGAGAGCCCGATGTTGCCGATTTCCGTCTTGACAATTTCCACGAATCCGTCCTACCATCCCCGCACATTTCGGACCTCTGAAGGGAATATGCAACGTAATATTGCATAATTGCAGTCATTTTCGCAGCCGGCATCAAAACGAATCGAGGAAAGTTTTATGAAAAGGGCCTTGGAAGGAATCCGGGTGATCGACCTGAGCCATGTTCTGGCGGCACCGACGACGATGTTTCAGGCCGATCTGGGCGCCGATGTGATCCATCTGGAACCCTCCCACGGCGACGACGCGAGGGAATACGGCCCGTTCGCCGGGGAGCCGGGCAAGAACCGCAGCGGCTACTTCATCAACCTGAACCGCAACAAGAAGAGCCTGGTCCTCAATCTGAAATTACGGAGGCGATGGACATGAGCCTTCGGAAACCGCGGTTCTAAATTATGGCAAAGCGAATGGATTCCAAGGGAACAGCGCCGTCGCAGACATTCCCGCCGCACCTCGTCTGGCTGCTGGTGGCCCTCACGCTGGGCTGGGGTATCAACTGGCCGATCATGAAGGCCGTGCTGTTCGAGATGGCCCCGATGCACTTCCGGTCCCTTTGCCTGCTCTTCGGGGCGGCCGGGCTTTTCGCCATCGCCCGCCTGACCGGCCTGCCGATACGGATTCCGCAGGGGCAGTGGCCGCGGCTGGTCGCCATTGCGCTGGTCAACATGATGGGCTGGAACATCCTCGCCGTCTACGGCATCCAATTGATGGCGTCGGGACGAGCGGCCATCCTGGGCTATACGATGCCGGTGTGGGGCATGATCGTCGCGATCTGGCTCTTGAAGGAGCCCTTCACCGGGCGGCGGGCGCTCGGTGCGGCGCTGGGGGGCGCCGGGTTGCTGCTCCTGCTCGGGGAGGAGGTTCAGGCCGTGGGGCGCTCGCCGCTCGGCGCGATGCTCATGGTCGGCGCGGCGGTCAGTTGGGCCCTGGGCACGATCATGATGAAGCGCTGGCCCGTTTCCCTGCCCGCTTCGTCCTTCGCCGCATGGCAAATGCTGATCAGCGCCGCTCCCATCATCGTCGTTGCGCTCTTTTTCGAGACGGGGACTTTCAATCCGTTCGCGCTGTCCCTGTGGCCGATGCTCGGGATATTGTACAACGTGTTCGTGGCGTTCAATTTCTGTTACTGGGCGTGGACGAAGATCGCGCTTGTCGCGCCGGTCGGCGTCTCCAGCCTCGCAATTATGATGACCCCGGTGGTCGGCGTCTTCAGCGGGATGCTGTTGCTGGGGGAGACCCCCCATTGGCAGGATTATGCGGCGCTTGTGCTGGTGGTCGCCTCGTTGGCTACGGTTCTGCTGCCGCCCAGGAGATGATCGCCCTCCCTCCCGCCCACAATTTTTTATTTGACAAATCCCCCGAAATGGCTTAATGGATCTCTTCAGGAAGGTTGATTTATGAACGCAAGAAACACGATTATCGCCGTTGAGGGCATAATTATCGGGCCTGCATACAGGGGCCTGAGCGGAGGGTAGTGTTTCCATAAAAAAGGGTCAAAGCGACCAAATCCGTTATCAGGTTCGACCGATAACGGATTTTTTGTTTTTGGAAAAGGAGAAGGCTATGGCTTCAACGGACGTTTTTATCTACGATACGACCCTGAGGGACGGCACGCAGGGGGAGAAGATCAATTTTTCCGCGGAGGAGAAACTGCGGATCGCCCGGCGTCTGGATGACATGGGATTCCACTATATCGAGGGAGGATGGCCCGGCTCCAACCCCAAGGACATCCGTTTCTTCGAGATGGCCAAAGGGCTTACCTTCCGGCACGCCCGCTTGACCGCCTTCGGTAGCACGCGCAAACCCGGTACCAGGCCCGACAACTGCCGGAACATCCGGGCGCTGATCAAGGCACAAACCCCGACCGTAGCCATCTTCGGAAAGAGCTGGGACCTCCATGTCAAGGAGATCCTCGACAGCACTTTGGAAGAGAACCTGGAGATGATCCGCGATTCCATCGCCTATCTCAAGAAAAAAGAAAAAGAGGTGATCTTCGATGCGGAGCACTTCTTCGACGGCTACCTTAAGAACCCCGCCTATGCCCTCGAGACCCTGAAGGCGGCCCTCGAAGCCGGCGCGGACCGGATCGTCCTTTGCGACACGAACGGCGGCGCCATGCCCCACGACCTGACCGCGGCAGTAATCGCCGCCGCGGCCGTCATCCCTCCCGCCCGGCTCGGCATCCATGCCCACAACGACTGCGGCCTCGCCGTGGCCAACACAATCGCCGCCGTCCATGCGGGGGTGGTCATGGTCCAGGGAACGGTCAACGGCTATGGGGAGAGGTGCGGCAACGCCGATCTGACCGCCGTGATCGGCAACCTCCAGCTCAAGATGGGTAGAAGATGCCTCCCGAAGGCCTCGCTTCGCCAGCTCACGAATCTCTCCTACTACGTGAGCGAGGTCGCGAATGTGAGACCTCTGCTCTTCCGGCCTTTCGTCGGGGGAAGCGCCTTTGCCCACAAGGGGGGGGTCCATGTGAACGCCGTCGCGAAGAATCCCCAGGCCTACGAGCACATTCGCCCCGAGCTGGTGGGCAACCGCCAGCGGGTACTCGTTTCCGATCTCGCGGGAAAGAGCGCCATCGCGTGGAAGGCCAAGGAACTCGGCGTCAATCTCGGGGAAAACGACGAGGTGAGCCGGAAGATCGTCTGGGAAATCAAACGGCTGGAAGATCAGGGGTTCCAGTTCGATGCGGCCGACGGCTCCCTGTCCCTGCTCATGAAGAAGATCACCGGCGCCTTCAAGGAGCCCTTCACGCTCGAGTGCTTCAACGTGACCAACGGCAAGACCGGGAATCACGCCCCCGTCTGCCTGGCCACGATGAAGATCTCCGTCGGCAGCGATGTGGAACTGACTGCGGCAGAGGGGAACGGCCCCGTCAACGCCCTCGACCACGCCCTGAGGAAGGCCCTGGCAAAATTCTACCCCCAGATTAAAGAGGTGCACCTGGTCGACTTCAAGGTCCGCATCGTGGAGGGGAGCGAGGGGACGGCGGCCAAGGTCAAGGTGCTCCTCGATTCCCGGGACGCGGAGGAGGTGTGGAGCACGATCGGCGTCTCCGAAAACGTGATCGAGGCCAGTTGGCAGGCCCTGGTCGACAGCATCCAGTACAAGCTCAGCAAGGACAACGTCAACAAGAACGAGCGGCAGGAAGCGACAGGATGAGGATCGTCGATGGCCTGATCCGCTATCTTCAGACATCCTGAATCTCGCGAAAAGGAGCAGAGGAAATCCAGGAGATCCAGGGGTTATGATCACCGAAAGAAGGCCGAACCTGTGGAAAATGGAAGACGCAAGCTCGTTTGGTGAATCTGCTGGACGGACCGGCGGCGAAGGTGATAAAACCCCAAGCAGCCGGTCCGGGACACACCGCCCTGCAGGACCGACTTCCAGGGAGCGATGAAAATGGTTCAGCCGAAGGGTTCCGCCCTCGCCATCCTGATCGTCGACGACGAGGCCAACATCCGCAAGACGCTGTCCGTCTGCCTGGAGACGGAAGGGCACATGGTGACAGCGGTGGGCAATCCCGAGGACGCCCTGGTCGAGGCCTCCCGCCGCTCCTTCGACGTCGCCTTCGTCGATCTGCGCCTGGGCGTCACGAGCGGGCTCGATCTGATCCCCTCGCTGTTGAACACCTCTCCCTGGCTTCGGATCATCGTGATCACGGCCTACGCCTCGATCGACACTGCGGTCGAGGCCATCAAGCGGGGGGCGACCGACTACATCCCGAAGCCCTTCACGCCCGCCCAGATCAAGCTCGCCGTACAGAAGCTCTTCGAGATGCGCTCGCTGGAACAGAAGGTGGCCTCCCTGCGGGAGGACCTGGGGCGCTCGCACCTCGATGCGGACTTTTCCAGCGACAACCCCGCCGTGAGGCGCGCCGTCAGCCTGGCACGCGAGACGGCCCCCTCCGATGCGACCCTTCTGCTGCGGGGGGAGAGCGGCACGGGCAAGGGCGTCCTGGCACGGGCCATCCACGGCTGGAGCTCGCGGGCGAACCGGCCCTTCAGCGTCCTGTCCTGCCCCTCCCTGTCGCCGGAACTTCTGGAAAGCGAGCTGTTCGGCCACGCCAAGGGGGCCTTCACCGGCGCCATCCGTGACAACCCAGGCCGCATCAGCGCCTGTGAAGGCGGGACTCTTCTGCTGGACGAGATCGGTGACCTCCCCCTCTCCCTCCAGCCGAAACTGCTCAGGTTCGTCCAGGACAAGGAGTACGAGCGCCTCGGCGACTACGTGACGCGCCGGGCCGACGTGAGGATCATCGCGGCGACAAACATCGATCTGGAAAAGGCCCTTAGGGAGGGCCGTTTCCGGGAGGATCTCTACTATCGGCTCAACGTGATCCAGATCACGCTTCCCCCGTTGCGGGAGCGGCCGGAGGACCTGGTCGCGCTGGCCGAGCGCCTCGTAGTTTTCTTTGGCCGGAGCTGCCACCGGGCCGTGGCGGGTTTCACCGACGAAGCGGTCGATATCCTGAGGCATTACGGCTGGCCCGGAAACGTCCGCGAGCTGAGAAACGTCATCGAAAGGGCCGTTATCCTCTGCCGGGGGGAGAGGATCGACGTGCATCACCTGCCGGAGAACCTGCGCACCGCCGATCGGTCGATCCGGCTGGGAGACCCACTGCGCCTCGACCAGATCAAAAAGGAGCACATCCGGCGCGTTCTGACTGACGCCCGCTCCCTTCAGGAGGCAGCCGACGTCCTCGGCATCGACCAAGCCACCCTCTGGCGCCACCGCAAGCAGTACGGCATCTAACAGCCTGCCAAACCTTTCATTCTGCAACCTTGCCATGCGGCGTTCTTGCGAACTGCAAGGGAACGCCCCGCCCTGTTCAACAAATTCAGAAGCATAATCCGCGAGATACGAACATCTTTCCCCGGCACGGTCCTTGCTCAAGTCCCTCCGGGAGGAGAGAAACCATGTTCGGACTGCGCCAAAAGCTTTCTTTGGGGTTCGGGGGCCTGCTGCTGATCATCCTGATCATCGGCGGCCAGAGCATCGTCCAGTTCCGGGAACTCGGGCAATCCATCGACGTGATCCTGCGCGAGAACTACCAAAGCGTCGTGGCCTGCCAGCAGATGAAGGAGGCCATCGAACGCATGGACAGCGGCATCCTCTTTGTCCTGTTGGGGTATGACGAGGAGGGGAAAAAGCTGATCCGTACGAATGAAGAGCGGTTCGAGAAGGCCCTTAAGGTCGAGCTTGGCAACATCACCGTCCCGGGGGAGGGGGAGAAGGCTGCCACCTTGAAGGGCCTGTTTTCCCGGTATCGGGAAGCCCTCGACGGCATGCTGGCCAAGCCCCCGTCCGGCGAACTGAGCCGGAACCGGTATTTCAACGAGCTGCTGCCGCTTTTTCTGCAGACGAAGGAAACGGCGGATGAGATCCTGCGAATGAACCAGAACAACATGAACGAGGCCAACGAAAAGGCCAGAAGGCAGGCCGCGTTTGCCCGGCAGCGGATGTACCTTCTCCTGTCGTTCGGTTTCCTGATCGCGGTGGCCTTTATCCTCTTCACGGGGAGATGGATCCTGCGACCCATCAACCGCCTGATCCGTTCCGCCGAAGAGATCCGGGGCGGAAACCTGGACCTCGTCGTGCAAACCGACTCTCGGGATGAGATCGGCCGGTTGTCGGAGGCGTTCAACGATATGGCCGCCAGTCTCCGCGAATTCCGCCGCTACGACCAGGCGAAACTGAGCCGCACCCAACAGGCGACTCAGGAGACCCTCGATAGTCTGTCCGAAGCCGTGGCGATCCTGGATCTGGAGGGAAAGGTCGAGATATCGACGGAAGCCGCCCGCAAGCTTTTCGGAATCCAGGCGGGAACCAGCCTCAGGGAACTTCCGTACGTTGAACTGTCCGATTCGTTTCAGAATGTTGTTGCCGGCGTTCCCGACCACCTCGGTAAAAGGCAAAAGGTCCTTCAACGGTTCGTGCATGGGAGGGAACACTATTTTTCCTTCGATGCCGCCCCCATCCGAAACCGGGCAGGACAATTGACGGGGGTGGTCCTGATCCTGAAGGATGTGACGGAACCGCGCCGCCTGGAGGAGATGAAAAGCAACCTCGTCTCGACGGTGTCCCACCAGCTCAGGACCCCGCTGACGTCGATCCGCATGGCCATTCACTTGCTCCTGGAGGAGAAGGTCGGGCCGCTGACCG
>JAPLJY010000087.1 GCA_026388345.1 Deltaproteobacteria bacterium
GATCGAAGGCAGGCTTCCCCGGGACAAGAAAAAGATGCTGGATGTCCTGGAGCGGTATTTTTCCCTTTCCGAAGAACAGCGGCTTGTCTTCCGATTGGGCAGGAGAAGCGGAATATACAGAAGGCTGGCCGATTTGTCGGATCAGAGCGCCTATGAGGACTTGAAAAATATCGTAGATCATTATGAAACGATGGGCAACGGTTCCCTGGAGAAACATCTGTCCACGGTGATGAACCGTTATATCTGACATGGTCCAGAAAAGGATTGACTTCAAGAAGAAGGAGGGATTATCCTATATTAGGGGATGATGTTTTCGCCGTCCCCCAAAGAGGGGTATCTTCTGTATCATCCCAGTCAACGGGAGATCTCCATGTCTGAAGTTACACTGGACTATCCGGTATATTCATTGGACGGGCGTGTGCTGCTCCCGGCGGGGACTGTCTTGTCGGAAGAGGATATGCATTCCCTCATCTCTTCGAGCATTGCCGACGATCACAAAAAGATCCCCTTCATGCAATTCGAAACGGTCAGAGAAGATATCCTGCATTTTCTCACACAGCCTCCCGGCGATGCCGTCTTCAGCGACGAGAAGGATCTTGCTGAAGTGATCGCATTGATGGATCATGTACAGTTTACCCTGCCTATATTGGATTCCGTACGATATTTTAAAGAGAATGATCCGTATACCTACCGCCACATCCTGATGGTGTCTGCCTACTCCACCCTTCTCTCCAAGGACCTGATACCCCATTACCGGACCAGGATCCGGGATGCGGCAACGGGTCCGCTGCATGACTTCGGCAAGGTATGCGTTCCTGTCGAGATCTTGAAGAAGAGATCGCCTCTCACGCGGGACGAGAGAAAAAACCTGGAACATCATACAAGAGCAGGGTACATTCTCCTATGCTATTACACGCGGGACACCGGGAACATGGCAGCCAGCGTAGCCTGGAATCATCATGAGCGGAGAAACGGCTCGGGATATCCCCGGGGCATCAGTCAGGATGACCTTATGGTCGAGATCGTAGCGGTCTGCGATATCTATGACGCCCTTACGTCCACGAGGCCTTACCGGCCGGTATCATTCGACAATCGTTCCGCCATTGAGGAGATCACCGTGATGGCGGAAAGAAAGGAAGTGAGCTGGGAGGTGGTTCAGGCACTGGTAGCCCATAACCGCAAGCGAAAACCACATTTCACTGAATGCAGCGTGTCATTGGATAAAAGAGGCGTCACCCCACCGAACAATGTTTATGGCATCTTCGCCAATTAGTTACGGAGTCAGCCCCCCCTTCGGGCGGCGGCCTTCCACTCCCGCTTCTTGATCACGATGAGAATCGCCGTGAGGGCGGCCTGCGTCATTCCGGGGATCCGCTCCGCCTGGCCGACGGTCGCCGGACCCACGCGGGCGAGCTTCGCCTTGAGTTCGCTGGAGAGGCCGGGCACGGCGGTGTAATCGAAGTCCGCCGGAATCTTCATCCCTTCGAGTTCCTTCATCTTCCGGACCGCCTCCTCCTGCCGCCGGATGTACCCCTCGTACTTCGCCTCGATCTCGATCTGCCTCTTGACCGCGCGGTCGCAAACGGCCTCCCAGCCGTCAAAACGGGCAAGGTCGTCGTATCCGATCTCCTCGCGCTTGAGGAGTTGGAAGAGGGTGATCGGGTTTTTGATCGGCGCCGTATTCATCTCCGCGAGGGTTCTGTTGGTTTCTTCCACCGGAAAGATCCGGACGGAGGAGAGATTTCGGATGCCCGCCTCGATCCGGCGGACCTTTTCCCGGAGAAGCCCGTGCTGCTCCTCCGTGATCAGCCCCAGCTCGCGCCCCTTCCCCATCAGGCGGATCGTGGCGTTGTCCTCCCGGAGGATCAGCCGGTACTCGGCGCGGGAGGTGAACATCCGGTAGGGCTCGTCGACCCCCCTGGTCACGAGGTCGTCCGCCATCACGCCCATGTAGGCCTCCGACCGGTCCAATACGAAGGGGGGGCGCCCCTGCACGCTTAGCGCGGCGTTGACCCCCGCCCAGAGCCCCTGTGCCGCCGCCTCCTCGTAGCCCGAGGTCCCGTTGATCTGACCGGCGAGGTAGAGGCCGGAAATTTGCTTCGTCTCCAGCGTGAGGCGGAGCTGGGTCGGCTGGACGAAGTCGTATTCGATGGCATAGGCAAGGCGCATGATCTCTGCCTGCTCCAGACCCGGCACGCTCCGGACGACCCTTTCCTGGAGATCCGGCGGGAGGCAGTTGCCGAGCCCTTTTGCGTAGATTTCCTCCGTGTCGAGCCCTTCCCGTTCGAGGACAACCGGGTGGCTCCCCCGGTCGGCAAACCGCATCACCTTGTCCTCGAGGGAGGGGCAGTAGCGGGCGCCGACCCCCTGGATCGCCCCGGCATACAGGGGTGAAAAGCGGATGTTTTCGCGGATGATCCGGTGGGTCTCCTCCGTTGTTGCCGTGAAAAAGGAAGGGAGGCGATCCTCGCGGAGCCGCTCCGTCGTGAAGGAGAAGGGTTCCGGATCGGGATCGCTGTCCTGGCGGACAAGGCGGGAAAAATCGATCGTGGAGGCGCGAAGCCTCGGGGGCGTCCCCGTCTTCATCCGCCCCATCTCGAAACCGAGAAACTTGAGGGAGGAGGCGAGCTCCAGGGAGGCCATCTCCCCGGCCCGGCCCGCGGGATACCGGACATCGCCGATGTGGATAAGGCCGCCGAGGAAGGTCCCCGTCGTGATGACGACCGCCCGGCCGCCGTGAAAAACACCCGTCTGATCGACGACGCCGCGGATCCGTCCATCCTCGACGACGAGACGTTCCACGAGGCCCTGAAGAAGATGAAGGCGCGGCTCCTTCTCCACGACGGACTTCATGGCGAGGCGGTAAAGCTGCTTGTCGCACTGGAAGCGGGTGGACTGGACGGCCGGGCCTTTGGAGGCGTTCAGCAGGCGGAAGTGGACGGCGGTTTGGTCGGCGATCCGGCCCATCTGACCGCCCAGCGCGTCGACCTCCTTGACGAGCTGGCTCTTGGCGAGGCCGCCGATTGCGGGGTTGCAGGACATGAGGGCGATCGCATCAAGGCTGATGTTGAACAGCAGCGTCTCGCAGCCCATCCTCGCCGCCGCGAGGGCCGCCTCGCAGCCCGCGTGCCCTCCCCCGACCACAATGACGTCATATTCCCGGCTCATGCGTTTCCCTATTCCCTTGCGGTTCCGCGGGCAATTTAATATGATCGCTTAGGAAAACACAACCGAAAAAAGGACTCCCGTGGCCAAACCGACCTTCTGGAACAACGCGAAGCGATACTACGATCTCAAGAGTTACTGGCTCAACCGCTTCGGCTGCCGGGTGCACAAGCTCCCGATCGACGCCGGCTTCACCTGTCCGAACCGTGACGGAAGCGTCGCGGCGGGGGGGTGCGTCTACTGCGACGGGCGGGGATCGGCGCTCCGCCAGGCAGGCCCGCTCCCCCCGGTCGGCGACCAGGTCCGCCGGGGAAAGGCCTTCTACCGCAAGCGCGGCAAGGCGGAGAAATTCATCGCCTATTTCCAGACCTTCACGAACACCTACGCCTCGGTGGAAAACCTGCGGGCGCTCTACGACGAGGCGCTCGCTGTAGAGGACGTGATCGGTCTTTCCATCGGGACACGGCCGGACTGCGTCCCCGATGAGACGCTTGCGCTGATTCGATCCTACGCCGAGCGGTCTCACGTCTGGCTGGAGTTCGGCCTCCAGTCGATCCACGACCGGACGCTCGGGGCGATCAACCGGGGCCACGACGCGGCAACCTTCCGCGACGCCGTCCGTCGCGCCGGGGGCGGGTCCATCCTGATCTGCGTCCACATCATCGTGGGGCTTCCCGGCGAGACCCGCGAGAAGATCCTGGAGACGGCCAAGGCGATCGCCGCGCTGCCGGTTCAGGGAATCAAGATTCACAGTCTCCTCGCCCTGGAGGGGACGGCGCTCGGCGAGAGTTTCAAGCGGGGAGAGGTCACATTGATGACCCGGGAGGAGTACGTCGGCGCCGTCTGCGACATATTGGAGATCCTGCCGCCGGGGATGGTCATCCAGCGGCTGACCGCGGATGGCTACCGGGACATCTTTCTGGGCCCGGCCTGGGCGGGAAACAAGCTCGCCGTCCTTAACGCGATCGACCGGGAGCTGGAAGCGCGCGACAGTTGGCAGGGGAAGATGTGGGGAGGAGCGGTATGATCGGGATCGTCGACTACCGAGCGGGAAATCCGACCGGCGTCGCAGGACCGGCGGACACCGTGAATCATATCCTTATGGCAAAGTCAGCGGGGTTCTGTTATAAGTAGGCGAGAATTCAACAAATAGGGACCCTGTGGAAAAGCCTGTCCCTGTTCTGGAGAGCCGGTCATGCCTGCGGAAGACATTGCAAAGCTGAAGATTGAAAAATCGGAGAAGATCATCAAGCCCGGCCGGCGCAGAAAGAAGCCGTTTGTCATCGCGGCCGTCGTCCTGCTCATTCTGACCGCCGGCGGCCTTTACTTCGGCGGCATGCTGCCCGCGTTGCGCGCCTCCCGGATGAAGATCGTCGACGCCCTGCGGGCTACATAGCGTATGCAGGTCGCCCCTTGCTCCCGCTTGCAGTTGCGGCCGTCTCAGGATATAGTCCTCCTGCCGCCGCCGAGCAGATGCTTTGAGCGGCATCCCAGGGCGAAGATGATCCGGCGCCATCGTCCGGGAGCTGGAACACGCGACAATTGGCAGGGAAAGAAATTTGGGAGAGAATCATGATCGGCATCGTGGACTACCGGGCGGGAAATCTGACCAGCGTCGCGCGGGCGCTGGACAACCTGCATGAACCGTGCATCATTACCCATGATTCCAAATTATTGGATGACATGAGCCATATCATCTTTCCCGGCGTCGGCGCCGCCGGACAGGCGATGGCGAACCTCCGGGAAAGCGGCCTAGACGAGCATCTGAAAAGATGGGTACGGGAGGGCAAGCCCGTTCTCGGGATCTGTCTCGGCACCCAGGTGATCTTCGACCGGAGCGAAGAGGACGACACCCCCTGCCTCGGCATCGTCCCGGGAGAGGTCAAACGGTTTCCGGCGGATCTCAGCGAGGGGGGGCAAAGGCTCAAGATTCCGCACATGGGTTGGAACCGCGTATCATTCAGGGAGGGCCGGGAGGGCCATCCGGTCTTTGCCGGGATCCCCGCGGAGGCCGAGTTCTATTTTGTCCACTCCTACTACCCGGCCCCGGCGGACGCGGCCTGGGCCGCAGGCTGGACGGATTACGGCATCCGCTTCTGTTCCGCCGTGGCCCGGGGAAACCTCGTTGCGGTCCAGTTCCACCCGGAGAAGAGCGGCCGGCCGGGGCTCACCCTGCTGGCAAATTTCTGCCGCTGGGGAGGAAACCATGCTCAGTAAACGGATCATCCCCTGTCTAGATGTCCGGGACGGCCGCCTGACAAAAGGGATAAGATTCAAGGAAAACGTAGATATCGGCGATCCGGTGGAGGCCGCACGAGAATATTACGAACAGGGGGCCGACGAAATCGTCTTCTACGACATCACGGCCTCCGCCGAGGGCCGCACGATCATGCTCGATGTCGTAAAAAGGGTTGCCGAAACGATCTTCATTCCTTTTTCCGTAGGGGGCGGCATCGGGACGGTGGAGGAGATGCGGCGGGTGATCCTCGCCGGGGCGGAAAAGATCAGCGTCAATTCAGAGGCGGTGAAAAATCACGGCATCATCGCGGAGGGGGCGAGGGCCTTTGGCAGCCAGTGCATCGTCCTCGGCATGGACGTGAAAAAAGTGCCTGCAAGCAATGAGATTCCTTCCGGATATGAGATGGTCATCCACGGCGGACGGACCGTAACCGGCCTCGACGCCCTCCGGTGGGCAAAGGAGGCGGAACGTCTCGGCGCGGGGGAGATCTGCCTCAACTCCATCGACGCCGACGGGACTTTAGACGGCTACGAACTCGACCTAACCGCGCTGATCTCAAGTCATGTAGGCATCCCGGTGATCGCCTCCGGCGGTGCGGGAAAGCCGGAGCATCTCCTCGATGTCCTCACCCGGGGAAAGGCCGACGCCGCCCTGATTGCCTCGATGGTCCACTACCGGACACACACCATCCCGGAGATCAAGAACTTTCTCCATGACCACGGCGTGAAGACAAGGCTGCAGTGGTAGGAGAAGTGCCGTTGCCAACGCCTTCCGTATCTTCTTTCGTCTTTGACTTATCCTTATCCAGCAGCCATCGAATTTGGGATTGTTTCAAAATCTCCCGGCACAGGGTATCGGCCTTCCTCGCCCGTTCGGGTTCCTTCTTTGCGTAATAACCCAGGATCTTTGCCCCTATTTCCTGGAGCGAAAAGGGTTTGATGATGTAGCCCTCAACACCCAGCGTCATGCAGGACAGGACATCCTCACGGCCGGACAGCGACGTTGCCATCACGATGGTTGTCTTCTTGTCTTCGATGTTTGTCCGAATCGCTTTCAATATCTGGTACCCGGTCATTTCCGGCAGATATATGTCAAGTATAATGATATCGGGATGCCATTCTTCATAGACGAGAAGCGCTTCTTTCCCCGAAGCAACCAATTTTTTGTCGAATATTTGATTGAATAGTCCCTTGTCATATAGCAACTGGGTGGTATGGTCATCCTCAACAACCAGTATCTTGATCTTATCCGTACCACTCGGTGAGCACTGTGGCTCAAGCAGACAATTCACTTCGTCTTTTGACAACATGCGGGTTCCATCGTCAGCAGCCATGGATTACTGCACCTCCATTATCATAATTAGAATCGGGCACTTCGTAAGCACTGACGGTCTCCGCGCCCTGCCGCCGTAATGTACAAAGTTCGGGAAATCTTGGCAAGTGGAATTCATCATGCTGCCTGTTGCTTGTGTTGGTTCATGACTCCAATCATGATTTGCCTTCTGTCTTCTCCCCCACAAATTCGGGATACAATTCCTTCATGCACTCCGGGCAGATGCCGTGGCTGAACTCGGCTTCGGTGTGGTCGCGGACATAGACTTCCACCTGGTTCCAGTAGCCCTGGTCGTCACGGATCTTTTTGCAGTTCGCGCAGATGGGCACGATTCCGCGCAGGGTCTTGATCTGATCGAACGCCTGGCGCAGCTCCTCGACCTTGGCGGCCAGCGCGTCCTGCATCTCGACCAGGCGCCGGCCGACCTCGATCCGGGCGCGGAGTTCACCGGGATCGAAGGGTTTGGCCAGGTAGTCGTTGGCTCCAGCCTCGAGCCCGGCGATGATGTCGGCCTTATCCCCTTTGGTGGTCAGCATGATGATATAGGGCGGCCGGTCGGTTTGCAGGGCGCGGACCCGGCGTATCACCTCCGGACCGTCTATTTCCGGCATCATCCAGTCGAGAATGGCCAGCTTGGGGGAGTCGGGCTGTTGCAGCGCCTGCCAGGCTTCTGTGCCGTTGACCATGGCCATCACCTCGTGGCCCTGCTTTTTCAGCACCGCCGTCAGGACGGTGCGCGACGTAAAATCATCTTCGGCGATCAGGATTCTCATGGGCATCTCCATATCCGTGTTCTCCGTGTCATCCGCGGTTAAAATGCTGCTCCATCGCTAGCTTCAGTCGAACAAACTGCCTCTCCATTTCGGGGAGGCGGGCCGTGACGAATTCCAGATTACCGGCTTTGGCCGCTTTCTCCATCTCGAAGGCCACTGCGCGCAGGGCCTCGCCGCCAAGATTGGCGGAGGCGCCTTTGATGGTGTGGGCCCGGCGCTCGGCGCTTGTGGCATCGCCCGCTTCCAGATATCCCCGCAGGGCCTCGATCTGCTTTGGGACATCGTCCAGAAAAGCCTCGATCACCGTGCTCGCCAGGTCCTCGTCGTCCATCATGCGGGCCATCATGCCCGCCTTGTCGAAAACCGGCGCCTCCGGTTCCTGAGTGGAAACGGGGGAAGTTTCTTCGGGCTTACCGGGCGGTTGTTCCTCTGTTGTTGCGGTCTCTCGCGGCAGCCATTTCTCCAGCGCCTCCGACAGCGCATGGGGATCAACCGGCTTGGTGACATAGTCACTCATGCCCGCATTCAAGAACTTTTCCCGATCACCCTGCATGGCGTGGGCGGTCATGGCGATAATGGGAATCCGGTGATTCCGGACCGCGGATTGGGGATTGCGAATTTGCCTGGTTGCCTCCAGTCCGTCCATCTCGGGCATCTGCACATCCATCAGCACCAGGTCGTAAGGGAGGGTTTCGAGGGCCTTGACGGCTTCCGCGCCGTTGGCCACGGCGTCCGCGCGGAGGCCCAGCTTCTTCAGGATGCCCACGGCCACCATCTGGTTGGTGATGTTGTCTTCGGCCAGCAGGATACGAACCGCACCCCGGCGCATCTCGCGGATCGCGTGGCGCGTGACGATGGGGTGCACCGGTTGAGCTGCGGCGGTCCCGGCCAACACCGCGGACAGGCAGCCCAACAGCTCCGACTGACGCGCCGGTTTGGTAAGGTAGGCGGCAAACCCGATCTCCTCCATTTTTCTGGCGTCGCCCCGTCGGCCCAGAGAGGATAAAAGTACCAGACGCGTATCCTTCAGCGTTTCGTCAGCCTTGATGATCCGTGCCAAGACTGCGCCGTCCATGCCGGGCATCTGCATGTCGAGAATGGCGGTCCGGAATGGGTCGTCCGCGTCGCGGGCACGATAGAGCGCCTGCAGGGCCGTGGGACCGTCCGGAGTCTCTTCCGCCCGCACGCCCCAGGCTGCAAACTGGGCCATCAGCATCTCGCGGTTGGTGGCGTTGTCGTCCACGATCAGGATATGCACCCCGCGAATGTCGGCGGGCGGCGCGATGTTGTGTTCCCGCTCCGCCTGTTTGCCAAGGTGCACGGTGAACCAGAACTCCGATCCGTGCCCTTCTTCGCTGATTACGCCGATCTCACCGCCCATCCGCTCTGCAAGTTCCTTTGAGATGGCCAAGCCCAAGCCGGTGCCACCGTACTGGCGTGTGGTCGAGGCGTCCGCCTGGGTGAACTTCTGAAACAGGATGTCATGCTTCTCCGCCGGAATGCCGATGCCTGTGTCCTTGATGGAGAAGCGGAGCACGGCATCGGCGTCTGTTTCCGACACCAAGTCGGCCCGCACGGCAATCTCGCCCTGGTGGGTGAACTTCACGGCGTTGCCCGTCAGGTTGGTGAGAATCTGGCGCAGGCGGCCGGGGTCGCCACAAAGATAGGCCGGGACGTCCGGCGCGGCGGCGCAGATGAACTCGAGCCCCTTTTCGTGGGCACGCAGGGCCAGTGTGGCGGCGAAGTCGTCCAGCAGGGCGCGCAGGTCAAAGTCCAGCGTCTCCATCTCCAGTTTGCCCGCCTCGATCTTGGAGAAGTCGAGGATGTCGTTCAGGAGGGTCAGCAGCGATTCGCCGCTGGCCCGCACGATCCCGGCGTATTTGCGCTGCTCGTCGCTGAGTTCCGTATCCAGCAGCAGGCCGGTCATGCCGATCACCCCGTTCATGGGGGTGCGGATCTCATGGCTCATATTGGCCAGAAACTCGCTCTTGGCGGCGTTGGCCATCTCGGCCTGTACGGCCATCTCGGCCGCAAGCGCCGTCTGCCTCCCCAGGTGTTCATTCATTTTTTCGGCCTCTTCCTTGGCCTCCTGCAAATCCCTTTCCACTCTTTTCCGGTCCGTAATATCTCGGATCGACTCGATGGCCCCCACAACCTGTCCTTCCGAATCCCGGAGCGGGGCTGCCTTGCCCCAAAAGAACGTTTCTTTTTCCTTTAGCATCGGAATATAGGATTCGCCGAAGAGACAATCGCCTTCCCGGCTGATCCCTGTGTATTTTCGTTCATATGCCTCATCCGGTTGCAAAGCCAGATCCACGAGAATGGGTCTTCTCTCTCCATAGAAAGGAATGGCATGTTCATAATTGCCTTTGCCGATCATCTCCTCCGACGTAACCCCGACCATCTCCTCCATGGACCGGTTCCAGGCGATTACTCGCCCCTCTTTATCAACCACAAAGGTGGCGTCGGGCAGAAAGTCGATGATGTTGGCAAGCCGGCGTTCCGATTCCCGAAGGGTTTCCTCGGATTTTTTATGTCCCGTGATGTCTCTGGCCGATGTCAGAACGGCCTTCACCTCACCTTGAAGATCGAATTCCGGTACGAGCAGCCAATCGATCCAGGCACGATCGGGAAGCATGAACTCGATGCGATGTGGCTTGCCGGTTCCGAAGACCTTGTTGATGGCTTCCTCACAGGTTTTTACCAGATCATCCGGAAAACCAAGATCTTGATGAGTCTTTCCAATAAAGTCCTCGGGCGGGATGCCTGTCTGCCTGCCGGCGGCGGGGTTTACGTAAAGGTGCCGGTGGTCACGGTCGAAGCGCATGATCGTATCCGGCGAGTTTTCGGCCAGCGCCCGGAAGGTTTCCTCACGCTCCATCAAGGCATCCTCTATCTGTTTGAGGACTGTGATATCCCGGACCGTCCCGCTGAAACCAACGATGGCGCCCTGATCATTCCTCACGGGATAAGCGGAAGCGGCCGAATAGACCTTCTTCCCGCTTTTCCTGACAAATCGCCAGTAAAAATCCCCGGAAGGTTTTCCGGTGCGATACACTTCGTTGAAAATCCGAAAGACACGCCGGCTCTCTTCCTGGTCCATGAAAGCACTGTATTTGAGGCCGGTCAGTTCCGCTTCTTCATAGCCAAGGATTTCCAACAAGGCTGGATTGAAAAAGGTCATCGTGCCCTGCAAATCGACCTCATAGTAGCCGCTGTCCATGTTTTCTATAATGCTTCTGTATTTTTCCTCGCTCCTGCGGAGTTCGTCCTGTACCTTCTTTTTCTCCGTCACGTCTCTGGCGATGCCGGTGAAGCCGATCACCGTGCCGCCGCGGATCAGCGGCGTGCCGACAATTTCGGCGATCCGCGGCGATCCGTCTTTGGCGATCATCGTATAAGCCGTGGGGCCTACGCTTTCACCGGCAAGAATGGCGTTGATCTCCGCGGCCATCCGGCCAAGCTCGTCCGGTTGAATCAGATTGAGTTCAAGAATTTTCTTCCCGATCAGATCCTCGGGCTTGTATCCCATTGTGAGCCTGACACTCGGCGAAAAAGACAGCACGGTTAAATCGGGAGATACCGTATAGATGACGTCCTGGGAGGCATTGATGAGCAGGCGGTGCTGTTCTTCGCTCTCCCGCAGGGCCTCCTGTGCACGGATACGCTCGGTGACGTCCCGGACGGTGATGACGATCCCACGGATCGCCGGCTGATCCATCATGTTGTTCGCCAACGCCTCGAGATAAGCCCATGTGCCGTCCGCTCTACGGAAACGAAACGGCGTGGGGATGCCGTCGATGGCGTGTTGCACGGAATCGGTAAAATCCTTCAGAACGGCCGGTAAATCATCGGGGTGAATGAACGGGAAAGGGGACTGGCCGACGAAATAGCCTTCCGGGTAACCGAGGGTTCTCGCCCAAGAGGGTGATTCATAGGAAACGAGGCCCCTGTCGTCAATGATCCCGATCATGTCCGTCAGGTTCTGGATCAGCGCCCGGAAACGATCCTCGCCTTCCCATAGGGATGCCTTCGATGGCCGTCGTTTGCCCGACGTACTGCGTTTGCCCTTTCCCGATTTTACCGCTTTTTTTTCTTCGTCCATGAACTTGTCCCCTTTTACCTGTTTGCCCTGGCGTGAAAACGGCAGGAATGCCAAGAGGTGCGACTTGAAAATTATTAAAAAAGATACTTCGAAGAACATCAAGTGGATTGATAAGGCATTCTTTTTTATGGCGGGAGTATATGAAGAAGGATCTTGTGTGTCAATAGGATTTTGACCACAAAATAAGTGGTTTACGTTGCCGATCCTTGTGAGAGGGATTCCTTCCGGATACGAGATGGTGATCCACGGCGGACGGACCGTAACCGGCCTCGACGCCCTCCGGTGGGCAAAGGAGGCGGAACGTCTCGGCGCGGGGGAGATCTGCCTCAACTCCATCGACGCCGACGGGACTTTAGACGGCTACGAACTCGACCTGACTGCCCTGGCATCGAGTCATGTCGGCATCCCGGTGATCGCCTCCGGCGGTGCGGGAAAGCCGGAACACCTCCTTGACGTCCTCACGCGGGGAAAGGCCGATACCGCCCTGATCGCCTCGATGGTCCACTACCGGACACACACCATCGCCGAGATCAAGAGCTTTCTCCACGACCATGGGACCTGCATATATCCCTGTCCCGCCAAAATGAGAATGTCCTAAATCACCAAAGTAGAAATGTCCTAATGTAAGGCTGTAATTTTTCCCTAACGAAGGGGGGTAATTATGGCCGGTAGGGACATTATCGTCATGAGTATGCGGGAGGTCAG
>JAPLJY010000278.1 GCA_026388345.1 Deltaproteobacteria bacterium
ACACGAAGCAGCCGGTCACGACGCTGGAACAGCTCAAGGGGATGAAGATCCGCTCGACGGGACTCAGCGCCAAGGTGACGGAGGCCTTGGGCGCCGTGCCGGTGGCGATGCCCCAGGGACAGACGTACGAGTCGCTCCAGAAGGGAGTCGTCGAGGGGACCTTCGCCCCGATCGAGACCCTGAAGGGCTGGAAGCAGGGAGAGGTGATCAAATCCACAACGGATTGCTCCGACATCGGCTACACGACGGCGATGTTTGTCGTGATGAACCTGAAGAAATGGAACAGCCTCTCCGCCGATGTCCGGAAGGTCATGGAGGAGGTCAGCGCCCAGTGGATTGATGTCCATGGCAAGGCCTGGGACCAGCTCGACCAGGAGGGACGCGAATATACCCTCGGCCTGGGGAACAAGATCGTCCCGCTGTCCGCCGAAGAAAACGGCCGGTGGAAGAAGGCGGTCCGGCCGATCATCGACGACTACATCAAAGAGGTTTCGGCCAAGGGGCTCCCCGCGGAGAAGGCGGTGCAGGAAGTGGAGAACCTGATCAAACAGTACGGGAAAACCTACAAATAAACGAAAAGAAAACCATGACACGCATTCAACGAGAAATCGCCCGGATCAGCGCCGGCTTCAATACCTTGGCCGGCGCCGCGATCATCATCATGATGATGCTGACCTGCGCCGACGTCCTGCTGCGACTGCTGCGTCATCCCATCCCGGGGACCTATGAAATGGTCGGTTTCCTGGGAACGGTCATCATCTCCTTTTCCCTTGCCTACACCTCCATCGAGAAGGGGCACATCGCCGTGGAGATCCTCGTGGAGAAACTCCCCCGGCGCATGCAGGTCGGGATCGAGGCCGTCACATCCCTGATCGGCGCCGCCCTCTTCGGTCTGATCACCTGGCAGAGCCTGATCTATGCCTCGGACATGAGGCAAAGCGGGGAGGTTTCCGTGACGCTGACCATGCCGATCTACCCCTTCATCTACGGGATCGCGGCCGGCAGCGCCCTTCTTGTTTTGGTTCTTCTGCTCGATAGCCTGCGCTCTGCAATCCGGACGGTGAAACCATGACGCCCGTCGCCGTCGGCCTCTGGGGATTCGTCGTTCTCGTCGTTCTGATGTTCACCCGGATTCCGGTCGGATTCGTCATGGCGATCGTCGGCTTTGTCGGTTTCGGTCTCCTGGCCTCCTGGGACGCCTCCCTGAACCTGTTGGCACGGGATATCTTCGCGACTTTCGGTTCATACAACCTGACGGTCATCCCCCTCTTCGTTCTCATGGGGCAGATCGCCCATTATACGGGAATCAGCGGCCGACTCTTCAACACGGCCAATAAGTTTCTGGGACATCTTCCGGGGGGGCTCGCCATCGCCACGATCGGGGCCTGCGCCGGATTTTCAGCCATCTGCGGCTCGACCAGCGCAACGGCGGCGACAATGGCCTCCGTCGCGCTCCCGGAGATGAAAAAATACCGGTATGATCCCGCGCTGGCCACGGGGGTCGTGGCCGCCGGCGGCAGTCTCGGGATCCTTATCCCGCCGAGCACGATCTTCATCGTCTACGGAATCATGACGGAGCAGTCCGTCGGCAAGCTCTTCATGGCCGGCATCCTGCCCGGCATCCTCCTCGCCGCTCTTTTCATCGTCACCATCGTGGTCTGGACCCGTCTGCGGCCCGGTCTCTGCGTCCCCGCACCGAAGGCCTCCCTCCGGGAGCGGATCGCCTCGCTGACCGGCCTGTTTGAAACCTTCCTGCTGTTTCTGCTCGTCATGGGGGGCCTCTTCATCGGCCTGTTCACACCGACCGAGGCCGCCGCCATCGGGGCCGCCGGCACGATCGTCATCGCGTTGGTCGGCGGAAACCTCTCCTGGCAGGGCTTCGCTCGCTCGCTCAACGAAACCGCGCGGATTTCCTGCATGATCATGGTGATCGTTGCCGGGGCGACCGTCTTCGGCCACTTCCTCGCCGTGACGACCATCCCGGCCGGGATCGGCGCCTGGGTGGCGGGATTGAGCTGGCCGCCCGCTCTCATCATCGGCCTGATCATCCTCATCTACCTCCTCCTCGGCTGCCTGATGGATTCCCTCGCGATGATCATGCTGACCATCCCCGTCTTCTATCCGGTGGTCACCACCCTCGGCTATGACCCCATCTGGTTCGGCGTCGTGATCGTCCTCGTCGCGGAGATGGGGGTCATCACCCCGTTCCGCAGATCGCGCTCTTTCTGCCGGGCCTGATGAAATGACCGATCTGCATTGCGTTTCCAATACCGGAAAATGGATTCTGCGTATCAACACGATTTCATCGTGAGGAGAACCAATGGACTTTTTCTTTGAGCCCCGGGGGGTCGCCGTAATCGGCGCAACGCCGAATCCGCTCAAGGGCGGAAACGCCATCCTGAAAAACCTTCTGCTCGGTTACTGGGGGGGTATTTACCCCGTCAATCCACGCTACCGCGAGATCGACGGCCTGCCCTGTTATCCCTCCGTGAGCGCCGTCCCCGGTCCGGTGGACCTCGCTATCGTCTTCGTACCCGCCCCGCTGGTGCCGGCGGCGGTCGAGGAGTGCGCCGCAAAGGGCATCCCGGGGGTCATGGTCGAATCGGGCGGCTTCGCCGAAGCCGGTCCGGAGGGGGCCAAACTCCAGAGGGCGCTCACCGGAATCGCGGCCGCTACGGGGATCCGCATCTGGGGCCCCAACTGCATGGGGCTGGTCGACGTGGTCCACAGCCACGTCTTCTCCTTCATGGACCCGCAGGCGCAGCAGCGGGGATTCATTCCCGGCGCCGTCTCCCTCGTGGTCCAGAGCGGTATGCTATCTGCCATCTTTCTGATCGACCTCATGAGCAACGCCACGATGGGCGTGAGCAAGGTCTGCTCGGTGGGGAACAAGGTCGATATCAACGAATGCGACTTGCTGGAGTACTTCATGGGCGATCCCGACACCCGGGTGATCGGCCTCTACCTCGAATCGTTCCCCGACGGCAGGCGTTTCCTGGAGATCTGCCGGCGCTGCGAAAAACCGATCGTCGTCCTCAAGGGAGGGAGGAGCCGGAAGGGGGCGGAGGCGGCGATGAGCCATACGGCCTCCCTCGCCGGCAATAGCCGGATTATCGCCGGCGCGCTGGCACAGGCGGGGGTCGTCGAAGCCAATGACTTCAAGCAGATGATGGACCTCTGTCGGTCCCTGGCCATGACGGCTCCTCCCGCCGGCCGCAAAGACCGGGTGGCCATCCTCACCTTCAGCGGCGGTGCGGGCATCGTCTCTACCGATTTTATCGAGGGACAGGGGCTCTCCCTGGCCGATCTGACCGAAACGACGCGGACCGAACTGAAGAAACTCTTCCCGGACTGGATGCCGGTTGCCGATCCGGTCGACCTCTGGCCGGCCATGGAAAGCCACATCGGGACCGGCGTCGACGTCTACAGCCGCGCCCTTGCGGCCGTTCTCGGCGACCCGGGGGTGAACGCAGTCTTTCTCCACACCTTCGCGGGTAACTCCCGCGTCCGTCTGGACCTCGCCGACCTGGCCTACCGGATCCAATCCTCGGGGAAACCGGTCGTCGTCTGGCAGATCGGCCGCAGGGAAGAGGCCTTTGCCTTCCAGAAGGAGGCGCTCTCCTTCGGCATTCCCGTCTTCGCCGAAATCGGGAGGGCCGCGGAATGTCTGGCCGCGGTCCTGCACGAACGTCACCGGCCGGAACCGATCCCGGAGTCCGGAATCCTGCAGCAAGACCTTCCCGTCTCTCTAACAAACCTCCTCGCCGCAGCCTCCGGCCCCCTCGACGAGCACCTTTCGAAGGAGTTCCTCCGGGCCTGCGGCATCCCGACCGTTGCGGAGCGGATCGTCACCGGGGCGGAAAAGGTCGAGGCGGCCGCCGCCGCCATCGGCTATCCGGTCGTCCTGAAGGGGCTGCTGCCGGGTGGCGTTCACAAGACGGAGATGGGTCTCGTACGGCTGGACATTCAGGACGGACCGGCGGCACTGCGGGCTTTTGCAGCGCTGACGGAACGGATGGAAGGCCGGGGCCGGGTACTCCTCCAGAGACAGATCCCCGGAAAGGTGGAGCTGATCCTGGGGCTCCTCCGCGATCCCCAGTTCGGCACCTGCGTGATGTTCGGCCTGGGCGGGGTCACCGCGGAGCTCTTCGGCGATGCCGTATTCGCCGTGGCCCCCCTGACACGTCGGGACGCCCTGGGGCTGATTGGCCGCATCCGCGGGCAGAAGATGCTGGACGGCTTCCGGGGGGCGCCCCCGGTGGACCGGGAGGAGATCGCCCGGATCATCGTCCGCCTGGGGGAGATCGGCCTTGCCTTTCCGCGGATCCGGGAGATCGACATCAACCCGCTGATCTGCGGGGAGGAGGGGGCCATGGCGGTCGACGCCACGATCATTCTGGAATAAAGACCCGGGGGAAATCTATTTGATCTGTTGGATATCCTTCTCCTTGCCGAGTATCACGAGCACATCCCCGTCCTTGATGACGAAGTCCGCCCCGGGAATCATGTAGACGCTGTCGGAAACGATATCCCGCATCGCGATCACCTCGACGTGGTACCGGCTCCGGAGCTGGAGCTGGGCCAGGGACTTGCCGAGAAAGTTGTTGGGCGGGGCCATCTCGGAGATCATGTAATCATCCGAAAGGGGCAGATAATCGAGGACGTTCGGTGAGATGAAGCTCTTCGCGACCTTGTGGGCGATCTCCTTTTCCGGAATCATCACCTCCGTCGCCCCGACCTTCTCGAGAACCAGCTTGTACTCCTCGTTGGGGGCCTTGACGATGATCGTTTTGACCTTCATCTGTTTCAGGTGGAGCGTGGTGAGCGTCGCCGCCGCCAGGTCCTCCCCGAAGGAGATGATCACAACATCGTCTTCCTGGATGCCGATCGCCTCCATGATCTCCTTATCCGTCCCGTCGGCCTGGATCGCCTTGGTGGAGCAGTCCCGCACCCGCTGGATCGCATCCTTGTTCTTGTCGACGGCGATCACCTCGAAACCGCCCGCATAGAGGTCCCGAACGATATTGAAGCCGAAGATCCCCAACCCG
>JAPLJY010000208.1 GCA_026388345.1 Deltaproteobacteria bacterium
TGAACTCCGTATCCTCGAAAATCGTGTCGTCCGGCTTGAAGGTGACGGTCGTTCCCCGGCTTTTGGTCTTGCCGACCTGTTCCAGGGGGGCGTTCGGCACGCCGCGGATGTAGGACTGGGCATAGACGCCGCCATCCCGCCTCACCTCCAAATCAAGAGAGACGGACAGTGCATTGACGACGGAGACGCCGACGCCGTGAAGGCCGCCGGAGATTTTGTAACTGTCGTTGGAAAACTTCGCACCGGCATGGAGCCTTGTCAATGCCACCTCGGCGGCTGAAACCCCCTCCGTCTTGTGGATGTCCACCGGGATCCCCCGGCCGTTGTCCTCAACGACAATGCTGTTATCCACCCGGATCTTTACCAGGATGGTATCGCAGAAACCGGCGGACGCCTCGTCGATGCTGTTGTCCACAACCTCATAAACCAGATGGTGGAGCCCTTCCTTCCCTGTGCTCCCGATATACATGGCCGGACGCTTCCGGACCGCCTCCAGCCCCTCCAAAACCCTGATGCTGTCGGCGTCGTACTCATCCATGACCTGTGACGCTTCTTCCTGTTTAATCTCTTCCATTAAACCTATTCCTATTCTTTATTCTATAATTTCAACGGCATGACGATACAAAAATAGTTTTCATTACCGACCGCCCGGACAATGCCGGGTTTCATCCCTTCTCCAACCTCAAAATCAATCTGTTCCTCATCAATCACATCGATGGCATCCGTCAGATAGGTTACGTTGTAACCGACGCTCTTGTCCTCGCCCTCATAGACGACGTCGATCTCGTCATTGGCCTCTCCGACATCGGGGTTGTTTGAATTCAAGACGATTTTACCCGGGGACATGGTCAGAATCACACCATTGTACCGATCGGATGATATCACACTCATCCGGCGGAGGGTATGGAGCAACTTATCCTTCTCTATCCCCAGAACCACCCCTTTTTCCGCCGGGATCACGCGCCGGTAATCCGGATAATCCCCATCGACCAGACTGACCTTCAACAGGGTATGATCGGTCTTGACGATGCACATCCCCTGCCTGACCCCCAGGAATACATCACCGGATGCATCCTCCACGAGCCGCCGGATCTCCCCGAGACCCTTCCGCGGAATAATCACACCCTTCTCCATCGTCAGAAAATCCTTTTCACCCGTCTCCATCTTCATCATGGCGAGACGGTGACCGTCGGTGGCCACCATCCGGATCAAAAAGGTCTCTCCTGCCTTCTCCGTCTCCATCAGAACACCGCACAGGGTCTTGCGCATCTCATCGGTCGACATCGCAAAGGCGGTCTTGCGAATCAATTCTTTCAGGATGCCTCCCTTAACCTTATAAAAGGGGATATCCTCCTGGTCCGCCACCACCGGATAGTCATCCGCCGGGATGCCGGGAATTCGGTATGTGGCCTTGTTACAGGTCAGAATAACAATATCCCTTTCATTTTTGATAACATGAATCGTCTCTCCCTGGATCTCCCGAACCATCTCATGGAGTTTTCTCGCCGAAAGTGTAATCTCCCCGTCCCGGAGGACCTCCGCCTCGTAGTCCGCTACGAGACCGATCTCGCGGTCCGTCGCCATGATCGTTACCCGGTTTTGACCCGCCCTGAGCAATAAATTACTCAGAATCGGCATTGTGGTCTTCTTCTCCACAATCCCCAGCGTCTTCTGAATCCCCACTGAAAACAAATCCCTTTTAATATTGAATTCCATGGTTGCCCCCATCCTTTCCACTCCATTAACAGGTTATATGGTTTAAAAAGATTTCTTCTTAATAAAGAAACAGTAGTAGTAATAGTAGTTGTGTATGGTGTTTATAACCTCTGTTGTAGTTCATTTTCCGACCTATTTTCTCCCGCGTCCTGTGGATAGAGCCACTCAAAAAAGCATTCACCCTTTGTGTAGGAGGATATATTGGATTTCCTCCATGGCGTCCCGGAGGGTCCTGTCCGTCTCCATGATCTTTTTAATTTTATTATGGGCGTAGATGACCGTCGAGTGATCCCGTCCGCCGATTTTCTCCCCGATGTCCGGGAAGGAGGCGCTGGTCATTTCACGTGCAAGAAACATCGAAACCTGCCGCGCCAGAACAAGGTTTTTATTCTTTTTCTGTGATTTGATGTCGGAGATCTTGATACAAAATTTCACTCCGACGGTCTTGACGATTTCCTCGATCGTAATCTTCATTTTTTCTTCCTTGCGGAGGAGTTGCTTCATGACATCCTTGACAAGATCGAGGTCGATCTGCCGGCCGGTCAGCGAAGAATAGGCTGCGATCCGGACCAGATATCCTTCCAACTCCCGGATATTGGACTCCGGTTGGGAGGCGAGGTAGAGGGCCACATTTCCCGGCAGCGCAATGTGATTCTCCTGCGCCTTCTTCTCCAGGATGGCGATCTTTGTCTCGATCTCCGGCGGTTGAATATCGGCAATCAACCCCCACTCGAAACGCGACCGCAATCTTCCCTCTAAATTTGGAATATCCTTTGGAAATTTATCGCTTGTGACGACGATCTGCTTTCCGGCGTCGTGGAGGGGATTGAAGGTGTGAAAAAATTCCTCCTGTGTCCTCTCTTTGCCGGCGATAAACTGGATGTCGTCGATGAGCAGACAGTCGATGTTTCTGAATTTCTCCCGGAATTTCGGCATTTTGTCGTAGCGGATCGAATTGATCAACTCATTCATGAAGACCTCCGCCGAGACATAGACCACGTTCATATCCGGGAAAAGCTTCAGGGTCTTCAGGCCGATGGCGTTGAGCAGGTGGGTTTTTCCCAGTCCCACGCCGCCGTAGATGAAAAGGGGATTGTAATTCTTCGCCGGCTGCTCGGCGACGGCGGAGGAGACGGCATGGGCGAACTGGTTGCAGGCGCCCACGACGAAACGGTCGAAACTGTAGTTCACGTTCAGTGAGGAGTGAACCCTTGCACGGGAAGGCTTTTTGGGTACAATCTTCTCTGTGGCCGGGGTGTTTCCGGATTCTCCAACTGATTGATATTGATTGTTTTCATGCTCAACCACAAATTCGACGTGAAACGGGACACCGGTCTCCGACTTCATGGATTCCCGGATCAGCGGGAGGTAATTTTCAACCAGCCAGTCACGGAAGAAGCGGTTGGGAACGCTTAGATGGACCTGGTCCCCCTCCATGGCGGCGATGCGTATCGGGCGGATCCAGGTCTCGAAGTTCTGCTGGCTGACCTTTTCCTTAATGATCTTAACTGTTTTATCCCAGAGTATGTCCAATTTTCACAACCTTATGCACAGTTTTATCCACACCTGTGGACAACATCCGTAAACTGCACGGCTATTTCCCCTCAAGGAGCAGCCGCACCAGACGATTCAGCTCCTCCCCGTTTGTGTAACGGATTTCGATGGTTCCTGACCTTTTGCCGGCGCGAATCTGAACAGCCGCGAGCAGTTGGGAGGAGAGCTCCCGCTCCAGATCCGTCAGATACGGATCCGGAAGCCCGGTTTTTTTCTTCTCCGGCGCCTTTTTCAGATTCCGGATCAGCCGTTCCGTGTCCCGGACGTTCAGATCCTTCTGCCGGATGATCTTCAGCGCGCTGATGATGGTGGGGACACCTTGCCGCAAGGTGTCCCCACCAAGCAGGGCAAGGAGCGCCCGGGCATGTCCGGCCGTGATCTGCTTGCCGATCAGCGCCTTCTTGGCCGCCTCGGGAAGCTTCAGCAGCCGGACCGTGTTGGCGATGGTGGAGCGGTCTTTCCCGACGCGGGTGGAGATCTCCTCCTGCGAGAGGGAGAAGCGGGTCAGAAGGGTCTGATACGCGTCCGCCTCTTCCATGGGGTTCAGGGCCTCGCGCTGGATATTTTCGATCAGTGAGAGTTCTGCCAGCTCCTGGTCCTCCGCCTTGCGGATGATGATTGGCACCTCTTTGAGACCGGCCGCCTGCGCCGCCCGCCACCGCCTCTCCCCGGCGATGATCTCGTAGCCGCTGTCCGCCTTCCGGACGATGATCGGCTGGATGATCCCGCTCTTCTTCACGGATGTGACCAGCTCTTTCTGGTCCTCGTCGTTGAAGTCCCGCCGGGGCTGAAACCGGTTCGGGGTGAGCTCCTCGATCCCGCACTGGACGAACGCAGGCCGGTCGCCGATATTGTTCAGAAGATCGGGGAACATCGCCCCAAGGCCCCGGCCGAGCGAATTCTTTGGCGGCATCATATCCTCCCGTTGCTCAGGATTTCCTTGGCCAGTTCCATGTAGGAGACTGCGCCGCGCGATCTGATATCATAAAGAATGATCGGAAGTCCGTGGCTCGGGCTCTCCGACAGCCGGACATTCC
>JAPLJY010000022.1 GCA_026388345.1 Deltaproteobacteria bacterium
TCGATGCGGGGTTCACCAAGTACACCCCCGTGGGCGGCACGGACGAGCTGAAGGATGCGGTGATCGCCAAGCTCAAGCGCGACAACCGGCTCACCTACAGGCGCTCGGAGGTGGTCGTCTCCTGCGGGGCCAAACATTCGCTCTTCAATGTAAGCCAGGTCCTCTTCGAGGAAGGGGATGAGATTCTGATCCCTTCTCCCTACTGGGTTTCCTATACCGACATCGTCTACCTGACCGGCGCCAAACCCGTGGTCATCAAAACGCGTATCGACGACGGCTTCAAACTTCAGCCCGCGCAATTGGAAGCGGCCATTACGCCGCGGACCCGGGCGATCATCATCAGCTATCCATCCAATCCGGCCGGCGTCTCCTACAGCCGGAAGGAATTGGAGGCGCTGGCCGAGGTGATCCTCCGGAGGGGGATCATGATCATCTCCGATGATATCTACGAAAAGATCATCTATGACGATCAGCCGTTTTACACGCTGGCATCTCTGAGTGAAGAGCTGAAGCGCATTTCCATCGTGATCAATGGGGTCTCCAAGAGCTATTCCATGACGGGCTGGCGGATCGGTTACACCGCCGGAGCCGAGGAGATCATCTCCGCCATGACGAAGTACCAGAGCCAGAACACCTCCAATCCCACCTCCATTGCGCAGAAGGCGGCTGTCGAGGCGCTGAACGGACCTCAGGAGAGCGTTGCGTTGATGGCGGCAGAGTTCCAGAAGAGAAGGGATGTCATCGTCGAGAGGCTTACGGCCATCGAAGGGGTTACCTGTCTGAATCCCCAGGGGGCTTTCTATGTCTTTCCCAACGTGGCATACTACTACGGGCGTTCCGGCGGAGGTTCCGTCATCCGCAATTCTGCAGAGATGGCGGCCTACCTTCTGGACGAGGCCAATGTCGCACTGGTTCCCGGAGGGGATTTCGGTCATGATGATCATATCCGGCTCTCCTATGCGACCTCGATGGAGCAGATCGAAAAAGGGGTGGAACGGATCAAGCAGGCCCTCCTGAAACTCCGCTGACAGCGCAGGAAAATGAAGAGGGAAAGCAGGTGATCCGCTCTCTTTTATCATGAATGTAAGCATCTCGGAGGGTGGGAAATATGGGGGGGATCTTCGGCGTTGTATCGGAAGGGAATTGTGCAAAAGCCCTGTTTTACGGAACGGATTACCATTCCCATCTCGGGACCGAGAATGCGGGACTGGCAGTTTACGGGAACGGCGGATTCAGCCACGCCATTCACAGCATCAGCCAGGCCCAGTTCAAGTCCCGGTTTGTCGCGGATTATAAGGGAATGTCCGGCGGGATGGGAATCGGGGCGATCGATGACGAATCCCCCCAGCCGCTCATCATCCGTTCGAAATTCGGGACCTACGCAATTGCCGCTATCGGACTGATCACGAACAAGGACGACCTGACCCGCAATCTTCTCCGGGAAGGCAGCTCCTTCAGCGAGATGGCCGACGGCGGCGTAAACAGCGTCGAGCTGGTTGCAAAACTGATCAACCGGGGCGAAAACATTGTCGATGGAATCGTCCGGATGCAGCAGGCCATCGAGGGGTCGGTCTGCCTCCTTTTGATGACCCGGGAGGGGATCTATGCGGCGAGGGACCGTTACGGACGCTTTCCTCTGGCGATCGGGAAGGAGGTCTCTCAGGCGGGATCCGCACCCGGCTACGCAGCGGCGACCGAATCGAGCTCCTTTTCGAACCTTGGCTATGAGTTGAGCCGTTCACTCGGACCGGGGGAGATCGTCCGCCTGGATCGCGGCGGGATTCATGCCGAATGCGCGGCCGGTGAAGAGAAACATGTCTGCGCCTTCCTCTGGATCTACACGGGGGATCCGTCCTCGATCTATGAAGGGATCAGCGTCGAAAACGCCCGGGAGCGGTGCGGCCGGGCCATGGCCCGGGGCGATCAGGTTGAAGCGGATTTCGTCGCGGGCGTCCCCGATTCCGGCGTCGGCCACGCCATAGGTTATGCCATGGAATCCGGCCTTCCGTACCGCCGGCCCCTGGTCAAATACACGCCGGGATATGGGCGAAGCTACACGCCTCCCTCCCAGGACATCCGGGATCTTGTGGCGACGATGAAGCTCTGCGCCGTTCGGGATGTGATCCGGGGAGGCCGGATGGTGATGTGCGATGACTCGATCGTCCGGGGAACGCAGCTCAAGAATTACACAATCCGGAAGCTCTGGGACAACGGTGCGAAAGAGATCCACATCCGTCCGGCCTGTCCGCCTCTGATGTTTCCCTGCCGATTTGCCTCTTCCACGCGGACAACCGCCGAGCTGGCTTCCCACCGGGCGATCCGCGCCCTCGATGGCGAAAAAATGGAATGTATCGACGATTACCTTGACCATACGTCTGAACGGTACCGGAGGATGATCGAATGGATCCGGCAGGATCTGAATGTAACGTCCCTCAAATACATTCATCTCGATGATATGATTGAGGCCATCGGCCTGCCGGCGGAACAGCTCTGTCTCTACTGCTGGCGCGGCCGGTAGGGGATGCGTTTAAGATCCGTAGCAGCGTGATGTTGACCATGCCGGTCCGGGCGGGACATGCCGCCGTCACCGCGGGCAAATCCTTCCGCAGGAAATTACCCATTGATCGTCCTGATACCTTCATGTTATAGTTTTTATATGGCGATATGCCATGATGTGCGGTTAAGCAGGTGATTTGAAAACGGCGGGGTGCGTCTTGAGTCCGGAGATCCGAAGAAGAAAGACGAAATCCATTGATCTCGGGGGTGTCCGGATCGGCGGCGACGCACCGATCGTGGTCCAGTCCATGACCTCCTGCGATACCCGCGATGTCCGGACAACGGTAGCGCAGATCCACGCGCTGGAGGAGGTAGGCTGTGAAGTCGTCCGTATCGCTGTTCCCGATGAAGCGGCCGCAGCGGCCATCCATGAGATCCGTTCCCGGATCCATATCCCCCTGATCGCCGATATCCATTTCCGGTATCCGCTGGCCCTTCTGGCCATGAATCATGGCGCGGATGGCATCCGAATCAATCCCGGCAATATCTCCGCAGACGGCATCCGCCGAATCGTGGGTATGGCCAAGGCAAACCGGAAGGTCATCCGGATCGGGATCAATGCGGGGTCTCTGGAGAAGGAGATCGCCGTTCGCCACGGCGGGCCGACCTCGGAGGCGCTGGTGGAGAGCGCCTTGAAGAACATCCGCCTCCTGGAGGAGATGGATTTTGACTTGATCAAACTCTCGTTGAAATCCTCCGATGTGAAGAAGACGATCGAAGCCTACCGCGCTGTTTCCGTAAAGACCGATTATCCCCTCCATCTCGGCGTCACGGAGGCGGGCACCCTCATTCAATCGGCAATCAAATCCGCAATCGGTATCGGAACCCTGCTGTATGAAGGCATCGGCGACACAATCCGGGTTTCCGTGACCGGTAGTCCCGTGCCCGAAATCGGTCTGGCGTACGGCATCCTGCGGGCGCTCGATATTCGCCGGGAAGGTCCGGACATCGTCTCCTGCCCGACCTGCGGCCGCTGCGAGATCGATCTTGCGGGTCTGGCCGAACAGGTGGAAAGGGAGCTCCGGGGGATGAAGACTCCGATGAAAATCGCCCTCATGGGCTGCGTTGTGAACGGGCCGGGGGAGGCCGCGGAGGCGGACATCGGTATTGCCGGCGGAAAGGGCGCCGGGATGCTGTTCAAGAGAGGGAAGATTGTGCGCAAGATCCGGGAAGAGGAGTTTGTCCCGGTTCTGCTGGAAGAGATCCGGAAGATGGAGCGAGATCTTTGTAAATCGTGATCCCTTTGCGCGCTGGACATTTTTCGACCCTGCGCCTCCTCGCTTCGCTGCAAAGACGAAACTCGCGCTCCGCGCTCAAACAGTCGTCTTTGCGGGCGCTACGCTGCGGGAGCAGGGGGCCCCGATAAATCTCCAATGCGCGTTTCCGGGATACGATTTTCAATTTACGCAAAGGTCTCGGAGCATGATTCCGGACGAAATGGAGATTGTTAGAATAAGGAGGTGTCATGCGTTATTCGGAGATGTTCCTGCCCACGGGAAGGGAGGTTCCTTCCGATGCGGAACTGATCAGCCACCAGCTCATGATCCGGGCAGGCCTGATGAGAAAACTAACCAGCGGCGTTTATTCCTATCTTCCCCTGGGTTACCGGGTGATCCGCAAGTTCGAACAGATCGTCCGGGAGGAGATGAACCGTGCAGGCGCCCAGGAGGTCTTTCTGCCGATGGTGCAGCCAGCCGAACTCTGGCAGGAGTCGGGGCGATGGTTGCATTACGGAAAGGAACTGCTCCGTTTCCGAGATCGACACGATCGGGAGTGTTGTCTGGGGCCCACCCATGAAGAGGTGATCACCGATCTGGTCCGGAATGAAATCAAAACCTACCGGCAGCTTCCCCGGAATCTCTATCAGATCCAGACGAAATTCCGCGACGAGATCCGGCCGCGGTTCGGGGTGATGCGCTGCCGGGAATTCGGCATGAAGGACGCCTACAGTTTCGATACGGACGAAGCGGGCGCAGAGGTCAGTTACCGGAAGATGTTCGAGGCCTATCAGCGGATCTTCACCCGTTGCGGCCTGAAATTTCGTCCAGTGGAGGCGGACTCGGGAAGCATCGGTGGAAGGTATTCCCACGAATTCATGGTGATGGCCGATTCCGGCGAGGATGCAATTTGTTTATGCACCGCCTGTGACTATGCGGCGAATCTGGAAAAAGCGGAGATTTCCCAACCTGCGGGAACAGGGGCGGAAGCGAAGGCCCTTCCCATGGAGGAGATTCACACCCCGGGGGTCAGGACCATTGAGGAGGTCTGCGGTTTTTTAGGTGTGGCGCCGGAAGCGGTCGTCAAGACCCTGATCTTTTCGGCGGAGGGAACGGCCGTGGCCGTTCTGATTCGGGGGAACCAGGAGGTCAACGAGGCCAAGGTCAGAAATTATCTCGGTTGTGAATCCCTGGAACTGGCTGATGAAGAGCTGATCCGGAAGGTCACCGGGTCCCCCCGCGGATTTGCAGGCGCCGTTGGCATCCGGGCCCGGGTCATTGCCGATTATTCGCTCCTGGGGATCACCGATTGTGTCATGGGGGCCAACCGTGAGGATTACCACCTCTGCCATGTGAAGCCCGGCCGGGACTTCCCGATTGCGGACTATGCGGATCTCCGCATGATCCGGGAATCCGATCCCTGTCCGAGCTGCGGGGGAGAGGTGCGATTTGCACGCGGCATCGAGGTGGGCCATGTCTTCAAACTGGGAACAAAATACAGCAAGGCCATGAAAGCGGTCTTTCTGGACCAGAGCGGAAAAGAAAAGATCATGGTGATGGGCTGTTACGGAATCGGCATCGGCAGAACGGTCGCTGCGGCCATCGAACAGAATCATGATGCGGATGGGATCGTCTGGCCCCTGCCGCTCGCCCCTTATGCAGTGATCATCACCCCGGTGAACGTCAATGAAAAGACGCTCTCCGACGCGGCGGAGGAACTTTACCGCATCCTGACTGAAAATGGTGTGGAAGTGATCGTCGATGACCGGGACGAGAGGGCCGGCGTCAAATTCAAGGACGCCGATCTGATCGGAATACCCTATCGCGTTACGGTGGGTCCCAAGAGGCTGGCCGAAGGAAAGATGGAAATCAAAAACCGGCGATCCGGAGAGATCGCGATCCTGCCGGCTTCCGAGGTTGCCCCGTTTCTCATGGCCCGCATTCGAGAAGGACTGTAGCCCCCATGCTCCGCATCAACGACATCCTGGATAAGGTCCAGTCTTATCTCTCCCCAGCCGAAATCGGGATGATCGAAAAGGCATACATTTTTTCTGCGTCTGTTCATCAGGGGCAAATCCGCCTCTCCGGCGAGCCCTATCTGACCCATCCCATGGAGGTCTGCGGGATTCTGGCGGACATGAAACTCGATGCGGCCACAATTGTGACGGGACTTCTGCACGATACGGTGGAAGATACCCTTGCCACGCTGGAACAGGTCGAAGAGGCCTTCGGCAAGGAGGTGGCGTTTCTCGTCGACGGATTGACGAAGATCAGCAAGATCACCCTCGGCAATCAGGAGGAGAGGCAGGCGGAAAATTTCCGGAAGATGATCCTGGCGATGTCGTCCGATATCCGGATTCTTATCATCCGTCTGGCGGACCGGATCCACAACATGCGGACGCTCGAGTTTCAGACGCCCGACCGGCAGCTCTACATCTCAAAAGAGACTCTTGAACTCTATGCGCCCTTGGCCAACCGCCTGGGCATCAACTGGATGAAAATGGAGTTGGAGGACCTCTCCTTCCGCTATCTCGACTTTGATGCCTACAATGAGCTTGCCAGAAGGATCGTAAAAAAACAGGAGAAACGGAATCAGTATGCCGAGGAGGTGAAGGGAATCATCTGCCGGGAGATGGAACGTTTCGGTATCCGGGGCGAGGTGGAGGGAAGGGCAAAACATTTCTACAGCATCTACACGAAGATGAAGGAGCAGCACATCGATTTCGACGAGGTTTATGACCTCACAGCATTCCGGATCATTCTCGATTCGGACAAGGATAAGGACTGCTATGAGGCCCTGAGCATGGTCCATGCCCTCTGGATGCCCGTTCCCGGGAGGTTCAAGGATTATATCGCCATGCCAAAGGCCAACCACTATCAGTCCCTCCACACAACGGTGATCGGACCTTATGGGGAGAGGGTCGAGATCCAGATCCGGACCCGGCCGATGCATGAATGGGCGGAAGAGGGGATTGCCGCCCACTGGCGCTATAAGGAAGGCCGCGTTTTCTCGAGCGATGATGACCAGATCAAGAGGCTCCGGGATCTTTTGGATGCGCAGCAGGAGATCAAGAATCCCCGTGAGTTCATGTCCAATCTGAAGGTGGCCCTGTTCCCGGAGGAGGTCTATGTATTCACCCCGAACGGGGATGTGAGATCCTTTCCGAAAGGGGCGACACCCATCGATTTCGCCTACAGCATCCATACGGATATCGGCAACCAGTGCATCGGCGCCAAGGTGAACCGGAGCATCGTGCCCCTGAAATATCAGATGCGGAACGGAGATACGATCGAGATCATCACCCAGGCAGGCCATCACCCCAGCAAGGATTGGCTGAAGTATGTGGTCACTTCCCGGGCCATGGCGAAGATCCGAAACTGGGTCAAGACGGAGGAACGCAAGAAGAGCGTCGCCCTTGGCCGGGATCTGTTGGAGAAGGAGTTCAAGAAACACCACCTGAAGTTTGGCACAATTTCAAGATCATCGGAAATGAAGCAGATATTTAAGGAATACCATATCGATTCCCTTGAAGATCTGCTGGCCTTTGTCGGTTACGGAAGGGTATCGCCCAAGCATGTGGTTCATCATTTCCTGCCGGAGGAGGAGGTCAAAAAGGAGGAGCCGCTTGACCGGACGAGAAAAAAGGGTGCGGGGGCTGAACCGATCGGCGTGTCGTTGACCGGGATCGATGATATCATGGTCCGGTTTGGAAAATGCTGCGATCCGATCCCCGGCGACGAGATTGTCGGTTACATCTCGCGTGGACGGGGGATCACGGTTCATACAGCCAACTGCACGCACGTCCGGGATATGGATCCCGAACGGCTGGTGGACGTTCACTGGGACATCCGTGAAAAAAGGGAATATCCGGTCCAGATGAGGATCGTCTGCCATGACAAGAAGGGGGCCCTCGCCGATATCAGCGCCGCCATCTCCTCTCTGGATGTCAACATCACCCATGCGGAGATCAACACGGCTCAGGATGGACAGGCCAATTGCGAATTCGGTGTCAATGTTAACGATTTAAATCAGTTCAATAAGATTATTGCGGTCATCAGAAAATTACGGGGGGTCATCTCCGTGGAGAGACTCTGGCGATCCTAAAGCAGAGGCCGGGTGTCTTTTCCCGATGATTCAAATTGACAGCCGGCAGTCGCTTGCTGTATGAATCGCAAACGTTTTGAAGCACGGAAAGGAAGCGATGGCGTTCATGAATGGATGGCTGGTGAAATATGGGATTTTCACACTGATGATGCTCCTGTTTTGCATGACCCCCCTGACCGGAGCGGGGGCGCAGCAAAAGAATGCATATTTGGTTTTAATAGACCCGGCGCACGGTGGAGGGGATCCCGGCGTGGTTTCGGATAAACTGCGGGAGAAGGACCTGACCATGAACATTGCCCTCCTGATCCGCCAAGAGGCGCAAAAAAAACCGGGCCTTCAGGTACAATTGACGCGTTCGGCGGACAGGGGAATGACGATTGCGGAGAGGGTCAAAGCGGCAGAGACGATGAAAGCGGACTGTCTGCTCAGCCTTCATGTCAATGCCGGTTTCGGAAAAAAATCGACTGGCTACGAGATCTATTTCCCGGGATTTCGGCAGGCCGTATCCGGAGGCGGGGATTCATCGCCCATCATCAAGGATATGGCACGGAATAAATCCCTGAACGATTCCGTACGGCTTGCACAACAGATCCAGTCAGGTCTGGAAACTGTTTTCCCTCGCAAGGGGCGCGGTTTGCGTGATGCTCCCAGCCCATTGCTGGACGGATTGACCATTCCCGGACTGGTCGTTGAGATTGGCTTTGCAACTCACCCGGACGACCGAAAAAAACTGACCGAACCCGAAACACAGAGGGCCATTGCTAGCGCCGTGGTGAAGGGTTTGCAAAACTTTATTTCAAAGGCGCCTTAAGAGGACCCGAGCATGGGAAGACCTGACGGCAGGACCTGGGACCGAATGCGGAATTTTCGGATCACGCGGCCATATCTTCATTTCGCGGAAGGCTCCGTCCTGATAGAGATGGGCTATACAAAGGTGATCTGTGCGGCCACGATTGAGGACACAGTCCCTCCCTTTCTCAAAAATTCCGGCCGGGGCTGGCTGACAGCGGAATATTCGATGCTGCCCGCCGCGACGCAGAAAAGGTCCAAACGCGAATCGACCAGCGGCCGGATCGGGGGAAGGACCCATGAGATACAGCGTCTGATCGGCCGTTCGCTCAGGGCTGTAACCGATTTGCAGAGCTTTGGCGAACGGACCATTACGATCGATTGCGATGTCATTCAGGCTGACGGAGGAACACGCACAGCGGCCATTACGGGGGGCTTTGTCGCCCTTGTTGATCTTTTCCGGAAGTTGAAAGAACGGGGTGTAGTGGGTTTTATCCCCGTCAGGGATTATGTTTCGGCCATCAGCGTCGGTATCGTGGAGGGTGAGATTAGACTCGATCTGGCTTACGAGGAGGATTCGATGGCGGAAGTCGACATGAATTTTGTGATGACCGGCAGCGGTCTATTCATAGAGGTCCAGGGGACCGCGGAGAATTTGCCTTTTGACCGCGATCGCCTTTCCGCCATGACGGACCTTGCCGCCGCCGGGATCGCAGACCTTACCCGGAAGCAGCGGGAGATCCTCGGAGGGCTGAGCTGAAAAAGATCCTCTTCGCTTCACGAAACAGGGGGAAAATACTTGAAATCAGGTCGATGCTTGAAGGCATTGAGGTTCACCTCAGTTCTCTGATGGATTACCCTGCCTTGCCCGAGATCGTGGAAGACGGGAACAGTTTTTTGGAAAATGCCCTGAAGAAGGCAAGGGTCGTTTCAACGTTGACCGGTGAGACGGTTCTCGCCGATGATTCGGGGCTCGAGGTTGAGGCTCTGGATGGGGCGCCGGGGATCTACTCCGCGCGGTATGCCGGTAAATATGCGGACGATCGACAGAACATTCGGAAGCTCCTAAGTGACCTGAAGGGCATTGCCTCCGAAAACAGGGGGGCGGCCTTCCGGTGCATTCTGGTCCTCTATCCTGCAGATGGGCGCTACGAGACCTTTGAAGGACGCTGGGAGGGGATGATTGCGGAAAAGCCGGCCGGCCAGGGCGGATTCGGATATGATCCGGTTTTTTTTCTGCCGGGAGAGGGGGTGACCGTGGCCCAACTCTCATCCGAGGTCAAGAACAGGATCAGCCATCGGGCGCAGGCCTTTCTAAAACTGAAGGAGAACCTCCGCAGAAGAGCATGGAACGATGAATGAAACGGAACGGGGCGTAGCGCAGCCCGGTAGCGCGCCTGCTTTGGGAGCAGGATGTCACAGGTTCAAATCCTGTCGCCCCGACCATTTTTAATGAATGATTACAGATTATTGGCCTCCACCCCCTGGAGGCCTTTTTCTTTTTGACCAACACTTTTGACCAACAAATTGGGCGCAGAAGCTTCGGGGGAAGCCTTTTTGAAGTTGTGCTTTGGCAGGGATAGAGGCTTTTTGGTCTGCATTTCGGTTACGAGGTGGGAGTAGACGTTGACGATCATGTTAGCGTTTTTATGGCCGACCCGATGGGCGAGATCCAGGATATCGGCACCCGATGCCAGCGCGTGGGTGATGAAATAATGACGGATATCGTAGAGGCGGATCCGGCGGGTGATCCCCGCCTCTGTTTTGGCCGCCTTCCAGGCTTTGGCAAGCTGCCGGACAGGTTCCCCGCGGAAGGAAATCACATAGGGACACTCCGGGCGGATCTCCCCGCGGCGCTTTGCAAGCCGGATATCCTCGGCGCGGATCCTGGCCCGCTGCTCCTTGAGCCGCTCAAGAAACTCCCCGGCGACATACTGCGTATGGTACGAGTCGGTCTTCGATGAATAGATCCGGACCGCGCCGGTCTCATAATCGAAATCATCCCACCGGAGCGTAAAGAGTTCCGTGGGACCCGGCCGCACGCCGGTATTGAGCTCGACCTCCAGCGCCCACCGGAGATGATCGTCCGCGGCCTGGATGATTTTTTGAAACTCTTCATGCGTAAGGAGCTCCACCTGGAACCGGTTTTTGATCCGGAGGGGCTTCCGTCGCGCCCAGGGGGAATCCTTCAGGTAGTCCCGTTCAACGGCCCAGCCGAACATCCGTGAAAAATACTGGAAGTATTTATTGATGGTCCGGGCGGTGACATTCCGGGCGATCATCGCCTTCTCAATCTCCGACCAATGGGCCATCGAGATTCGGGTGATCGGCTTCGATCCGATCACGGGAAGTGCGTAACGCGCCGCCGTGCGGAGGATCTCGGCAACCGTTTTCGGCGAGAGTTCGACATGGCGCGCGTTGATATAGGTCTGCGCCAGTTCCTCGAAGGTCAGGACGCCGATGTCTCTAGGCTGAACCGGCCGGCGCTTTTTCTCCAGTTTTATTTCGAGATCTCGCTCGGCGGCGGCCTGCTTGTCGGCCAATCCATGGCCGAAATACTCGCTGACGACCCTGCCGCCTTGATTTGGATCACGCCAGGTCGCACGCCAGCGGCCGTCTTTTGTTTTGTTTACGGACATGAAAACGCTTTCCCTAATAATTTTCTTTCAAATAGTAAATCCAAAATTTTTTCCGGGATTAAATTCGTATTTAGTGCAATTTCTCTTGCCGTTAAACCAGTATTGTCTGAATCCAGTACAGACATTACATAAATACCTAATGCATACGGAGTAAGAACATGCGTCACTTTCATCGGCTTATAGTTAAAGGATTGAAGGAAATGGCCAACGATATTTCCCTCCACCTGGTGAACTGTTCCACATTTAAGGCAGGCGATCACAGAATAAAAAATGCCTTTATGCTGAATCATGGAACAACTTATAAAATCAGCTTTGATAGGTGACTCGATATATGAAATTTTCAATGTTTCATGACAGCAATAACATACAAATTTCAAATACTATTGACCTCCTATCAAGTAATTCCATTTCATCTTACTCCCATTTATCCTTTGCTTTTGCCTCTTCCTTGGTCTGCCATTGCATGTTCCGAGGGGAATCATCTCCGCCGCGTTTTAACGGGACAATGTGATCGAGGACGTAGCCGGGACACGCACCTTTTGTTTTGCCTGTGGATGGGCAGGGATTTGCGCGTTGAAAATCAGCCCTCTGCTTTCCACTTCGCTTCGTTTTGGCGTCAAGGCCAGCGGAAAGGGACAAAGCGAAGAGAAGGGTGATTAGAAGGGTTAATCTTTTCACACGATATCCTCTCCCTCATTTCTGTGCAGACGCCCGTTAATAATAAATAACCGATCCAACACCGCTTTCCGCGTGTTCAGATTTGATCTTGACCCGCCGAATACTCCATGTCGAATGTTCCCTTCCGACCGGTACTCGACAACGCGGCCTAATCGGTACCGGTAGATAGCTTTATGTCATTGATCCTCTTGAATTCCTCAAATTGCTGTTTCAAATCCTCAAATTGTTTTTGTAAATCCGCATTTGTATTCCATCTGTTGACGGACTCCTCAAATGCATGAATATTCTGCTTCAAGGCAGACGCGGCGTCTTTATCCTTGGACTCCAGTATTTTCTTCACCGTCCAACAAGCCGCCTGTATTTCGGGGCTCCAGTCGGACATAAAATGCGCCGCGGCAACATCACGAAGTGCGATATCCGTTTGTTGAGCGATAGGTGGATCCGGCACTTCACCTCTCAAATAACTTTCCCATTCCGGATATTTACTGCGAAAGCCTCTCCAGAATTTTATCCCCGGGCCTTTAAGCCGTTTATTTTTCATGTCGTTGATTAACGCATCGGATACGGATAATTCTCCAGCAAGATCCTTTATCGTAAGTATCCGATTCCTTAGGAAAACGTCTAATCTTTCAGAAAAATCAGAATTAATCATATTATTTCTTGACATATCTCGATTCATCGTGTATTTGTCCACTCCAGCGGCGGTGTTTCTCTCATATCCCTTAACCAAGGAGGTCGGTCATGTCAGAATTAGAAGCTCCCTACAATGCTTCAGGAAAACCCGAAGATCCAATCAATGTGGACCCCCGACAGTTTTTTATCAAGCTCGGGTCTCGGCCCATGTTTTCTCCCTACAAATTCGCCCTTTATCTCAATGAAGCCTACGGTCCCATTAAAAGGATCCGAGGGGGGCAAATTGCCCCGCTTCCCTGGCCTGCCCTCAAAAGGGTGGCGACATTGATTCTGAAAGACCAATTTTCAAAGTCCAAAATCGATGAAACATTTTGGTGTCTGGCTTCGCTCATCTACCGCCAGCCGCAACCGGATGATCCAAATGACCACGAATATTGGAAAGAACTTCTCGCGCTCACTATCCCTGATCCGGAAAGACGAAAAGAATTCTGTGTTTTTTGTGGCGAACAGCTCATCGATTGCGACGCTCCTTTTCTGAACAAAACTCGTCTTCAATCCGAGTCAGATGCTCTTTGAACGATTCGTAAACATCCTTTCCGGGATTATCGGGAGAGGATGTGTTCGCATCCGCCGGACCCGGAATATTCAGGATCATCTCTGCGATGGTCAGGTGTGACGCGACAATCAGTTTTGTATCATCAGATATTTTTAACATTGGGCACCTCCACAATGGACAACGACCTTAGAAAGAACATCAAAAAAACGCTGATCGACCTGGGGCTGGACAGGGCAGGAAGCTACGCCGTTCTGCTGCCACACGTCGAAGGGGAACTGGGGAGAGCCATCGGCATCAAATCCTTCAGCATGGCCATGTCCGGATATCGTTCCAGCGCCGCTTACCAGGAGATCCTTGCGGCGTTGCAGCAGGTCTTGGCGACATGGGCCGACCGCGCCGCCTGACCACCAAAGGGGATCATATGTGGACATATACACATAACCTAAATCAAAATCAAAGAAAATCATCATGCGCCTTTCCGGTTAACTCCTTTCATCTTTTGGTCATATCGTATCAACGTCAGAATTGGTCTTCAACGCTCATTTCTGAAACCCATCGGGATTTAGAAATAACGAGGCACAATCCAGAGGCTCATTGGTGAGGCTCATTGAGCCACGGAGAGGTATAGCCATGCAAAAATACGAGAATTACGAGAGTTATGGGGAGATGTTCGGGGACTTTGTAAAGCGGCTTGCGAAGTTTTCCAGCGTCGAAAATGTACTACGGGTAATGAACATTCCGTATTTTCATTATCGGAAAGTCATCAACCCGAACAACCGCACCAATGGAGACAACCCTTATTATCAGCCTGTTGAATGGCTCGTGCTGGCGACAAATTACTCAGCAAGACAGGAGGGAGAAGGGGTAACCGGGGATTATTGCATGGCGAAGCGTGTAGCGAAGGACATGGGTGGTGTTTTTCTCTCCCCTTCTGATCTCAGAGAACTAAAAGCGTCCCTGTCCACTGCCGCACCTGACATCCTTTCCGTACTCCAAAAGATTACGGGAGAAGAGGCAAAATGATCGATGACCTGGTGAGCGGGGAAAAGAAAGGGAAGGCGGAATGAAACAAATCGAGGTCAAGCCGGGAATCGTCATTTTAACGCCCTGGTACACCCAGGCCGAGGCGGCGGCGCATTGCGGCATGGCCCGATCAACGTTCGTCCTGAAGGCGATCGCCGGCGGTCTCCCCTGTCATGGGGACGAAACCAACAAAAGATACGAGGCGGAGGAGCTGGACCGCTGGATCGCAAACAGATTCCGCTTTCCTGAATCAGAGACCGCGGCGCCGGGAAGCAGCCGAAAAGCACGGCGCGCGCCGGGGGCAAAGGGCAGGGGATTGCGTAACCCTCAGACGGGGGAGTTTTACCGGGGGGCGGAATCATGACGGTTCGGCGGTGGAAATTTGCGGTGACAACCAGCGATGCCGGGTCCGGATATCTGCTGGAGTCGGGAGATTTGGTTCACGATCCGGAAATCGTCGAAGAATGGACGGGGACGGATGAAGAGGCGAGCTGCGAGGTCATGCGCCGTGCCATCGACTTTGAAGAACGGACCGGCGCAATCGTCACGGGAATAGATATGGAGTCCCGAGGGAAGGTTTAGGGGGGGATCAGTATCATCAAAACAAAGGAGGTCGGCGATGGGAAAAACTAAGCAAAAAGGAATCAAGCGGAACAGGTTGTTGTCAGGGACCGATTACGTCATCATGCCGGGTGAAAATCCCATCCTGGAGATACAAGGTGACGTTTCTAAAAAAGCCATCGGGGGATTTCACACACTCTGTGCCGATGTCGGCGAAATCCCCGGTCATCCACTGAGTGGGTGCCGCGAGGGGGACATTCTTCCGCAATCCCTTTGGTCGGATTACCATCGGCCGTCCTGTCCGGATCCGCGTGGTTTTGTCTATGATCCTCGATCCGATCTGTGGGTAAGGGTCTATCTGGAGCAGGACAAAACGAGGTTGATCAATCTCTCCTATGACGATTTTATTGCCTATGGGAAGGAGCGCGGCTGGCGACTGCCCACCCACGAGGAATTCATCACGGCGGCAGAGGGATCCAATGAAATGACCAATATCTTCAACTCCTCCCGGCCCGAGCGAAGCGGCGGACATGTGGATCAGTTGGAGAGACGGATGATTTCCAATATCGGCTGCGAGGATTGCTGCGGAGTGTTGTGGCAGTATCTCTCCACGCCTCATCCGACAATCTCGGACTATGGGCTGCTCGCCGGCGGCAATTGGGACGATGCTGCGATTTGCGGCTCTCGCTTTCGTGTTGCGCTTTACTGTCGCTGGAGTGCGAGTACGAGTATCGGCGCGCGCTTCGTCTCGGAGCCACTTCAACCGAAAACGAAGAAAACGTAAAACGTCGCCGATTTTTTCGGCGACAAAAGGAGGTCGGCGATGGAAGAGAGGAAATATCAGGAGGTCGGATTAATTCAGATCCAAACGTCACCGCATAACCCACGCAAACATTTCGAACTGGAGGAGCTGGTTGCATCGATCAAGAGCAAAGGGGTCCTGGAGCCGATCCTGCTCCGGCCGGTAGTCACGCCGATCGATGAGTTATACGAGACGGTCGGCGGGGCAGGCGCACGCAAATCATTACTGAAAAAGCCCGTGCCTGAGATGCGCTTCGAGATCGTCGCAGGAGAGCGGCGGTTCCGGGCGGCGTGCATCGTCGCCGAGGCAAACGGCGGGATCGAACACGGCACGATCCCCTCGATGGTCCAGGAGATGACGGACGACGAGGCCTTCGACGTCATGACGATCGAGAACCTCCAGCGCGAGGACCTGACCGAGCTGGAGGAGGCCCGGGGGTTTCAAATCTACCTGGACCGCAAAGGTATCGACGCCCTGCCGGTCCTGTCTGAGCGGACCGGGATCGATGCCCGGTACATCCGCCGGCGGATCGCGGTCCTGGCGCTTCCGGAGGAAATGCTTGGGAAGTGGGAGAAGGGGGAGATCCACTACGGCCACCTGGAGCAACTGACCCGGGTGCAGGATCCGGAGAAAAGAGAAAGCTACTTCAACACGGTGGCCGGGCGAAACCTCCCCGTCACATGGCTCAAGCAGCAGATCGCCAATGACGCACCGGCGCTCAAGTCGTCCCTGTTTCCCCGGACCGAGGCGGGTTGCGACCAATGCGCGCATAATACCACCATTCAGCGCAAGCTCTTCGGGGCGGAGATCAGCAATACCGGCGGGCAATGCCTTTCGCCTTCGTGCTTCAAGCAGAATCAAAACAACTGGCTGATGGCCCATTGGGCGGAGTTCCGGGAGAAGAAGGGATATCCGACGAACGGATTCCGGTTTCAAGATTCGATCTCATGGAAAGATTATCAACAGATCGCCAGCAACAAGAACGCGAAAAAAGACTGCCTGGCGTGCGACAAACTCGTCACAATCATCACTCTGGACGGGGGATTGTATTATGCAGCCTACGACAAGGCCTGCATCGGGGACAAGAAATGCCACGCCCTCAACTACGAGAAACCGTCCCCGGAAGAAACTAAGAAAAAAGAAAAAAAGGATGATCCGAACGCGCCGCGGGTCGCCTGGCAGGGGAGACATTTTCGGGAGGAACACTACAAGACGCGGATCCCGGAGTTGGTCAATGCGCTGCCGGCGGAGGACGAGAAGGTGCTCCGGATCACGCTCCTGGTGCTCCTGGAGACGCACGACGGGGCGGCGCAGGCCTTCGGCCGGAAATTCGATCCGAAGAACATGGTCAAGGGCTATGCCGACGAGAAACGCTACCGCGTCAGCGAGGCCGCCTGGCCGGCGATCGAAAATCTCGATGCCATGGGGATCCGGACCATTCTCCGGGAAATGTCTCTCCGGATCCTGATGGACGCCGGATCCACGGCCGCCCACACGCGCCGCCGGGTCGCCTGCCACCTGGGATCCGATCTCGCCAAAGAGTGGCGCATCAACCAAGAATACCTCGACAAGAAGACCATCGCCGAGATCCGCGCGCTCGCGGAGAAGTTCGGAATCTTCGCGGACCCGAAGGCGCAGAAGTATCTGTATGAGACCCTGAATAAGAAGCGCGGGAAGTTCGACACCTGCAAGAAGGCCGAACTGGTCCGGATCGTCCTGGAGTCGGGCGTCGACCTGGCCGGGAAGGTGCCGGCGGAGATCCTCGCGGAGGTACCGGCATGAGCACGGAAATGAGGAGGCCCGACCGATGGAGCATAAGCTTGTTATGAAACAGCCCGAAAGGCTGTCTATTTACGGGAAAACACCGTGGGAACTCAGATCATTCCTCGTGCAGGTCGATCCTGGGCAGCGGGAGAACGTCACAATCGATGCCTACAAAGACGACGCTCTCTTTGACACGCCCGCGTGCGCCTTGGCCTGCGAGTGTGAAAGTGAGGCCGCGGCCAAGGTCCTGGTCGCAAACATCCATTATGCCGTTGTCGGCTATCTGACCAACCGCGCCCGGAAACACCAGATTCCCATAAAGGATACGAGGGAACCGGATCCGTCGGAACGGGCATGGGAGGTTATGGTGGGCCTTGAAACGATTGTGAACCTCCTTTTGAACACAACCCCACTCCGGGCGCAGATGATGAATAATGAAATCCTGCGCCCGTTTTACGATGAGCTGGCGGATATTCTGCAGATTGCAGCGTTGCTGCGGAGTTCACACAAGAGAGAAGAACCCCAAACACCTTCTTTGATCGCACAGTCATGAGGTTTGGAAATGGGCGACGAAGCGGCTGAAAAAAAGAACATCCCGCCCGGCCGGCGGAAAGAGCTCAACGAATTGGTGCAGCGATATGCTGAATCACACCGGATCCCTTACAACCAATCCTGGCGGGAACTCGCCGATCGCTTCTACAAACGCTACCACGCCGCCGTCTACGTCATGAAGCATAGTTATTGTGAGGACAACAAATGCAACATGAATCTGCCTGAGTTTCTGGAAGAAACGAACTGGATGAACGAGGCCCTGGAGATTGCCCGAGAGATGTCGGGCGCGGCTGCAAAATCGTGAATGATTGGAGGAGGTCAGACGATTGGGGAAGAAACTCTACAAGGCATTCTTGATTTTGGCGGTCTCGGCGCTTTTCATCCTGGCATATCTGATAATTCTGGACCTCATTCTCACCAAAAGGAATCCGACGTTGGATCTGCAGCGCCACGTTTTGCCCGCCGCGGAGAAGGTAAAACACGACAACCTGCTGATCAAACACGGGCTCCAGGACGGCCGTACGCTCATCGAGGACTGGCCATCGAAGCCCTGGTTTCTCCGGGATGGGAAAAGGTGTTCATTTCAATGAGGCCGGTATCGGCCGGGAGGGTGTGATGGCAAAAGGGGTGCAACGGGAAAGGGCTTACGCGAGCCAGGACGAGATCGCCTTCCTGAAGACGCTCGGCGCCGGCATGGCCCCCATGGCCAGGGTTGCACTGCTGAAACGCTACCGCGCCACGCTTGCGATGCGGAAACGGTGGGGCAAGGTGGATCCGGAGATCATCGAGGCATATCTGAATTTGGAGATCGGAGGGAAGCCATGAACAACAGCAAACAGCTTTACGAGGGTTCTCTGGTGGAGCGAAGGGAGATCCTGCCGGGCGTGTGGGAAATCAATCCGGATCCGCCGCATGGGCGGCTGGTCCGTTTCCTGGATCGCGCCGTGGAGATCGGCTCCTGGGTCGCGATCATCAGTGCGTGTATCTATTTCGGGTTAGGGATCGTCGTCTGGATGATCGGGTAGCGAGGATTCGGTCATGGCGGAGCCGGTGGGCAACGGATTCCATTACGTTTGCGGCCAATGCGGAAGCAACAGCCTCTACCGCGACGAGGACAGGCGGGCCGGAGAGGTCTGCATCGCCTGCCGAAAATGTGGGAATCGTTACTATGGCGATGCCATGAGTTTTGCGAAGAGCGGCGCCGCGCCCAGGAAAGTCATTCATCAGGCGCCCAGGGTGGAACAGTCTGAAATCTCGAAACCGGCAGCAGCGGAAGGCCTGGGCCGCGGCCCGGGGTCGGAAAAACAATTCATAGGGAGGAGGGACATTGCCATGGAGGGAAAAACACAAGGTCAGACGCCGTCGGCAAAAAAGAGACTGCTGCCGCTGCCGTGCGGAAACTGCGGGAGAACGCTGACGATTGCCGGAAAGGAAAGATGCGGTCTTTGTTATCAGACCGGCCGGAAATATGTCGATGGCAGCCCGGAACAGGCGGAGGCCCTGCGGAAACTGAAGGAACGAATCGAGCAGGAGGGGACTTTCCGGACCGGAAAGAACAAGACCAAATTAACCCCCACGGCGGGGATCACCGAAGAGAAACAACCGGAACAGGCAAAAGCGAGCTCGGCTGGACCGGAAAGCGGACAGACGACGCATGAGGGAACTTCGGCGGGCGCCGGCGGCGAAGCCGGGCAACAAGCCGTGGACGAGAACGAGAAAATGGCCGCCAACCTTTTGGATATCTATATCGAGGAGCGGCTGAAGGCGGCCATCGAGATCCTGGAGAAAAAAATGGCTGCGTACGTCGTCGATGCGGGACAACTCCTTATAGATTCAATCCGAAAAAAAATAACAGAAGTGACGTTTGCGAATCCACACGACCCCGAAGACAAGATCAAATGCAATCTGAAAGAATTTCACGGTTACCAGCGCCAATTAAAGGACAACGGTGCGTTATACTTCCTGGATCCGGAGGAGAGAATAATCATCGATGCGTCCCGCCTTGGAAAAATGGTTCTGGTCGGACCATGAAGGAGGGCGGCCTATTCGACGCGAAAGGAGATTACACTACATGCCAAACCAGTTGATGGTGAAAAAGGGGAATTTTCTTGTAGCCAAGCACATCAATGTTGAGCCGGGAGTGAAACCCGGGATGGATGTTCTTCATGTTTTCATGGAGAATCCCGAGGCGGAACTTCACCAGGTTTCGTTTGCTGTGCATTCAAACCACACAGAGGGGGTGATCAAGGTCTTCAAGCGACTGGCGCCGATCCGGCCACTGGAGAATAAGCCGGAGGAAATGATCCGGATTGAGCGAGGGGCGAAAGCGGCTGGCGAGGCCTCGCCGGGACAGGAGTTGATGGGGCGGATTGCGGATGGTGCGACGGACGTCAACCCTTATCTTCTTCACGGTGCAGAACTTGAGCGGTCGGTACAGGCCCGGAAGGAGGGATACGATGCTCCAGGAGCGGGAATATGTGTGGATCAATCGGATCGACCAGGCGCAGGCCCGGCAACGGGACCGGCTGACGAAGTGGGAGAAGAAGTTTCTGGACAATCTTCTTGCTCGGTTCCGTGTGCAGAGGGCGACGCTGCACGTGAGCCCGAAGCAATGGCAGGTGATCACGGAGATCTCGGATAAGATCATTCATTAATCTCTAACAGATTAAGGAGGTCGGAAATGCTGAAACCAGGAACGGATTATGTCATTGGATCGGATTCATTGTTGAAAGACGCACGGGAGGTAGATCCTGCTTTTTCTGTGGTCGGGGGATTTCACACTCTCTGTGCCGATGCGGGGAAAATCCCCGGGCACCCCTTGAGCGGATACCGGGAAGGAGATCCGCTGCCATGTTCTCTGTGGAATCTGAATCATCGGGCAAAATGCGGGAACAACGCCGGGATGGTGTACGACCGGGTGCGCGATCTATGGGTTGATATTTATTTGCATTCGGATCCCGATCGAAAGATCATCAGTGAATCCCTTGATAACTACGAAACGATCGCAAACAAAATCGGTAAAAGACTGCCTACCCATGAAGAATTTTCCTCTCTCGCCGAAGGCTCTAACGAGTTGACCAATATTGCGGGCTCCAAGTTCCATCCTATTTCCGGCGGGCACAAAGATACGCTTGGCCAGCGGATGATTTCCGATATCGGGTGCGAGGACTGCGCGGGCCTGGTCTGGCAATGGCTGAAAACGAATGATCCGAGTGATGAATCTTGCAGGCTGATCGCCGGCGGCGGTTGGAACAGTGCTGCGATTTGCGGCTCTCGCTGTCGTGCTGCGTATTACTATCGCTGGGGTGCGACGACGAGTATCGGCGCGCGCTTCGTCTCGGAGCCACTGAATCCGCGGGAACGGCGCCAGGCGCAATAAAACGAAAAACGATAGCGCGCAGCGCGTCGCGGTTTTTACTCATCCAGTAATAGGCCGGGAGAGTCGGCGATAATGCAAATTTGTCCATTGTTCTTCGCTATTGGAGAGGTCGTCGAGATCCTGGCGATCGGTGTCTCGGGGAAGAATCCCGGATGGGAGGGGTTCAGCAAGGGCACCATATCGGGATATTACAACGACCCCGGCGCGTTCGACAAGGGCGCCGGGGTCTTGGAGGCAGCCGAGGCCCGTGGCGTCTATTTCACAATCAACCCCGTCAATCCGGCGCTAATCGCTCGGGCGTCCAACCGCCTCAAGGCGGCCAAGGCAACCACACAAGACGTCGATATCGTCTGCATCCGTTGGCTCCCGATCGACCTGGATACCAAACGGCCTGCGGATATCTCCGCGACAGAGGCCGAGGTCCAGGCCGCGGTCGACCTCGGCAAGAAGGTTGCGGCCTGGCTGGAAGGTGAGCTCGGCTTTGCCAAAGGAATACGCGCGGGATCAGGTAATGGCTGCCACCTGCTCTATCGGTTGCCGGATCTGCCGAACAATACGGAGACGCATCAGCTCGTCGTGGATATGATCGCGGCGGTTGCGGCGAAATTCAAGAACGATCTGGTCGATGTTGATGTGACCACCGTGAATCCCGCCCGGATCTGGAAGCTCTACGGGACTACCGGGCGCAAGGGCGACTCGACGGCGGACCGGCCGCACCGTAAATCCTACCTGTTTCCGAAGCAGCCGAAGGCCCTCGATGATGTTCCGGTCACGGACCCGGAGACTCTCAAGAAGCTGGCTGCCCTGGCCAAGCCCGCTCCAAGGAAAACCGGAGGGGTTCGCCCTGGAGCGGATGCGACCATCGCCCAGGGCGCGGCCCCTCCGACGCCGGTTCCTCCTGCGGCAGGCGCGACGCGATTCAAGGAGGGCACCCTGGGACCAATCAAGGTGGATGCCTACCTTACCCATTATGGCATATCGTACACCGCAAAAGAGAAAGGTGATCGGACACTCTACATCCTCGATCATTGCCTATTCAATCCGGACCACGACAACGGCCAGGCCTCGATTATCGCGGCGGCGACGGGCCCGGTGATCTATCAATGCTTCCACGCGTCATGCAAGGGAAAACTTTGGAAGGACGCCCGGGCCAAGATATCAGGGGATAAATCGATCGCGGAGTTTTGCGCGGGATACGACCCGAACTGGAAGCCGCCGACACAGACCGGCACGGGGGCGATGGCGGCGCTCTCGGTGACGTCGGAGATGGTTGTGCAGAGCGATGCCCTGGTTAAACCTCCTGTGGAGATCGATCCAAACGAGTTTTTTGAGAAGAGGGGGAAGCGACCGGTCTTCGTTCCGATGTTCCTGGCGAAGTACTTGGCCACCTACCTCAATCCCCTGCTACATACCTCGGGGGGGTTGTGGCGTTACAACGGGAAGGGGATCTGGAAACCCTTCACCGACACCAGCATGGCGGCGATCATGGCAGCGGTGATGAAGGAGCGGGTCCAGGCGGACATGATGACCAATACGTTAAAGATTCTTCGAGCAATCATCAATAGGGAGGAAGATATGTGGCCAATCGACACAGACATGATCAATGTGGCAAATGGTATGCTGGATATCAGGACGATGGAGCTCATCCCGCATGATCCGAAGCACGGCAGCCGGACGCAACTGCCGGTCAATTACAACCCGAAAGCCTTCTCGCAACGATGGCACGATTTTTTGAAGGAGATCTTTCCGGACGACGATAAATACGCGAAAAGGGGGCTATTGCAGCAGTACTTCGGGTATTGCCTCTTGCGGGACTGCCGCTACCAGAAGGCCCTGTTTCTCTATGGGACTGGGGCGAACGGAAAATCGACGGTCCTGGACGTGCTGCAGGCAGTCGTCGGCCGGGAAAACACATCATCCCTTTCCCTGGCCGATCTGACGCAGCGGTTCAAGGCGCAATTCCTGCGCGACAAGTTGATCAACCTCGCGACAGAGACCAACACCCGGGATCCCCTGGCGACAGAGCTACTAAAAGCGATCATCGTGGGAGATTCGATCACGGCCGAACAGAAATACGGGGAGCAGTTCCAGTTTCGGCCGTTTGCTAAGTTCATCACGGCCATGAACGACGCGCCGGTGATTCCAGATAAGAGCTACGGATTCGGACGCCGGATCATCGTTCTGACATTCGAGCGGCGCTTTACCGACGAAGAGATCAACCCCCGGATGGCCCAGTACCTGATCGAGGAGATCGACGGGGTGTTTAACTGGATGGTCGAGGGGCTCAAGGTCCTGCTGAAGAACGACGGGTTTAAGATATCAGAAGACGTCGGCAAGGATACGAGCGATTTCATGGAAACCCTGAACCCGCTGCTTATCTTCGTAAACGAGATGTGCGAGGTACATGAAGGCGTGTCGGTCCCGACGACGGATCTTTGGGAGTGTTATGCGGAATGGTGTACAGCAGGACATAACCGGCCACTGGGACGCAATCGGTTTTTGGACCAGGTAAGGCAAACGTTCCCGAAGGTGACACGAACAAAGAAACAAGAAGGATCGGGAGAAGATCAACACAGGACAATGTCTTTTGTTGGAATCGGACTAACGAACCAGGCGCGGGAATGGCTGGCGGATCGGAAGGCGCGCTTTGCCGGACGCAGCCGGAGAGAGGAATAAGGTCGATGATTGAGCAAATCTGCATTACGGTTATGAGTTGCGGGTCTATATTTTTACTGAGCAGTAAGAGCAGCAGGACCTCCAGGTGGGGATTTGTCATGGGACTCCTGGGGCAGCCGTTCTGGATTTATGCGTCGTTTACCCATGCACAATGGGGAATATTCGCGGTGTCGCTGTGGTACACGATTGCCCATGTCCGTGGGATCGTGAACCACTTTAAGAGGGTGTGACCAGGTCGGCTTTCTGGTCGGGACAATTCAAATCAATTGAATAATCAACGGGGCGGATTCGGTGTTTATATTGCCGGATCCGCGCATCCCGCGGGAAGATTTTCTTTTCGCCCCGGGACCCCCGTCCCCTTTTATCCCATATAGACCGTAAAGACATCCTTTCTGTCCCGTTGTCCACGTTTTTTTTGAAAAGTATCTTTCTAAGTCTTTCCACGATCTTATACTTTATCAGGTGTGTGTGCGATGGATAGATGAATGCTGGTAAAAGTGTTTGTTGAAAAAAAGGTGGATAATGGGACACCGCGCGGTGTTAGATCTGGCCGCGATGAGCCCCCCGTCCTTGATCGATCCAGCCGCGCGCGGTCGGCCACGGCTGCATGTTTAAATGAATTGATTGACTGATAGGGGAGTGAATATTTTTGAATTGCGCTGCATACGGACCTCCGCGAGAGGGGAGATCCGGATCCGCTTATTCACCTGGAGGAGCTCCGCCGCAGTCCGAACAGCGGTCTTTTTTGGGTTATGGGGGGACAGGGGAAGGGAAAGCGGAAAGGGAAGTGTTTTATGGTAGTTGGAGGCTATTCACCGGAAAACGCTTTTCGTCGCGGCCTTGCCCTTCAGGAGAAGAGATAAGGATGCCGGCGGGGATCCGGAGGGGTAGAAGCTGGCAAGGCCTCCTGGGACTCTTCGAAGCTGTCGATCCGGATCTCAAGGGAGGCCTCGCCGATCGGGGCAGTACCCAGGCCCGCCGGCGCCACGGTTTGAGGTTAAGGTTTATGACCGTGAAGCTGACGGCGGTGGGGTGGCGGAGCTGGATCCGGCGCGCGGCAGCATGGTCTTTGACAAGGGGAAAAACGGAGGGTCGAAAACTGTTGATAACTCGGGTTATCAACCTCTTTTTGGCTGAAATTCGCGTCCGTAATAATCGAAAACATGATGAAGTCATGTGTTATCGGATACTTAATCATTTATTGAAAGTTTACGAAATATATCTTATGAGACAAACGGGATTTTTGAGGAAATGACTTCCGGCGTGGGATTACGAGAAGCCGGCGACCAACGCGAAAGCATAGGAAGGGCTCTACAGGATCGCGCAGGAGAGGAGATCGCGGGGGCGGATGGATGATGAAGCGGGCAGCACGATGCCCGAAACGGGCAAATCCCGGGATCAATGTCCTGGCAGCAGGTCGGTTGTGCGCCCTTTCCTTTTCTTATGGCCGCGGCGTGGGCTGGTCGATCGCTATGGCGATCGGCGTGGCGCGAGACACAAAGGGCGGCAGGCGCGAGACCAAGGCACCGATCCGCAAACCCGAAACCCGCCGACTGGGACTCCCTCCCCCCCCTTCATCTCCCTTTCCGTCAAAATTTTTCAGATTTTTTAAGGTCGTTGACTGCTGGCGACGTTGGGCCACGCCAATTCCAATCCCGGTCTGAATGAATGGAAGGGGATGCGGGGGAACAAGCAGACAACAGCCATAGGTCCCGGCCCTGGTCAAAGTCATAAAGGGGATGCGGGGTCATTCCGGAACACCATCATGGATGCCTGTCAAGAATTATTTTGCCATTTTGCACACAAAAACATGCCCGATGTTGCTCGATGTTAACCGAGCGACTCTCCACGGCCGTTTCGCATAAAAGCGGTGTTATATGGGAGCTGCGTTTTCCTCTCCGTGTGGGGGCCGTTACAGCAGCCGCCGACCCTGCTTGGCCCCTACACGCCTTGAGGGACATGGAAAGGAAGACCGATGGCCACGGGAAAGATCGAAAAACTGGGGCTCGTCAAACGGATCGAGGAACTCGTCTCCCAGGGGACCGCCTCATCCGAGGCGATATCCGCCGCCCTCAAGGCCGAAGGCTTCAACGTATCCCAACCCACCGTCTCCCGTTACCTCAAGAAAACCCGCGACAGCCGCCGTGAGGCGACACAGGACATCCTCAACAACCACATCCAGGAACACGTCCCGGCGGACCTGACGGCCCTGGAGGCGATGGAGGCGCAATGCCTCGACTGGGCGCACGAGAACAACGACGCCTTTGCACACCGACTGGCCGGCCGTCACATCGCGGACAGCCTTAAACTCTGGCTCGACATCATCCTGAGCATCAATCCCGCGTCCTATGCCGATTCGAATGAACTCAACAAGGCTCGTCTCCTGGCTGTCCGGGAGATCATGACGCAATCCATCGGCTGGATCTCCGACGACTTCGCTGTACAAAAGGCGAGGCTTGCCGCCATGCGCCAAGCCTCGGGGATCATCGAGATGAAACTCCGGTTTGCCGGGGTGATCGGCGGGGAGCAGTCCGGCAACGTCTTCATCATCGGCAGCGACGACCGCGATGTCCTGGAGAAGGATACGGCATCCGGCAAACTGCGACTCGTGTTCAAAAAAGAAGGAAAGGCGGGTACCGGTGCCTAAAGAAGATCTGGTCTTCGACCTCGGGCCATCACAGACGCGCTTTGTTCAGTCACGGGCGAACATCGTGCAGCTTGTGGGACCGATGGGCGAGGGGAAGACCTACGCCGGGATCGCCGGGATGATCAACCACGCGAAGCGTTGCGACATGAAACTCCATGCGGCATGGATCCGGGACACGCTTGAAAACATCAAGACCTCCACCGTGCAGAGCATCAACGAAGTCCTGGGCGACTGGGCCGTCATCAAGGACAACTGCAAGAAACTCATCATCCAGACGAACCCGCCCGTCGAGTGCGACATGTTCGGAATCGACGATCCCGCCAGCATATCGAAACTTCAGGGACCGCTGTATGGCTGCATCACGCTGGAGGAACCCGCGCCGATCCATGAACGCGCGAACGCCGGGCTTCCCAAAGAGGTCTTTCTGATGGCGATCGCCCGCGCCGGACGGCAGAAGGGATCCTTTCCCCGGCTGCAGGTGATCCACAACCCAGCCGACGACACCCACTGGACCAGCGAACTGATCGACGACCCGCACGAGTACATGGTCGCCGAGGACGGAACGATCATCTACAAAGACACCTTTCAGATCCACAAAGGCGAGAACACCCATTTAACGGCCATCCAACGGGCGATGAACCAGGCGGCCTTCAAGGACGACAAAGGGAAGTGGGCCCGGTACGTCGAGGGTGAGGTTGCCACCGTCCAGGAAGGAAAGCGCGTTGTCCCCCCGTACAATCCGGTCATTCACCTGTCACAGCGGATTCTTCCCGTCTATCCCGAGGTTGAGGCGTTCCGGGCGTGGGACGGCTACGGCCACCCGTGCTGCGGGATCGCCCAGTACAACCCCTTGGGACAGTTGGTGGTCCACGACGTCCTCTACGCCGAGGGGATCGGTGTCGAGGAACTCATCGAGGAGCAACTCCTGCCGCTTCTGGCCCAACCCAAATACAAAGGGAAAATCCTGAGCTGGCGCGACATGGGCGACCCGTCGATGATGACCGCGGATCAGAGCAGCACCAAGCGCTCCGCGGCGAAGGTGATCCGGGACACACTCAAGACCCGTTTCGAACCCGGACCGACCCGCTGGCTGAACCGGATCGAGCCGACGACCCACCACTTGAAGAGACTGGTCGGCGACGGCCGGCCCGCGATCATCCTTTCAGCCTCGGCAAAACTTCTCCACCGCGCGCTCAAAGGCGGCTGGCATTGGAAGACGGACAACTCCGGAAACGTCATCGGCACGACACCGGTCAAAAACGAACACAGCCACCCGGGCGACATGTTTCTCTACATGATCTCGGTCCTGATGCCCCATGACGCGCGGGCGAAGAAACGCCTTCCTCCCCAGACAGCGATGGACCGGATCCTAAGTTATTCGTCGGGCGGCCGTTCGGGCCGGCCGCGGGTTCCCGTAATGATGGGGAGATATTAAAGGGTGAAATAAAGGAGGAAAGTATGTCGTATTCGTTAAACACCAAATGCGAAACCTGCGCCAAGAAAGACAAATGCAACGACCGGCACTTTATCCGAGGCGCCATCGACGGGATTCATTCAGTCTGGCCTATGGAAAAAGGCCACCTCGGAAGCGGCACGATTGATCTGAATTGCCAGAAATTTGAGCAACAGTCCGAGTAGATAGTGATCAAATGAGGCGCGAAAATGGCGGCCAAAGGCAAGAAAGATCGATATTTTGAACTGCGGGAAGGCGGCCCCTATGACGGACCCGGGGAATCCGCGGAGATCTACAAGTGTACCGACTGCGGCGCGGAGACCCACCCGGAAGCTGGATGGAACGGCGCGCCGAACCCGCACCATTGTCACCCCGGATGCCGGGCGAACCACGGCGACTATAAGATCGGCGGCGCGTCCCGCCTTTTCAAACGGAACTTTGACGCGATTTTCCCGAACGCCCCGGGCGCGGGACTATAAACAAGGAGGTGTCGGCGATGGATGATGGAGAAATAAAGGCGGTGCGGTGCGGAGACGGATCCGTGACCATAGAAAAGATGGGCAGGTTCATGATGCCCTTTCGCCAGGTCCAGAACCAGCCGGCGAAGATCGCCGCGATCTTCGCGTACATGTGGTTTGTTCCCTTCCGGGCCGAGATCATAGATTTCGGGAATAATATCGCTTATGACGGCCTCTCACGCCTGTTTCGTGAATTGCCTCATGATGAAGTAGTCCCTCACTATCAAATAACAGCGGAGTTTTCCGAGACCGGCGAGCTTCTCAGTCTTTTGGCCGAGGAGGTTGGATAACGCGATGCAGACACGCAAGAAACGACCCGGCGCAAAATGGATATCCCGATCGATTGTCGATTCTCCGTATTGTGTTGGGCTGTGCGTGACGGAAAAGAATTTTCACCGTGAAGTCAGAAGGCTGAAAGTCCCGCGTCAGGATTGGCCTGAATGGATCACTTCCGGAAAGACCGCTGGCGTACACATTTCTTTGAACAGAAAGCGAGCCACTACCTTTGCGCCATCGTCTATATTCCACCCGCCGGAGACGAAAATCCGAACGCGGTTATCGGCCTTTTGGTTCATGAAGCCGTTCATGTCTGGCAACATATATGTGAAGAACTAAACGAGAACGAGCCAAGTGTTGAATTTGAAGCGTATTCCATACAGTTGTTATCGCAAAGGTTAATTGCGGCATACAGCGAGTTGAACGAGAAGATGAAGAAAACGGCCAAGAAATCGAGCCCGAAGAAGGCCGGAAAGGCGAGCCATGCTGGATAAGCGCATCAACCCGAAGACGAAGCGCAAGGAGTTCGCCCTGGTCTCGACGGACGGGCGGAAGGTCCTCCAGTATTTCGGGAAGGCGAAACCGTCGGACGAGCAGATCGCCGCGGTTGAGTCCCGGGTCGAACACTACGCGAACAAGGGGAAGGGCTGATGGAGCGCAAGGACCAACGGACCGAAAGACTCAAGAAGCGCGCGCGGGAGATCGAGCGGACGCAGGACAAACTCGTAAAAACCTCTCCGGACGAGCAGGAACTCGCCGAACGCGAGGAGGCCGCGACGGCCTACGCGGGCGAAAACGAAAGCCACTTTGTCAACTACATCCAGGATTGCGTGAAACAGTCCATCACGGCCATGGATGACATCCGCCGGACGCAACTTGAATGCTACGACGTCTACAAGGAGAACACGCCTTTAAGCTATATGCAAAAAGAGCCGTGGCAGGCTCAGATCATCATCCCCAAACCATTTGCCACGGTCCAGTATGGCGCGGCCGCGGTGAAGAAGGCCTTCACCCCGAAGTTTCTCTCGATCCGAAACCCCAAGAACGAGCTGGCCGGGCGGTTCTGGCAGAAGGTGATGGACGACCAACTCAACGAACAGCACGCGAATTTCACGATCCGCTTCACGGACGCCGTGACGATGTCGCTTGCAATCGGCGTCTCGATGGAGATGATCCCGCGGTTTGTTCCCGGCCGCGGTCTGGAGTATTGCCTGACCGAACCCTGGAAGATCCACCGGGATCCGGATTCGATGAGCCGCGACAACCAGTCGGGGATCTACTGGATACACCAGGAGTATCTCGACTGGTACGTCCTCAAGGAGGGGGAAAAGGCAGGGCGGTATCGCAAGGTGGACCGCTGCGTCGCCGATTCGGAAAACGCCGAAGATCCTTTTTTGACCAAGGAGGCGATCGCGGAACGCAAGAAACAGATCTGGCAGCGATCCGATTTCCGCAAGATGGTGCTTACCTCCGAGTTTTGGGGAACCATCCTCGATCCCAAGGGAAATCTCCTGCTGCCGAACGCGCGGTTCACCGTCGCCGGCGGCCGGGTGATCGGCCTTCCCAAGGTAAACAAATACCCGACGCTCCGCTGGCCGGGGAACGCCTTCTCGCCCCTGCCGGATCTGCTCTGCTTCGGCGGCCGCGGCTTGCTGGAAGGGATCCGCTCCGTGTGGAAGGCGATGAATGACATCATGTGCCTTCACCAGGATTATCTGATGTGGATCGTCAACCCCATGACCGAGATCAATATCGACGCGCTGGAAAACCCGGCGGACGTCAAGACCGTCCCGGGCAAGGAATACCTCACCCGAGACACGCCCAACGGGCAGCAGGCGGTCCGGACCGTTCAGCGGCGCTTTGTCACCAACGAGATCCTGGCCAATCTCCAGTACCATGACCAGAATTTCCAGCGCGGCAGTCTTGTCACCGACAGCGTCCAGGGACTCCCGGGATACCGCAAGGACATCACCTACCGCGAGAGCGCACAGAATCTTGACCAGGCGCTCGGCGTCTACTCGCTGATGGGTGAAAACATCGAGGCGGGGGCGATCGCCGCGATCTCCGCCGGCGCGGAGATGATCTATCACCATGCCGGCTATGACGACTATGCCCGGATCTTCACGGAAAAGGAACTCCAGGAGTTCGGGATCACACGGGATATCAATGAGCCCAATGGCGTCAAGGGCGTGCCCCCGATCGACGGCGCCTTCCATGTCAGTGGAATGCAGGCCCTCATGCGGGAAAACGAGGCGCTGGCAAACATCCGGACGCTCATCCTGCCGTTGCTGGCTCAGGGGAACACCATCTTTTCGCCCTTCCTGAAGCCCTACAACATCCTGAAGGCTATCGAGGGCCGGACGAATCTGCGCGACGAGGACATCATCGTCAGTGAAAAAGAGGCCAAACTGATCGAGGCCCAGCAATACGAGCAACTTGCCAAGCAGGCCCAAGCTGCGGCGCAGACTCAGGAGATCGCGGATGCCTCACAGGCAGCGGATCTGATGCAGAAGGTGGACCAGATCGGTACGGCGGCGGGAACGCCGCCAGTGGCCACGCGAACGGGAGGGGGGACGGCATAACATGGAATCATCCGGCGTAAAAATCGACCCCGTCACAGGGCGGCCCGAGGAGCAGGTCAAGGCGGAACGCGCCCTCGATGCCGAAAAGTCGCAGGAGGCACTCCTCCAGGAGCAGGCGAATTGGTTTCAGGTGTCCAAAACGGAGGCCGGCGCGAAGGTCGTCGGGTTGATCCAACAGAAATTGGAGACCCGGATCGAGACGCTGGTCGCCGCGGATCCCGAGGCCCAGGCGTTCGTGAAAATCCTCCAGGAGATGGGGGTCAAGGAAGGGATTGCCCGGGCCGCGGCGCAACAACTCCACGAGCGTTACATCAAAAAGGAGAAATAAACCCAGGCGACGTGGCAAACACACGCCGATAAAAACAGAATGGAAATCCCGGGCCTGATCACCCGGAGATAGCCAATAAAAAAGGGGACACGTCGGCGCCGACCCGATGTTGTTCCCTTTTTTATTGGCGCAACAAACGAAAACGGCCCCCGGGAACCGGGACAACGCCGTGAAAGGAGATAGATCCAGATGACGGAAAAGAAAAACGACGAGGAAATGCAGACCACACCCGACCTCGACCAGGCCATGAGGGATGGGCGGATCACGTTCGACGGGGAAGGCCCCGCGGAAGCCGCCGCACCACTCCAACCTGGAACACTGGGTCCTGACGAGAAGACAGACAAGGGCGAAACGGGCAAGGAAGAAGAAGGGACGAAGAAGGCGGAGGAGAAACCCGGAACCGAAGGCCAGGAACCGGCCCCGGGTGGGAAGAAACCGGATGCAGACGCGGCTCACACAAAAGAGGGGGACACGCCTTCCGAGACCGCTTTCCGGTTCAAGAGCCACCCGGAGGCCGAACGCGGCTACAAGGAACTCCAGGGCCGGACGACCAAGGCCGAACAGCGGGCAAAGGACGCGGAAGACGAGCTTAATCGGATCAAGAACGCGGACCAGATCAAGGCCGACAAGGACGTCGCCAAGGCGAAGATCGTCGATTTCGCCACAGAACGAAAAGCGCAGGCGCTCACAGCGATCGACGAACTCGATCCGGAAGATCCGGAGTACCGCAAAAACGCCGCCAAAATCCTCTCGACGGCCGACATCGACATCTTCGACCACTACCGGGAACACGGGACCAAGGCACCGGCCACTGCGGCGGAAGAAAAACCCGTCAGGGGAAAGCCGGCCGGGGATACCCCCGCGGACGACCAGGTGGACGAGGTCTACCGGTACACCCAGGGGAAGATCACGGACGAAGGACTCGAACCGACGGATCCACTCTTCTGGACCTTCGCCCGGGAGGCCCCGGTTACGGACGCAAAGGGAGAGCGCACGCCTCTGGATACGCAGATCGCGTGGGCCGTTTCACAGACAAAACTTTATCACGAAAAGATCCAGGCGAAGACGAAGGAAGCGGATGAGGCCGCAAGCAAAAGGAGGGTCCTGCAGAAACAGGAGCAGGACATTCCCCTCGGCCGCACAACCATGGGTGGGGGAGAAACCCCCGCTGGAAAGACTGCTGAGACGGACAAGTCCGTCAGCCTCGCCGATGCCGTCGAAAGCGCCCTGGAACAACGAAGACTTTAAGGAGAAATAACCATGGGCAAAACATATACCTGGGAATTGGACGCCGCAACCGGCGTCTACAAGAGCCACGCGCTTTCGGGCGATCTGCTGAAACTGGCGGCGCTCAAGTTCAAGATCGTTCCTTTCACGAAGAAGATCACCAAGTTCGTGAAGCGGATGGGCGATACGGTCACGATGCCGTACTACAAGGCACTCGCGGAACCGACCACCGCGGTGCTGTCCGAAGACGTCCGCATCCCGATCGATCAACTCCAGATGGGGACCTACTCCATCACGCTGCTGGAATGGGGCCGGGGCGCGGAATACACCTCGCTTGCCGAGGACCTCTCCGTTCTTTCGCCCAACGACGGCGTGCAGAAGGTCCTGCGCGACCAGATGAACGGCTGCATGGACAAGGCCGCGGCGGACGCCTTCACCGGAACCCACGCCAAGATCTGCTTTATCCCGACCAGCCTCACCGGCGGGGTGATGGACACGGACGGGACCCCCTCGACGACCGCGCTGGTCAACCTCACCAAGGACCACCTCGGGGTGATCCGCGACTATATGGCCAACGACATCCACACCCCCACGTTCGACGGCGACTCGTATGTCGGACTCTTCGCGACGAAGGCGCTCCGGGGACTCAAGAACGACAAGGTGATCCAGGCATTCCACATGTACCTCCAGAAGGGAGATCTTCTCTACCGGGGCGAGATCGGCATGGTGGAGCAGATCCGTCTGATCGAGATCAATCACGAAAGCGCCCTGTCCAACGGGATCGGAAGCGGAAGCGTACTGGGCGAAGGAGTTGTTTTCGGCGAGGACGCCGTCGGCCGGATCGAGATCGACTATCCGGAGCTCCGGGCGCAGCCGAACTTCCAGGCGGATTTCGGCCGGCGTCATGCGGTGGCCTGGTACGGGAAGGTGGCCTATGACGTGATGTTCCAGTCGGCCACCGACCGAGAATGCCGGATCATCAAGGTCGGGTCCGCGTAACGACCCGGCAGCGGATAACGGCGGGCGGGGATGATCGATCCCCGCCCTGAAACCATAAATGAGTAGCACGCAAGGAGGTAACACCAATGTTGAGATCTGATATTTTGATCGCCCTGCCGCTGCACCTGGCCATCGATTACGACGACCCCCTGGGCGTTGACACGGACCAGAGCCCGGCGGACGTGGGGAGTTTCGTTATCCCGTACCGGTGCGAGGTCTTCCTGGCCGGCGCCGTCGTCACCGAAACATGCGCGGGCGGGTCGTCCACCCCGGTAGTCGATTTCGACCTGCGGCCGACCGCAGGCGATGAAACTTCCCGGGGCGCGGCCGATATCGCGCACCTGGTCCTATCGACCACCGCGGCGGGGAAGGTGCTCTATGACCGCGTGGCGAAAGGGACAGTACTGGAACCGGGCCAAGAAGTTATGGTCCAACTCACCACCGCCGCAACCGGAGGCAGCAAGGCGGGCCACGTCAAACCGTTCCTGCTGGTCAAACAGGTTCCCGAGACCCTGGGGAACCTCTCCCAAATGGTGGAGACAGCGTAATTCCCCGCACGGGGGCAAGGAGGTAACACAAAATGGTGAGATCAGATGTTTTTATCGCTCTCCCGCTGTTTCTGGCGGTGGACTATGACGACGCCCTCGGGATCGACATGGACCAGGTCGCCGGGGACATGGGTACTTTCATCGTCCCGTTCCGCTGCGAGGTCTTCCTGGCCGGCGCCAACGTGACGGAGGTGTGCGCCGGGGCGGATACGACACCCGTCGTCGATTTTGACCTGCGCCCCACCGCGGGCTCCGATGCGAGCCGGGGATCGGCCGATATCGCACACCTGGTCCTCTCGACCACCGCGCGCGGGAAGGTGATGTACGACCGCGGCGCGAAGGGAACGGTCCTCGAACCAGGGCAGGAAGTTGTGGTCCAGCTCACGACCGCGGCGACCGACGCCGGCGGAAGCGCGCAAACGGGCCACATCAAACCGTTCCTGCTGGTCAAACAAGTCCCGGAGACCCTGGGGAACCTTTCCGGCATGACGGAGACGACCTAAAAATGCGCCTTATGGGGACAGATTTTAATCTATCCCCATAAGGCCACAACCTATGTGAAGGAGAAGGAATATGGGAGCATTTGCCAGTACCGACGTTACCGTGACAGTTGCCGGCCGGGATCGCGAGATCGCCGGCGCCGCCGCGGGACGAAACCAGACGATCGCCACCGTCACCTTCGGCAACGGGTCGTTGACCTACGCAACGGGCGGAGTTCCGATGCCGGCGATCGGGACCTTCGGATTCCGCAACGAGATCAAAATGGGGCTGATCGAACAGCCGCCGGCAAACGGCTTTTTCTACAAGTACGACGCCGTGAACCGGAAGATCAAGATATTCACCCAGGGATTCACCAGCGGATCCACGACCGCCGGCGCCGCCGAATCCGGCGCTTTGGTGCTCAATTCCCTGGGGGTGGAGGCCACCGCGCCGCGGATGCCCACGACCGCGGTCAACACGGTTTACGACATGGGCCCGCTGGTTGAGTTGGCCAATGGCGCCACGCCTGCCGCCGTGACCATGAACATCCTCTTCATCGGGGATTAACCGGGAATGGCCGGCTTGAGAAGCCGGCCGCCCCTTTATACCGCCTTTTGAAAGGTCGGTGGAAAGAAAGGATTGTTTTATGGCTCAGACACTTTACGTCAAGGCCCCGGGAGGGGGTCAACGGGAGGTCAAGATCATCCGCTCCTGGGGAACCAGCGGCGGGAATTCCGTATATCTGCACCAGAACGGCCGTTATGCCTACAAGGATGGGACTCCGCTCCGCTCGGCCTCCGAACTCGACATCCTGCCCTTGGTCCAGCGGGAGAGGGCTCTCGCCTGGTGGAACCGGACCGGCAAGACCGAATCCGCCGCGTACTACGACGGTGAGTTGCAGAAGGCGCGCGATGCGGCCGGGGATTTCCAGACGGAGATGCCGGACACCGCCGAACTCGACGCGGTGACCTACACCCGCAGGAAGTTCGGCGTGAAGAAGACATCCGCAACGACCGCGCCGCATACCTGGATGGAGTGGTTCGATATACGTCCCGATTGGTGGGGCCAGGCGCGCGCGATCGCGTTTGTGGACTACGCCTATGAGATGGTCGTCGCGGAGGAAGCGCCATCCGAATCCGCGGAGAAGGAACCGGAGCAGGTGGAACAGTAAACTGATCGCTGAATAATATTTTCAGGAGGTGAACGATGGCTGCAACAATTCAAATTCACGAAATGTCCGCCCTTGCCACGGGAGTTGACAAGACTTCCGGCACGGTCAGATTCAAGGACGCCGACGACGCGACGGTCGATACGAATAATCCGCTGGTCATTCCCGCATCAAGTTCGATTTACAGTTATACGAAGAAGGTCCGCGCCAAGATGACGGTAGCCCCGAGCACCCAGGTGGGCAATCTCCGATGGTATTCCGACGGGTCGAGCGCGTGGGGTTCCTATGTCACCTGCACCTGCAAAAACCTCGGCACGACGTGGGGTGCGAATTACAAGACTGTCATGTCCGGCGGAGCGGATTTCTTTGCAAAGACTTCCGGGTCCCCTCTGGACGGCGACGGAACAAGCACCGGCCCCTTTGTTCCAGGCGACAATGACAACTACATCGGCGATCTGATCGAGTTGCAGATGGCGGTGACGTATCAGGCAACCCAGGGCGCCCTGGCGGCTGAATCGATCACACTGGCGTATGATGAAATATAGGTAACCATATGCAGTTACAAGATACCTACACATGGGAAGCGGAGCAGCCGGACGGCTCCGTCATCACAGAAGGCGGCGACCTTACGGGGTGCGTCCGTCTCTCTCTGATCCCAGAGCCGGAAAGTGGTTTGCCTTGCCACAACATCGTGGGCGTTGAAATGATCCGGCGCTTTGGCCGGGGATTTATCCGGGCAATGGGCGGCGGCACAAGGGAATATCTGCATTGTGTCGTCTGCAAAGGTTTCCGCCTGTATGT
>JAPLJY010000289.1 GCA_026388345.1 Deltaproteobacteria bacterium
AAGGAACTGGGAGATGCCGGCATGGAGATCGTATACATCGGAAACTCCCTCCCCCGGGAAATCGTCCAGACGGCCATCCAGGAAGACGTGGACGTGATCGGATTCAGTTCCCTGGGCGGCGCCCATCTCACCCTCGGCAAGCCGCTGATCGATATCGCCCGGCAGGAAGGGCTGACGGACAGCGTGGTCTTTGTGATCGGCGGCGTCTTTCCCCCGGACGATACGGTCCGTCTGAAAGAAATCGGGTTTGACGCCGTATTCACGCCGGGCGCCACCCGGGACGAAATCGTTCACACCGTTCAGGGGTTGGTGGAGAAGAAGACGATTTGAACGACCTTAAGTTCATTCGAATAAATCATCGCTGGAGGTAAAACAACATGAAGACGCAATGGCCGCCTGTATACGATCCATCCTACTTTCCGGCACCGGACGAGCCCTTCTGGAACCGGAAGCTGGAAACGATGGATCCCGGCGAAAGAGAGCAGCGGGTCATCCTGCCCAAACTTCAGGCGCAACTGGCTTACGCCTACGAGAACTCGCCCTTTTACCGAAAAAAATGGGACGAAGCCGGGATTAAACCCCAAGATATCCAGTCTCTGGAGGACTTCGAGAAGATGCCCTGCGTGACGAAGGAGGAAATCCGCCGGGATCAGGCGGAATATCCGCCTTTCGGAAGCAATCTCTGTGTTCCTAAGAAGGAGCTGGCCCGTGTCCAGGGGACGTCGGGGACGACGGGAAAGCCTACCGCCTTCGGGATCAGCCGGGGAGACATGGCCCGCATTGCCGAGGCGCACGCCCGGATCATGTGGGGTTTCGGAGTACGGCAGGACGACATCGTCTTCATCGGCTCCTTCTTCAGCCTCTACTGGGGAAGCTGGGGCGCCCTGCTGGGGGCGGAGCGTCTCGGCGCGACGGCCTTTCCTTTCGGTGCGGGCGTGCCGGGCCAATCGGAACGGGGCCTCGAGTGGATGAAAGAGGTGAAGCCGACCGTGTTCTACGGCACCCCCTCTTACAGTCTCTATCTCGCGGAAAAGGCGCGTGCGATGGGAATGGACCCGCGGAAGGATTTCAATTTCCGCATTCTCTTCTTTTCCGGTGAACCCGGCGCCGGGGTTCCCTCGACGAAGAAGCGCATCGAGGAAACCTTCGGGGGCATCTGCATCGACAGCGGCTCCACCGCCGAAATGGCCCCCTGGATGGCCGACAGCGAATGCGCCCATCGCCAGGGAATGCATTTCTGGCAGGATATCGTTTACGCGGAGCTGGTCGACCGCGAGACCCACAGGAGGGTGCCCTACGGTCAGGAAGGGGTCACCGTCTATACCCATCTCGAGAGGAACTCGCAACCGATGATCCGCTTCTGGGCCGGGGACATCGCTCTGTGGGTGAATGATCCCTGTCCCTGCGGCCGCACCTACCCCCGCCTCCCGAAGGGAATCTATGGACGGGCGGACGACATGTTCGTGATCCGCGGCGAGAACGTCTATCCGAGCGCCATAGAAAACGTGATCCGCGGCATCGAGGGGATGGGTGACGAGTTCAGGATTGTCATTACCCGGGAAAAGACCATGGACGAGATGATTGTCCAGGCGGAGCGCTCACCCCAGGCCGATCCGGCCGTCATGCCTGACCTGAAGGCCAGGCTCGCAAGGGAACTGAAATCGCGCGGCCTTCGGGCCGTCGTGCAACTGATGGAACCCGGGACACTGGAGAGGACGGAATTCAAGGCAAAAAGGGTGATCGACCAGCGACGTATCCATGACGAGATCACCGGTCGGAAATAGTCCCCCTTTCCCGACCCAAACCCGCCTCCGGTTCCATGATTGGCCCGGTGGCGGGTTTCTTTTGCATGAGCGGCGCCTGAAACCCTGCCTCCATGGTCGCGCGGCAAAACATCACAAGGAGATTCATCACCCATCATATGATCCATCGCATCCGAACCTTCCAGGATCTTCTTGCCGGATCGGGCATGGCTGCCGCCGTAGTCTGGTATTCGCGTGACCTCCTTTATTACACCGGCACCTGCCAGCCTTCCTGGTTTGTCATTCTGCCCGACGCTTACCGGCTCTTCGTCCGCAACGGTTATGCGGAGGCAAAAAAACAGGTCACCATCGGCGCCGATCATCTGGAGGAAGAGCGGGACGCGGAGCGGATTGTCCTGTACCTGCGTGACCATGGGGTAATCAAGGGCTCCGTCATCGGGATGGAACTGGACGTCCTTCCCGTCAACGGCTGGCGACAGTGGCAGGATCGGATGTCGGACTGGACCATCGAGGACGTGACCCCGCTGATCCTCGGACAGCGGCAGATCAAGGACGGCAAAGAAATCGAGAGCATCCGGCGGGCCTGCCGCGTCATGGACCTGGGACACGACCGCATCCGAACCACGCTGAAGGCCGGAATGACGGAGCTTGAGGTGGCTGCCGCCATAGAGGATGTGCACCGCCGGGAGGGGCATGCGGGAATCTACTTCATGCGTCATCCCGATTTTTTCATGGCCCGCGGCCTGTGCGCCTCCGGCCCGAATCTGATGCGCCTCTCGGGTTCTGCCTTTTCCCTGTCGGGCGTAGGGCTGGACGCCGCCGTACCCGCGGGACCGTCCCGGCGGGTAATCCGTCGGGGAGATGCCGTTCTCATCGATATTCCGGTCCTCGTCGAGGGGTATCATGTAGACATGGCCCGGACCTATACGGCCGGCGCCGCCGACCGGCGCAAGCGTGAGCGGCACCGCCAATTGGAGGATCTTTTTACCTTCGCAGCACATATCCTGCGACCGGGGATGACCTGGGGTCAGGGATACCAGGCGGTCGCGGAGCGGGCGGATCTGTCGGGCATCGGGGATTTTTTCCAGCGGATGGTCGGCGGCGGGAAGATCCATTATATCGGACACGGCATCGGCCTGGAACTCAACGAACCCCCCCTGGTGGCGGAACGCAACCGGGATCCCATCCTTGTCGGAACGGTTCTTGCGATGGAGATGCACCTCCTTCAGGAGGACGCCTTCGCCTTGAAGATGGAGGAGATGCTCCTCATCGGTGAAAAAGAAAATGCGTTTATGATTCAGACACCGCGGACCCTCCTGGAGGTCCTGTAGCCCTGAACCGGGGTCAATGAATCAATTCGCATGATTCATTTTCCGTGCAGTTGACAAAAACGGATTCCTGCGTCATAGTGCGGTCCGACCGTGATCGGCGTCCTCATTCGGCACGGTTGGCCATGCCTGGCGGCCGGGCGGACGGTCCGTATCCGAATTGCATTTTATCCGACGGGAAGGAGGGGATGGATGAGACTTTCATGGGACGATTACTTTCTCAAGATGGCCGAAACGGCATGCCTCCGCTCGACCTGCCTGCGGGCCCAGTTCGGGGCCGTCCTCGTCAGGAACCACACGCTCATCAGCACGGGTTACAACGGCGCCGCTTCGGGCGTCCGGAGCTGCCTTGAGCGGGGGGAGTGCGTCCGGGACCGCCTCCATATCCCCAGCGGCGAACACTACGAAATCTGCCATTCCGTCCATGCGGAGGCCAATGCGATCATCCGCGCCAACTTCGATTTGATGGACGACGCCACGCTCTATATCTTCGGTCTCCAGCAGGAAAAGCCCCGCAGCGGAATGCCCTGTTTCATGTGCTGGCGGATGATCTTCAATGCCGGGATCGGCAAGGTGATCTTTCTCGATGACGAGGGGCAGAAGAAGACCGTCAACGTCAAGGTCGTCGATCGCGGCCGGATCCTCTCTTATTCCGCACCGGAGGTCTGATCGTGGCCCTTTTCGTTTTTTACGCATTTTCGCAGTGATCCGGTACAAAAGGAAAAACAATGATTCTGGATTTCCAGGGGAAGCGCCCAAAGTTTGATGCTACCGTTTTTATTGCCCGGAATGCCACGGTCATCGGTGACGTGGATCTCGGATCGGAAACCAATGTCTGGTTCTACTGTCTGCTGCGCGGCGATGTCAATACGATCCGGGTCGGCGCGGGCTGCACCATTCAGGATGCCTGCATCCTCCACGTCGGAAGGGACCTCTTCCCCCTGGATCTGGAAGACGAGGTCGTCCTGGGTCACCGGGTCACGGTCCACGGCTGCCGCATCGGACGCGGCGCCATGATCGGGATCGGCGCAACGGTCCTCAACGGCGCCCGGATCGGTGAAGAGGCGATCATCGGCGCCGGTGCGGTCGTCACCCCGGGGAGCGTCATCCCTCCGCGGATGCTGGCCCTGGGGATCCCGGCCAAACCCGTCCGCGAACTCGCGGAGAAGGATTTCGCCATGATCCGCCGTACCCGGGAGAGCTACCGGAACCTCATGACCATCTACATGAAAATGCAGGATTGAAGAGGAGTTTCCCATGGCCCTGATTTTGGCCCTTGATCAGGGGACGACCAGTTCCCGCGCAATCATCTTCGATGACGCCGGCGCCATCGTCGCCTCGGCACAGAAGGAATTCCGCCAGCACTATCCCCTTCCCGGCTGGGTAGAGCATGATCCCGTCGAGATCTGGGAGACCCAGGCGGGCGTCGCCGCGGTCGCCATGAAGAAAGCAGGCCTGAACGGCCCGGAGATCACCGCCCTCGGTGTCACGAACCAGCGGGAAACAACCGTCGTCTGGGAACGTGCGACAGGCCGGCCCATCTGCAACGCTATTGTCTGGCAGGATCGCCGGACGGCCCCGGTCTGCCATCGTCTGCGCGAGGAAGGCCTCGGACCACTGATCCGGCATAAGACAGGCCTCGTGCTCGACGCCTACTTTTCCGGGACCAAGGTCGCCTGGATCCTCGATAACATTCCGAATGCGCGGAAAATGGCAGAGGAGGGACTTTTGGCCTTCGGGACGATCGATTCCTGGCTGATCTGGAACCTTACCGGGGGGCGAGACACATCACCGACTGCTCCAACGCCTCCCGGACGATGCTCTATAACATCCACACCGGTGACTGGGACGACGAGCTTTTGCGAATCCTGAACGTCCCCCGGGCCGTTCTCCCCGAAGTCCGGGGTTCCAGCGAGGTTTACGGCGAGACGCACTCCCCGTCCTTTCCCGTCCCGATTCCCATCGGCGGCGCGGCCGGAGACCAGCAGGCCGCCCTCTTCGGCCAGATGTGCGCGGCG
>JAPLJY010000319.1 GCA_026388345.1 Deltaproteobacteria bacterium
GCCCGTTACCGGCTCCGTTCCAACGTGGATGACGGTACTGACGCCGAACCCGGCCTGGGCGATCACGTAGGGAAGGGTGCCCGACTGCCCGCCGCTGCGGGAGATCACCCCGACATGTCCCGGCACGAAATGCTTGTTGGCGAATTCGACCGACCCGCCCAGCCAGCCGAGGGCGCCAATCCCCGGGGTGTTCACCCCGATGGACCCTGGACCCAGAAGCATCGCGCCTTTCTGCTTTCCGTAGGCGACCATCTCCAGGATATCGTAAAGAGGAACGCGCTCGACCGGCATGACGATCCACTTGATGTCGGCGTCCAGCGCCTCGAAGACCGCGTCTTTCAAGCCCGTTCCGGGGATAAAGGTCACGGACACATCGAAAAGACCATGGTTTTTGACCGCATCCTTCACCGTATTGTATACAGGGATTCCGTCCACTTCCTCGCCGCCGCGGCCCGGCGTGACGCCGGCGACGACGTTCGTTCCGAGGCGCCGCATGAACTTGGCCCGCATCGAGCCCTCCCTGCCTGTAATCCCCTGAACCACCACTTTCGTTGTTTTCGTCAGCAAGATAGCCATATTATCACCACCTTCTTGGTTTAAGATATTCCGTGCTTCTTACGATACTCTTCCAGCCCCGGTGTGGGCGCTTCGATCTTGATCGCCCCTTTTCCCCTGAACCAGCACTCATATTCACACGCCAAGCATTCCGTACCCAGGCGCTTGGTATCGCCCTCAACTGCGGGTACACCGTCCTTCAGGACCAAAAGCCCCCGGGCGTAGGTCTTGCAGGCCGCAATGCAGGCCTTGGATTCGCACTCCGCACACTTGCTCTCATCGATGATGATTTTAATCGTCTGTTCCTGAAACTCCATGGGTGGCCTCCTTTACCCTTTTCTTTCCTTCTTGTATTCGAGAACCATCTCCTTCATCTCCGCCGCAAGCCCAACCGTATCGTACACGCGCTCGCCGCCGTAGATCCGGATCCTGGCGTTGAGATCCTTCGTTCCCTCCCGAAGGATTTCCAGGGACTCCTTCTCTTTGTTGCCGGCCAGAAGCAGCATGACGGGGAAACCGGGGCGCTTGGGAAGTTCTTCCCGCAGGGCCTTAACGACGCCGTGGGCGTGATGCCACTGCTCCTGATTGGCCGCCATGAAGCCGCCCAGCATATACCCGTCGATCCCCGGCAGGGAGAATACAAGCTTTGCCGCACGATAGACCTTGGAGGCCGGCGGGTTTCCACTCGTATCGGCGAAATCGGGAACGCGCAACCCCTGCTTGTTGAGACCGTCGACGCCGAGCATGGCGCCGCCGCCGCCCATGCCGTGATAACCGATCGTCCCGAAGCACTCCCCTTTGATCTGATTGTTCATCTCGGCGAAATAGCAGGTTCCGCGCAGGTCCTTCTCCTCCACCCACCAGGCGATTTTGTCGAGTTCGGTGGGGGGTGTTCCCGCCTCGCGGGCCACCTCGATCCCGAGCTCCGGATGACGAATGACTGAGGAGTCGTCGATGGAGATCCGGCAGTCGCCGGCCAGCACCTTTCCGTCCTTCGTGATCACCATGGGGTTGATTTCGATGAGTCTGGCGCCGTAATTCTTGAAGGTTTCATAAAGGCCGACGATCAGCCGGGCCACCTGGGTGATGTGTTTGCTGGGAACCTTGACCTTGTTGGCGAGGTTGAGGGCGTCGTAGATTTTAAACCCCCGGATGACATCGACGTTCATGAGGGCGATCTTGTCGGCGGGAACCGATTCGATGTCCATGCCGCCTTCGGTCGAGAACATGACCACGGGACAACGCGCGTCCGCCTGGGCGTTGACGATAATCCCGGCATAGTACTCCTTGGCGATATCCAGCTTTTCTTCGACAAGGACCGCATCCACCAGAAGGCCCTTGATCGTCATGCCCAGCAGGGAGGCCGCGATTTTTTCCGCCTCTTCCGGCGTATCGGCGAATTTCACCCCGCCCGCCTTCCCGCGTCCGCCCGCCCAGATCTGAACCTTGATGACCACGGGCTTGCCGATCTTCTCCGCAATCTGCCGCGCTTCTGCGGGTGTCTTTGCAACCGCTCCCTGGGGGATCGGCATCTTTGCAATCTTGAACAACGCTTTACCTTCGTGCTCCTGTAATCGAGCCATACCTGCCTCCTAAAACAGTCTGATTTTCATCACCCCATCCGATTTCTCGGAATTCATCCCCGCAGATCTCTCCGTCCCGGCCGCCGCCCGGTCTCCGTCCCACCGCACCGGCTACGGGAAATGGACAGCAGAGACGTCATTTTATAACAGTTGATCCCCCGGATGTCAATACGGAAACCCTTTCCCCGAATGGACCCGTCGATCCCTCTGAAAGGCAGGATAACAGCGTAGTGTATAGCAAGACGAATGCCAACCCGCCTCTCCCGCGGGAGCAAAACAGTCGCAAGCATGATTAAATATTTATGAACAATAGCATACGATTGAATGATTATCCTGTATAGGACGGTTCGGAAGAAGGATGTCCGGATGGATGGGTGAAACGCAGAAGAGGCGCCTGAAAAGTGCGCGATTCGCACTAAATGGCCTGACCCGTCCGGGAAATCCACCGAAATTGAATCGATGGGGAAGCTGTGCGTATCATGAACAATCAGTTCGATAACCGCACCCCTATTTCGTCGGTTTTTTCGATTCCGGTCCCGCCCTTTGCGGACGGGGAAAGGGCTACCCGGAGGTCGAAAGATAGCCCCGGGCAAGGGTCCTGTTCACATGAACCACCCCATGATTCATCTCCTTCAGGGGGTATTCAACGGTGATTTCGGGCAGCGCGTCGGCGTCGGCCTGTGTCTTCACCACCGATCCCGCCGGGACATACCGGTGATCGGCCACCCGGACCCCCATCAGGATCACTCCGGGTTCCAGCACGCAATGCCGCCCCACGGCGGATTTGAAAACCAGGCTTTTCATCCCGACGAAGGTATCATCCAGCACGACGGCCGGCCCGTGGATCTGGGCCTGGTGTGCGAGGGAAACCCTTTTCCCAACATAGACGGCGTACTTGTGACCATCGACCTCGCAGAGGTTTTTCGCGACGGGTTTGCCGTTCATCTCCGTCTCCAGCGCATGGATGACCACGCCGTCCTGGACATTCGAGTCATCGCCGACGAAGAGCGGCTGTCCCTCATCCCCGCGGATCGAGGCTGCCGGCGAAACCATGATATTTTTCCCCAGATGCACATTCCCGATCACCGACGCCAGCGGATGCACATAGGTCGAAGGATCGATATCCGGCTCCGTTACCTTTGCCGAAAAATCCGCCGCCACATTTTTCCCGATCATGGTTTAAACCTCCCTTTTTTCGTATCCGCCCGGACAGCGGGACGGTTCATCTTTAAGTCGGGCGTCCGTCATGCGGTGCGTCCGCTGCGCCTGCGCAACTCTTCCCAAGCCCGGCTGACCTCGCGGCTTGTCTCTTCAACGGATCCCTCATTGCGGATCACAATGTCCGCATGGATGACCTTCTCCCCGATCGGCATCTGCGCGGCAACCCTTCTTTCCGCCTCTTCCCGGTTGAACCCGTTGCGCGCCATAAGCCTCCGGATCTGCCCCTCCGGGGGGAGGTAAACAAGCAGGACCACATCCACCATGGTCTCAAGGCCGGCCTCGATGAGGAGCGGTACGTCGGAAAGGACGATGGCATCCGCCCTTGTCTTTTCGATTTCCCCGAGCCGCTTGCGCCATTCGGCAAAAACCGCCGGATGGACAAGGCGATTGAGAATCTCCCGTTTTCCCCGATCCGCAAAGACGATTGCACCCAATTTTTGGCGGTCGATCCGCCGGTCCGGAAGAAGGATCCCCTCACCAAAATGGCTGACAATCCCCCGCCACACCGGCCCCTCGGGCTCTTCGACGGCATGGGCCAGATCGTCGAAGTCGATGAGGATGGCCCCCTTCTCCGTCAGCATCCGGGCGACCGTCGATTTACCGCAGGCAATCCCGCCTGTCAGGCCCACATTCAGCATCTTTTCCCCCGGGACGCAAGTCTAACCGATCTCCTACTGCAACACCATCCTAAAACCTTTGAAAATCATGATCCCTTCGCGCGCCGGACATTGTTTCGACCCTGCACCTCCTCGCTTCACTGCAAAGACGAAACTCGCGCTTCGCACTCAAACAATCGTCTTTGCGGGCGCTTCGCTGTGGGGGCAGGGTGCCCCGAAATATATCCAATGCGCGCTTCCGGGATCCGATTTCCAAGTTGCGCAAAGGTGCCATCTTTCATGGAAAAACGGACCGCTTCTTTAGGGAAGGGGATTCGGCCGGTTCCTCATGAAGATGATGCGCAGCCCCTCGAGCGTCAGCATCTCGTCGACCACGTCGATATGCCTCGCCTCCCGCGCAATCAGGTTCGCGAGCCCCCCGGTCGCGACGACCAGAGGCTCGGATGCGATCTCGGCCTTCATCCGCTCGACGATCCCGTCGACAAGACCCGCATACCCGTACATGATCCCCGCCTGCATGCCGCTCACCGTGTCCTTCGTGATCACGACGCCGGGCTTGCTGAGTTCCACCCGGGGAAGCTTCGCCGCCCGCTCGAAGAGGGCTTCGCTGGAAATCATGATCCCAGGCGCGATGCAGCCCCCCATGTACTCCCCCTTCGGCGAGACATAGTCGAAGGTCGTCGCCGTGCCGAAGTCGACGATGATCAGATCACGCCGGTACTTTTCATAAGCGGCAACGGCGTTTACGATCCGGTCTGCCCCCACCTCTTTGGGATTGTCGTAGAAGATGGGCATCCCTGTCCGGACACCGGGACCTACGATGAGGGGCTGAATGCCGAAATACTTCTGACAGAGGGGTTCGAGGATGTTGAGCATCGGCGGCACGACGCAGGAGATGATGATGCTCTTGATGGCCTTTGAACTGATCCGGCTGTTCTTGTAGAGGTTGAGGATGAGCATCCCGTATTCATCGACGGTATGATCGATGACCGTCCGGATCCGCCAGTCGTGAACCAGTTCCTCCCCGTCGTAAAGACCGAGAACCGTATTCGTATTCCCTACATCGATAACCAGAAGCATCTCTCACCCCTTCATGATCGTTGCATCGCCCGCCGTAATCCGCCGGACCTCTCCCCGCCTGTCGGCGATCAGAAGCGCCCCGTCCCGGTCGATGCCCTCAACCACCCCTTCCTGCACCTCATCCCGGAAGAGAATCCGGACATGCTTTCCCGCCATCTCCGATCGGACGAGCCATCCCTCCCTCACCGGCGCAAATCCCGCATGCAAAAAGATCTCATACCACAGATCCAGCCGCTCACAGAGCAAGACAACCATATCCTCCCGGGAATGGTCACGACCCGTCTCCTCCCGGAGCGACGTGGCGGTATCGCAATGCCCCGGATCGAAATCACCTTTTCTGATATTCATGTTCAGGCCGATCCCGACGATCACGGCGCCTTCCCCTCCGGCCGTCCTCATTTCCGTCAGGATGCCGCAGACCTTCCTGCCCCGGATCTGGACATCATTCGGCCACTTTATCCCCACCCCCGCCGAACACACCGACTCAATCGCCTCCGCGACCGCCACCCCCGCAAGCAGGGTGATCGGTGATGCATCCGGCGGAGCGACCGCCGGACGGAGAATGACGGAAAGGTAGAGGTTGCAACCGGGCGGCGACTGCCAGACCCTGTTCAGACGTCCCCTTCCGGCGGTCTGGCGGTCGGCGAGGATCACCGTTCCCTCGGCCGCTCCCTCCCGCGCAAGCCGCAAGGCGACACGGTTTGTCGAATCGACCGTCTCCCGATAATGGAGGAGGCTGCCGATTCTTCGCCCGGCCAGTCTCGACTGGAGGGCCTTTGCATCGAATTGCATTCTGTCCATGTTTCATCAGGCATGAGGAGATCGGAATCAAGGATGCCTTTACACCTCACGCTTTTCCACCTGGACCACATTGAGGGAGATATCCGCCGCCGCTACGGAATGGGTCAGGGCGCCCACCGAGATGAGATCCACCCCCGTTGCGGCCACCGCCCGGACCCGTTCCAGCGTCATGTTCCCCGAGGCCTCAAGCGGAATCTTCGCCGCCACCCTTTTCACCGCGGCAGCCATCTCGTCAAGACCCATGTTGTCGAGGAGGACCGCGTCCGCGCCGGCGATCAGGGCCTCTTCCAGCTCCGCTTCGTTTTTCACCTCCACCTCAATCTTCAGCGTGTGGGGAACCCGCCCGCGGACCCGCCGTACAGCCTCTCCGATCCCGCCCACCGCCGTGATGTGGTTGTCCTTGATCAGCACGCCGTCATAGAGGGCGAAGCGGTGATTGCAGCCCCCGCCCGCGCGAACGGCGTACTTGTCGAGGACGCGGAGTCCGGGCGCAGTCTTGCGGGTATCGAGTATTTTTGCATGCATTCCCGCGATTTCGTCGATATAGCGCCTCGTGAGGGTGGCGATCCCGCACATCCGCTGCAGCAGGTTCAGGGCGACCCGCTCCGCGGTCAGGATGGAGGCGAGGCTGCCGGAGATCTCTGCAAGAATATCACCCATTCCCGCCTCCTCACCATCCCGTCGGCAGGTTGTGAAGGTCAGGGCGGGGTCCAGTGTGCGGAAGACCTCTCCGAAGACCTCGATCCCGGCTACGACCAGTTCCGCCTTGGCCGTTGCCCGGGCAAGGCCTTTCTCATCCCCCCGGAGCGCTGCCCCGGTCGTGACGTCCCCCATCCCGACGTCCTCCGCGAGGGCCGTCCGGATCAATTCCGTCAACACATGACGCGGCCACATGGTTTTTCTCCCCTAACCGCCGATTTCAATCGATGCGATTCGCTTCAAGGCCGCACTTAGGGCTGTTTTCTTCTCCCCGATCGCCCGGGCCTTCTCCTGCTCCTTCTTCACGACCGCCTCGGCCGCCTTCGCGAGAAATTCCGGATTTGCCAGTTTCTTCGCTGCGACGGCCAGATCCTTTTCCACCTTTGCGATCTCCTTTGCGAGACGACCCTTCTCTCCCTCGACGTCGATCACGCCCGCGAGAAAGACGTAGACGTGCACCGGACCGGCCACCGCCGTGGCGGCCCCCTTCGGTTCGGCCATCTCTCCGGTGATGTCCAGCCCCTCCAGATTGGCCAGATTCTTGATATAGATCCGTCCCCTCTCCAGGGACCCCCTCAGATCTTCGGAGGGGGCCGTGAGGGCCACCTTCAGTTTCAGCGACGGCGCCACGTTCATCTCCCCGCGGATGTTCCGGATGCGGGTGATCACCTCCATGATCTGCGCCATTTCCTTCTCCGCCTCGGAATCCAGGAAGGCATCGTCCGCCGCCGGGAATTCGCTGACCATGACCGAGGTGCCGTCCGCGACCAGGGTCTGCCAGATCTCCTCGGTCAGGAAGGGCATGAAGGGGTGGATCAGCTTGAGAGAGGTCGTAAGGACCGCGAGAAGGGTCTTCTGGGCGGCCCGCCTCCCCGCCGGATTTTCCCCGCCGTAGAGGACCGGTTTGGTCAGTTCGAGGTACCAGTCGCAGAACTCATGCCAGACGAACTGGTAGACGGCCGCCGCGGCGTCGTTGAAACGGTATTCATCCAGCCCCCGGACCACCTCGGCGATCGTGCGGTTCAGCCTCGCCCGGATCCAGCGGTCGGCAATGGACTCATCCATCCCGCGGACGGGAACCGCAGCATCGTAATCCTCCAAGTTCATCATGGAGAATCGCGTTGCGTTCCAGATCTTGTTCACGAAAAACTTGTACCCCTCGATCCGCTCCTCAGACATCCGGACGTCCCGCCCCTGGGCGGTGAAGGCAGCCAGCGTGAAGCGGAAGGCGTCCGTCCCGAATTTGTCCATCATCTCCAGGGGATCGATGCTGTTCCCTTTCGACTTGCTCATCTTCTCGCCGTTCTCGTCCCGGACGAGGGCGTGAAGGTAAACATCCCGGAAGGTGACGTCTTTCATCACGTAGAGCCCCATCATCATCATCCGGGCGACCCAGAAGAAGAGGATGTCGAAACCGGTCACCAGCAACGATGTGGGGTAGAAGGTCCGGAGCGCCGGGGTTTGCTCCGGCCAGCCGAGCGTCGAAAAAGGCCACAGCCCGGAGCTGAACCAGGTATCGAGGACATCCTCCTCCTGACGCAACTTCGCGCCGCCACAGTCGGGACAGCAGTCGGGATCCTGCGCGGCGACGATCACCTTCCGGCACCCCTCGCAGGTCCAGACGGGGATCCGGTGGCCCCACCAGATCTGCCGCGAGATGCACCAGTCGCGGATGTTGTTCATCCACTCGAAATAGGTGGCCTCCCAGGTGGGCGGAACGATGCGGGTTTTACCCGTCACCACCGCGGCGATCGCCTCTTTGGCGAGGGGAGCAATCCGGACGAACCACTGCCTTGATACGGCAGGCTCGATATCGGTCTTGCAACGGTAGCACTGGCCGATATTGTGCGTATACGGCTCGGTGCCTACGAGATATCCACCCGCCTCCAGGTCCCGGACGACGTTCTTCCGGCATTCGTAGCGGTCCTGACCCCGATAGGCCCCGCCGTTTTCGTTGATCACGGCGTTCTCGTCCATGATCCGGAGGATCGGAAGCCCATGGCGGCCCGCCATGGCAAAGTCGTTCGGATCGGAGGCCGGCGTGATTTTGACGGCGCCGGACCCGAATTCCATCGTGACGTAATCGTCGGCGATGACGGGGATCCTCCGGTTCACCAGGGGAAGGATGACCTCCCTCCCCACGAGATGACGGTACCGATCATCGTCGGGATGGACGGCCACGGCCGTATCCCCCAACATCGTCTCCGGCCGCGTCGTGGCGACTACGATCCCCCCCTCGCCCTCGGCGAAAGGATACCGGATGTTCCAGAGGCGCCCCGCCTCCGGGTGGTATTCGACCTCCAGATCGGAGATGGCGGTCCGGCAGCGGGGGCACCAGTTGACGATGTAATCGCCCTGGTAGATCAGGCCGTCGTTGTAAAGGCGGACGAAAACCTCCCGGACGGCCCTCGAAAGCCCCTCGTCCATCGTGAAGCGCTCACGCGCCCAATCGCAGGAACAGCCGAGGCGCTTCAGTTGATGGATGATGACCCCGCCGTATCGGGCCTTCCATTCCCACACCCGCTCGATGAACTTCTCCCGGCCGAGGTCGTGCCGGGTGAGACCCTCTTTCGCCAGCTCCTGTTCGACGACGTTCTGCGTCGCGATCCCGGCATGGTCCATCCCCGGCATCCAGAGGACATTCATCCCCTGCATCCTTTTGTAACGGACGATGATGTCCTGGAGGACATTGTTCAGGGCATGCCCCATGTGGAGAATTCCCGTGACGTTCGGCGGCGGAATGACGATGGAAAACGGCTTCATCGAACCCCTGTCCGCCGCATGAAAATAATCATGATCCAGCCAGTACGGATACCATCTTTCCTCCGCATCGCGGGGCTCATACACCTTGGGTAATGAACCTTTTCCCATTCATCCTCTCCAGTCGTACGTGAGATCTAAACCGCTTTCCGGTTCTTCAACCGAAACGGCAGCCCAAAAAACCAGGGGCTTCCGGTCCGACGGGCGGCAGCCTAACCAATGCCGCCCATCCGCACCGCAAGCCCCCGTTCAAACCGGTTTAAGCATTCAATAGCGCAACTCTTCCCTCATCTTGCGGATTACGAGCAGGGCGTCCGCCCCTCCCACCGGCTCCAGCGGTGAAAAGGCGCCCGATACCATATCCCTCGCCTCCATGAGCCCCCGCGAGGTCACCACCATCACCGCATTGAAATAGGGAAGATCGGCCCGCAGATCGGGAAAGGGGGAAGAACCGCCGATGAATCGCGTCGCCAGCGCGTTGTCCCCCGAGATCTTGATCAGGATATCCTCGATCATCATCGCATAGGTCGCCCGGTCCACCAGCTCATCCGGCCGGAAATTCCCGTCCGGATAGACCTCGAGACCCCGCATCCCGATCCGGATCATCCCCTCAATGTCCGCCCGAAGCGGATGGCTGCCGATATCCGCCGCGCTGGTCCGCCCGGCGGCGGTCGACTTCGCCTTTTCCGGATCCTTGAAGGCCGTGTCGAAGGTCTTCGGCGTTCGGCGGGCGTAGAGGACGTCGATCTTCAGCTCCTCCAGAAAGAGTGCCGCCGCATCCGCCCGGGTGATCCGTTCGACCAGGGCGATCTTTTTCCCCGTCGCGGTCCCCGGCATCGCCCGCTGGATCTTCTGCACCAGCTTCCATCGGCCGTCGGCCTCCTTGATGTATTCCCCGTTCAGATCCAGGACCCGGCTGAACATCCGGCCGGACTGATCCAGATCGAGAGCCGCCAGATAGGCCTCCCCCATGAAATAATAGGCGGAGGCGGCCTTCGGATCGATCAGCACCGCCCGGTCGAAGGCATCCTTCGAATATGCAAGCCACGCCTCATCAGGCTTGCATACGGTTCCGATGCGCAGACACACCGAATGGCTCAGGGTGTACACACGGATGAACCCCACCAGGACGAAGATCTTCTCCTGATCGCTCCGGGTATGCTTCTCCGCCTGCTTGAGGGACTCCAGTCCACCCGTGAAATCCCCCTGGCAGGCCTTGACGAGTCCGATCCCGGCATGGGCCCGCGCATACCGCGGATCCAGCCTTAGGGCGAGTTCGAATTCACGTCCCGCATCGGCGAATTTCTCCTGATCCAGCAATCGGATGCCGGTAAAGGTGTGTTGCTCCGGTGTATCGAGCTGGCTCAGGGGCTGTTGCGCCTTCGGTCCGCAGGAAATCATCAGGACACCTGCGGTCAAAACCACCAGGAACCGGAACAGGTTCATGGGTTTCATTCGGTTTACCATCGCCTTCTCCTTTCTGTAGGAACTCCCCGTTTCAATGCAGATATTTCCCCCTCCAAGTCTTCGCTGTTTCTTATCTTCATACCCTTTTCAAGTCAAGCAAATTGAAGATCTCCTCAGCAAGTTGCGGAGAATCTTCGATCCTTAAGAGGAATAAAACATTCGTCTATGCTCGCTTACCCCGCAGCAAGCTGCGGGAATGGCTCGCTGGCGGATTCCCCGCTTTCCCGAATTTGACCATCCGAAGAGGCCACGAAAACGGGCGGCACGCAATGTTGCGGAGTTCCCCTTCCGCCATCCCTTTCACTACCGGCCCAGAAAGGCCCCGATCCGCCCGGACGCCGTCTCGACATCCCCCGGGTCGAGCCAGCCAACCTCCCGATCGGCGGCAAACCAGGTCATCTGTCGTTTCGCGTAGCGGCGTGTGTCCCTTTTGATGAGACCTACCGTCTGCTCCAGACTCTGCCGTCCCGCAAGGCAGTCAATCATGTGCCTATACCCTAAGGATTGCATTGATTTGAGAGATTCTTCATAGCCCTTATCGAGAAGCCGCCGGACCTCTTTTGCAAAGCCGTCCGCAATCATCTGCTCCGCCCGCCGGTCGATCCGGTCGTTCAGGCTCTCCCGGTCCAGCCGGAGGCCGATCCGCAGGGCCGCGTAGGGTGCATCCCCGAAACGGTGTTCCTGCTGATGCTCCACAATGGACCGGCCCGTCAGCTCCAGGACCTCCAGAGCGCGGATGATCCGGACGCCGTCATGCGGATCGATCCGGTCGGCGGCCCGGGGATCCCTGGCCCGCAGCCGCTCGTATAGATGGGCCTTCCCCCGGCTGTTCATCTCCTGCTTCAGTTCCCGCCGCAGGGCCTCGTCCGCCCCCGGTCCGTCGATCAGCCCTCCGAGAAGGGCCCGGACATAGAGCCCCGTCCCCCCGACGACGAATACCGGCTTCCCCTGGCGCCGCAGAGCGTCGATCACCCCGTGTGCCAGCCCGACATAGCGCGAGGCGTCGAAGGGCTCATCCGGATCGACCACATCGAGGATGTGGTGGGGGATGCGCCCCCGCTCCTCCGGCGTCGGCTTCGCTGTGCCGATATCCATGTGCCGGTAAACCTGCATGGAATCGGCGCTGACGATCTCGCCGCCCCACCGGCCGGCCAGTTCCAGGGCCATCCCCGTTTTTCCGACGCCGGTCGGTCCAAGGATGCAGATCAACCTGGGTTTGGGGTCGTCAGGAACGGTCATGCCCGGGCTATCTCCTCTTGAACAGTTTCTCCAACTCTCCTTTGGAGATGACAACCGTCAGGGGTCTCCCGTGCGGGCAGGTGGCGGTGCGGGGGAGCGCATCGAGATCGCGGCAGAGGCTTTCCACCTCCGGGCCGCTCAGGCCCCGGTTTGCCTTGACGGCCGCCCGGCAGGCGAGGGCGGTGAAGATCCTCTCCCGCCTCTCCGCAAGCGGCAGGTTGGAATCCCCTTCCATGCATTCGGCCAGGAGATCGCCGATCAGCGTCCGCGCCTCCGCATCGGACAGGAAGGCGGGAATGGCCTTCACGACGACGGAATCCCCGCCGAAGGCCTCCACCTCCATCCCCGCCTCCTCGAGAATCGGGATGGATTCCGTCAGGAAGGAAAGATCGCGGGGGGGAAGACTGACCACCTCGGGCATCAGGAGACGCTGCCCGGGCGCGCCCCCTTGCGTTTCTGCCGCCCGCTTTTTCAGCCCCTCAAACAGGATCCTCTCATGGGCGGCATGCTGATCGACGAGAACCATCCCTTCCTCCGCCGCAAAGACGAGGTATGTCCCCGCCACCTGGCCGAGATAAACGAGATCGGAAAAGCGGCGCTTTTCTTCCTGCCGTTCCGTTTCCGGCCGGGAATCGCGGGAAATCGTCGCCGCCGGTGACAGCAGCGTTTCCGGAGGTGATACGGCCTGTCGCCCGAAGAAGAGTTTATCCGGTCCCGAGGAGATCCGGTACCGCTTCAGGGCCTCTTCAACGCGTTCGGCATAGGCGCTGCGTGTTGCGTCCTGCGATCCCGATCTCTCAGCCACGGGGACACGATGCGGCATCGTGTCCCCGTTCCCCGCACCGATTGCACTGCCCAAGGTCTCCACGATCAGTGCGTAGATCCCCCGCGGATTCCGGAAGCGGACCTCCATCTTTGTGGGATGGACGTTCACGTCCACCTCGCCGGGCGGCACATCCAGGAAAAGGACAACCGCCGGATAGCGCCGGGGCTCGATCATCCGGCGGAAGGCCGTCATAACCGCGTGGTTCAGCAGATAATCCTTGACGAACCGGCCGTTCACGTAAAGGTATATCTGGGCGGTGCTGGAGCGGGTGAATTCCGGACGGGACACAAACCCCTTGAGCGCTGCACCATCCGTCTCCCCCGCCGCCGGGACAAGCTGTCCCCAAAAATCCCGGCCCATGGTAAGGGCGATCCGCTCCGCAAGATCCTTTGCGGCCGGAACATTCATCAGCGTCCGGCCGCCCGCGGAGACCTGAAGGCGGATCCCCGGCTTGGCGAGGGCAAGGCGCGTGATCCAGTCAAGACAGTACCCCTGTTCGGTCATCTCGCCCTTGAGGAACTTGCGGCGGACGGGAACCGGTTCAAAGATACGGCTGATCTCTATGGACGTGCCGGCCGGGCAGCCCGCATCGGTCTGCTCCTGAATCTCCCCACCCTCGATGATGATCCGCGTGCCGACGGGTGATTCGGTCCGGCGGGTCACCATCTCCACGCGGGAGATCGAGGCAATACTGGGCAGCGCCTCGCCCCGGAAGCCGAAGGAACGGACCCGGTAAAGGTCCTCGAAGACCGCAATCTTGCTCGTCGCGTGGCGGGCAAAGGCCAGGGGCACATCCTCCGGCGCGATCCCTTCCCCGTTGTCGGTTACGCGGATGGCCTGACAGCCGCCCTTCACCAGTTCCACGGAGATTTCCGTAGCCCCCGCATCCAGCGCGTTCTCCAACAACTCCTTGACGATGGACGCCGGTCTTTCGACCACCTCGCCCGCAGCGATCCGGTGGGTCAGCGTCTCCGGCAGAACAATGATTTTCCCCGGCAATGTTTCCCCCTTTAAGGCTTCAATTCGAGACCTGCGCAACTGGGAAACCGGATCCCTTAAAGCGCGCATTTGAGATTTTTCGGGGCTCCCTGCCCCCGCTACGGAGCGCCCGCAAAGACGACTGTTTGAGCACGAGGCGCGAGTTTCGTCTTTGCAGCGAAGCGAGGAGGCGCAGGGTCGAAAAAGGTCCGGCGCGCGGAGGGATCACGATTTTCAAGGGTCTCCATGTAAAAAGACCGCAACGCCCCTGTGGCCGGCCGTTGCGGTCAAAAGCTTGAGACACCGGTTTCGCCGTGTGGTCCCCGGCGTTAGTCGAGGACGATCATCACCCTGCACTTTTTCAGAAAACTCTGATTATCCCCACTGGCGCGGATCTTTTCGGCCTCGGCGTTCGAGATCACGATGTCCGACCGCCCCGCCCCCTCGGTCCTGAGCCCCTTCGCACTGTACGGGCTGTTGGTCACCCGGGGATTGCTCTGGGCCGCCGTCAGGTCGCGCGCATAGCCGCTCATCCCCTGCTGAACGGCGTATTCACGCTCGACGTTCATCGACCCGTAGACCTCCTGCCCTTTTTCATCGATGATCCGGGGGGACATGGCCGGCCGTGCCTGGATCCCGCGGGCATCCACTACGAGACCCGTGAAGACCTCGGATGCCGGCGCCGGGGCAGGCGCTTGCGGCGCCGGTGGCGGCGTGGACGGAGCCTGTCTCTTTTCCAGGATTCTGGGAATGACCACCGAGGCGAAATTCCCTGAGAGGGGCATCCGGACGGTCACCTCCACGGTCCCGTCGGACATATATTCCTCCTTTATCACCTTCGCCCCCTTGACGATCCCCTGGACCTGGGTGTTGATGACGTCGCTCTCCACGATGAAATCCTTGACCATGGTGGTCGAATCCACCCGCACCCCGTTGACCACCTCAAGCAGATCCCGATAGGCCACGACCCGGGCCGCCCGTAGGGCGTTGGGACGTGCCTGGGGCGTTCCGATGTAGCGCTGCGGAGGGGCGCCGATCCCTACCGCCTCGACATAGCCGTCGGTCCAGTTGACCACCCCCTTGTTGCCCATCTGCTCGATGATCTGGTTCCATTCGGGCGCACCGACCTTATCCTGGCCGACCGCCACCCCCGTGAGACACAGGATCATGGCTGCGGTGATCGCCGCAGCCGCCCAAAGCCTTGATTTCATAGATACCTCCTTGTTGATCGCATGAGCCGTTTCTCATCCGTTGCCAAACTCAAACCACCAATGGGGACATGATGCCGCATCGTGTCCCCGTCGATTCCCAAAAAACTCAGTTCCTTCCCCGAAAGGCCCTCTGCTCCGGCGCCGGGAGCCAGGGCTTGATGTTGATGCCCTTGTCCGGATCCCCCCAGATCATGCCGGTGTCCGGGGGATCGGCGCCCCACCAGTTGTTCCGGGCGTCGATGTAGATGGAGGAAAACCCCTGGACGGAAACCGCATTCTTGCTGAAATTGTTGTTGTGAATCGATGGATTGGACATGCCAACCCCCTTCACGCCCCCCTCTCCCAGATTGTCCTCGAACGTGCAGTATGAGATCTGTGGCGCTGCATCGTTCCGGCAGTATACGCCGCTCTGGGCGTTCCGGGCGATATGGCAGGAGGAGATCTCCGGCGTCCCGTAATAGATGTCGAAGGCCGTCGTGGCGTACTGCACGACGCAGTAACTGAAGACGCTGTTCACCTGCGTCCGCTTCGCGAAGCGGACGGCGTTCCCGAAGGAACCCGGCGCCGGCGACGCCCCGGAGGCGGTAAAGACGATGGGCAGTTCAGGCGTACCCCGGGCGACGACACCGCCGTCCTCGATGATGACCGATGTGTTCCGGTCATACTGAACGACCACGCCGGGCTCGATGTGGAGAACGGCGCCCCCGTCCACGGTCACGTCGCCCGTCACCCGGTAGGGACTGCGGGAGAGGATCAAAAAGCCGTCGGCCTTCAGCAGGCCGGAAAGTTTCGATTCCAGGATCGGCAGTTCCACCGACTTCCCCTCCGGATAGGGGGCGCCGAGAACCGAGCGGACGTCGACCCGGCCCCGGATCCGGGCGAAGACCTCAAGCCCCTTCGCCGTTCCCCACCAGTTGTTCAGTGCGGCAACCGCCTCGCCCTTCATCTCCCCTGCAAGGTCGAAGGGGCCGTTGTCGGTGAGGTTGTTCTCCGTCACGGAGGCCTGCGCCCCCATCACGGCGATCCCCCCGCCCCGGTTTTTCGTCACCGCGTTGCGGAGGATGGCCGGGGCAGCGGAGCGTACGACAATCCCCTCCGCGGCGTTGTCCTGGATCCGGTTATCGGAAAGGGTCGGCTTCGATCCGTCGGAGATCAGCACGGCCGCTCCTTCGTTCTTGTGGATCGTGTTTCCCGTCACAACCGGCGAGGAGAAGGCCCCCTGGATCGCAAGCGCCGTATCGTTATTCGTGAGCTCGCAGGCCTCGATCCGGGGGGAAGAGGCCTCGCAGGAGATCCCGACCTTCGCCTTCCGGACGCGGACGAATTTGAGAAGATTCTCCTTTTCCTTGACATTGACAAAACGGATCCCCGCCCACCGATCAACCCCTTCGGCCGACGCGAAGAGGATCAGGTGCTCGCCGTCCCCCTGGGCCTGGAGCTGTCCCTCGACCACGAGGGCGCCGCCCCGCGAGAGGATCTCCGTCCCCGGTTCAATCGTCAACACCGCCTTGTCCCGGACGATGACGTCGTTTTCGATCATATAGGGGCTTGCCCCCGCATACCAGGTCGTATCGGCCTCGATCGCCCCTCCGACCGGCGTCGGTCCCGGCGCAACCGGCATGCCGGCGATCGTCTCCGATTTTTCGCTTTCATTCCCGGCCCGGTCCATCGCCGAAACCCGGTAGTAATACCGCACCCCGTTTTCCGGAACCGGATCCCGGAACTCGTTGAATTCGGTTTTTACGATCTCCTGGTATCCGGACAGCGGGGTCGGACTCCGGTAGATGCGGTAGCCAGCCAGATCCGCGGCAGCGGATTTCTCCCAGTTCAGCAGAACCAGCTTGTCCCGGCCGACGGTCCGGAGCGCTTTCGGTTTCTCCGGCGGTGTCGTGTCGAGCGTGACCGTTCCCAGGGCATCGACCCACTCGGCCGTGTTTCCGGCGTCATCCGTCAGACGGCCGGTAATCAGGGCGCCTGCAACATTGTCCCCTGGAACGACCCGGTAGACCCCGAGGTAAGCCCCGGGCGCGTCTTCCTGTTCCTGCATGTCGATCCGCTTCTTGAATTCCCCGATCGAAAACGCGGCGCGCATCTTCGGCGTCCCCTGCATGACTACGCGGATCTCATCCCCCGCCTTTTTTGGAAGGTTCTTCGTATCCTGAACGAGGAGGGTGATCGTCGGCGGCCTGAACGCGGCGGCCAGAGGCGGCGTCGGGATCGTCTTGACCATCTCCCGGAAGAGATCGTCGCAGGCGCGCAGGAGCTGGATGTCCCGCAGGTTCATCGCGGCCGCGATCACCACCGCGATGATGCCGATCGGCGTCGTGGAGAGGCCGCCCTCGTGGATCCGGACAACGTGCTGTCCGCTCCAGAGGAAATGGCCCGTCTTCGTCTCGTACATCTTCACCTCCGCCCCGACCGAAACCTGTGAATAGACGACGGCGAAGAGCTTGTCGAAATTGGAGATCTCCCCGAAGACGACGGCATCGACCCCGAGGATTTCTCCCAATTTCCGGGGGTCTGTCTTGTTGATCTGTTCAGGGTCCGTCAGATCCGCTTTTTTCAGCAGATCGTCGATCCGGTAAAGCTCCATGTCCTTGAACGGCAGCGAACTGAAGTGGTTGTAAAAACCCCGGCGGACCGTTTCAAACCCCTGCTTGCTTCTGGACTGATCGAAGAAGGGGAGAACCGCCACCGAGAGCGGCCGGTTTTTTTCCATGTAGGGATCGACCTTGTAGGTCCCCTCGAACAGGGAGAGGATCTCGGGGGTAATGATTGTCTGCTTCGTGGCGATTACACAGCCGCCGATCAGAATCGTCAGCAAAAGAGCGAGCGCCGTCGCCGTCTCTTTTCCCCAGAACGATTTCATGGCAAACCTCCCGAATCGTCGTCCATGGCCCGCAACGGGATGAACGGTTAAAATATCCATTCTCACATCAGCGTCCCGACCCGGAGCGGCCCTCCGATCCCGCCGATCAACCCCTTCTCCTTGAGACGCGGATTCACGCGTTACGCTACTGGCTTCCGCTCAGCGGCATGGATATACTTGTACTCGGAGTCTCAGCCAGGAACTCGCCCTGATCCTTCGGCGTGCGCAGGATGAACTTGTAAGGAATCGCAATCGGTTCCCGGCCGGTGGCCATCGTCCGATAGGTCAGCACCCAGACGGCGCCCGTCACCGTATCGACCAGATAGGCCTTGTCATCGCTTCCGGCAACCACCTCGAATTTCCCCGTCTCCACGATTTTTCGTGTCTCCGCGGCCATGGCCATTGCCGCCAATTTGGGGACATCTTGCAGCAAGGTGTCCCCAAAAAAAACAAGCAGGATCAGCCCGACGATCGACCGATGCGATCTGCGCTTTCTGTTATCATTTTCTTTCATCGTTTCCCCCTGATTGCAAACGGGCGCACCGGCGAAGGCGTATTCTGGGGACACCTTGCCGCAAGGTGTCCCCAGATGGACCCCGCAAGGTGCCCCCTTACAGACCCGTGATCGTTATTTCGGGACCGGGGTCGCTTTCCAGACCGTCCCTGTCCGTCGCCGTGATCACGTAGGTCTTGGTCTTTCCCTTGGGCGGCGCGGCTTCGCTGAACCGGGTCTCCCGGACTGTAGCGATCTTTTCCATCCCGAAGAGCCTCTTTTCATAAACCGTGTAATCGGCGACATCCGGTTCCGCCGCCGCCTTCCAGGTGAGGACCGCTTTCCCCTCTACGATCGCGCCGCTTGCGCCTTCCGGGATTCCCGGCCTCGCCTTGGTTCGGACCGAGACGGTTTCGGAAAAATCACCGATGAGCCCGTCCCTATCCTCCGCCTGGAGCCTGAAGCGATACAAAGCGTTGTCCTTCAACCCCTGGTCGAGGTAGGCGGTCTCCCGGGGCTTGGCGATGCGCTCAAAATCCCCTCCCTCCCCCGCCCGGAAGAGATGATACTGGGCGATGTCCTTTTCCGGATTCGGCGACCAGCGCAGCGGAACCGACTTCGCCTTCGCTGCTTCCCCCTGGAACCCGGAGACCTTCTCCGGTCTCGGTTTGGTCCGGGCGGTTATCACCGGCGCGGCCTCGCTCTCGACCGCCACCCGGTTGTAGGTCGTCAGCCGGTAGCGGTAGGTCGTACCATCTTCCAACTTGTCATACCCACGGGAATTGTCGGCATAGCGGTCCGTCTGCCGGCCCGGAAGCGTTTTCAAGAGGAGCAACTCGCCCTCTTTTTCCCTGGTCCCGTAGAGTTTGTATCCTTCCACCTCTTCCGCAGTCGAGGCCTTCCAACTCAGTTCCACCTTCTTCACCAGACCACCCACGGCCTTGAGATCCTCCGGCACGGGCGGCTTTCCCCGGGTGACGGCAGAGACCACCAGTGAAGGCGACGTCTCCGTTTCAGCCTCTTCGACAGCGGTGATCCGGTAGTGGTATCGGAGCAGATCCCCAAGACCGTCCCGGTCGGCATATTCGATCTTGCGATCGACGGCCGAGGGGGCGGCCTCTACCCGCCTGACCCGGACGAAATTTTCCTTCTCCGCGGCACTCCGATAGACGTAATACCCTCTGATGAAGGGCGAATCGATGGGCTTCCAGGAGAGGCGGATCTCGCGGATCAGCTCCCCCTCGGCAGCAACCGCTCCGACCGTCGGCAATGTCGACCCCTTGACGGACCTGGAAAACTCGCTCTCCAGGTCCTTTTCGTTGAAGGCGGTGACACGGTAGTAATATTCCTCGCCGTCCCCGAGGGCTTTGTCCAGGTGTGACACCTTCAGCAGACGGTCAAGGGCGGCGGTGGCGTCTCCCAGGTTGGTCGTCTGGAGGTTGGCAATCTCACGGTAAGGCCCCTGTTCCGATTTGGCGCGGTAGAGCCTGTATCCTTTAAGCCGGAGGGGATCCCCGCTGCCGGGACCGGGCGACCAGACGAGGGAAATCCCCTTCACGTGGCCATCCGTTTTAAGGATCACGGGCGGGTTCGGCGTCACGGCGGTCTTCGCCTCGACCACCGGTGAAAATTCACTCTGA
>JAPLJY010000076.1 GCA_026388345.1 Deltaproteobacteria bacterium
CGCGGATTCGTGGGGTCATGTCGCCCCCCGCGCGGGGGGCGTGGATTGAAACACCGAGATGATCATGAACCGCATATTGGCGTCGAGTCGCCCCCCGCGCGGGGGGCGGGGATTGAAACAGCCGTCTGGGTAAACTGGGCGGCGGTGTGGAGTCCTATCGCTTCAGCCGCGGCGCCATCCAGCGTATGGGCAGAAGGATCAGGAAGTACTGGAACATGTATAACACGGCCGGCAGGGTGGGATCCGATCCGAAGAAGCGGGCGGCGCCCCTTTTACCCGATGTCCGACTCTATCGTGGCGCCGGGCCGGCGGCTGCGGATGCGCGGCAGGAGCGGCATCAGCAGCAAAACAAGCGCCGCCGCCAGGCAGGTGGCGGCGATGGGCCGGGTCACAAAGATCATGAAGCTGCCCTTGGAGAAGATCAGGGACTGCTTCAGCGAGTATTCCAGGATGGGGCCGAGGACGAAGGCCAGAATGAACGGCGGGGCGTCGTACTTCAGCTTCTTCATGACATAACCGAGCAGGCCGAAGAGAAGCATCAGGAAGACGTCCATGACGCTGTTGGCGACGGTGTAAGAGCCGATCAGGCAAAACAAGATGATCAGGGGCATCAGGATCGGGTAGGGAACCTTGAGCACCTGGACCCACATCCCGATCAGGGGCACGTTGAGAATGACGAGCATGATGTTGCCCAGGTACATGCTGGCGATGAGGCCCCAGAAGATCTCGGGGTGCTGCGTGAGCAGGAGCGGCCCGGGGGTGATCCCATGAATGATCAGGGCGCCGAGCAGCATGGCCATGACGACGTTTGCGGGAATCCCCAGGGTCATCAGGGGAATGAACGAGGATTGCGCGGCTGAATTGTTGGCCGCCTCGGGCGAGGCCACCCCTTCGATCATTCCGGTTCCGAACTTCTCCGGGTGTTTCGAACACCGTTTCTCCACCGCGTACGCGACGAAGGAGGAGAGGACCGCCCCGCCGCCCGGCAGGAGGCCCAGGAAGAAGCCGATCAAAGTCCCGCGGACAAGCGCCCACTTCGACTGCATCCAGTCGGCCCTGGTGGGCAGGAGCCCCTTGACCCGGGTTTTGAAGATTTCGCGGTCGATCTTCGTCTCGATGTTGAGCAGCATCTCGGAGATGCCGAACAGGCCCATCACCACGGGTACCATGCCGACCCCGTCCATGAGCTCGGTCAAACCGAAGGTGAACCGGGCGGTGCCCGTAACGGTGTCCGTGCCCACGGAGCCCACCAGCAGGCCGAATGCGGCCATCATCAGCGCCCTGATCATGGAGCCGGACGAGAGGAAGGTGAGCACGATCAGACCCAGGACCATCAGGGAGAAGTATTCGGGCGGGCCGAATTTGAGGGCCGCTTTCGCCAGGGGCGGCGCCATGAACGTGAGGCCGATGATCCCCAGCGTCCCCGCGATGAACGATCCGAAGGCGGAGATCCCGAGCGCCGCGCCGGCCCGGCCTTGCCGGGCCATCTGGTATCCGTCCAGGCAGGTTACGACCGAGGCGGCCTCGCCGGGAATGTTGACCAGGATGGAGGTGATCGAGCCGCCGTACATGGCCCCGTAGAAGATCCCGGAGAGCATGATGACGGCCGAGACGGGTTCTGTGTGGAAGGTGACCGGCAAAAGCAGCGACATGGCCGCGGTCGGTCCGAGGCCCGGCAGGACCCCCACCATCGTTCCGATCATGCAGCCGAGAAAGCAGTAGAGGAGGTTCATCGGCTGCAGGGCGACGGAGAATCCCATAAAGAGCTGGTTCAAAATATCCATGGTTTAAAACCCCCACAAACTGCCGCGGGGCAGCCGGCTGTCCAGGAGGACGACGAAGAAGAGATAGGCGGACCCCATCGTCGCCAGGGAGAAAAAAAGAACGGTCGTCCAGCGGTAGGGTTCCAGCAGCCGGAAGAGCACCAGCATCAGCAGGAAGGTGGCGAGCGGGAAACCCAGCCATTCCAGGACCGCCACGTAGATGAACAGGCTCGCCGCCATCGTGAGCCATCTGCCCCAGCGCACCCCTCCCCAGATCTCCGTCGCGGGGCCGGCCATCTCCTTGAGGTCCTGGAGGAGAGACACGAAGGCGAGCGCCCCGAACAGGATAGCGGCGTAGAACGGCAGGAAGCCCGCGCCGGGGTTGTGGAGGCTTCCCACCTCGAGGCGCCGAGCCCCCACGGCCGCCAGGACCGCAAGGGCGAGCCAGAACAGATTGGCAAAGCAGTAGGTCTTCTTCACAGGATTCTCCTCCGGTGCAGTCAGCGGCGCCGCCCGCGTCTTTGAAGCAGACGGCGCCGAACTTGCGCTACTTCTTTTTGATGAAGGTATTGACCTGCTTCTCGGCATCCACATAGGCCTGGGCCCAGTATTTGCCGAGTTCGGCCGGATTCATGTAGACGGCCGGCTGCTGGAAATTGTCCATGGTCGTCAGGAAAGCCTTGCTGTCCATGGCCTTCTTGAAGGCGTCATGCAGGGTCTTGACGATGTCGGCGGGCATTCCCTTCGGTCCGAAGATCCCGATGGGGGCCTCACAGACGACGCCATAGCCGAGCTCATCCACCGTGGGCACGTTGGGGAATTTCTTGGTCCGTTTGGCGGTGTAGGTGGCAAGCAGTCGGAGCTGACCGGCCTCAACCAGGGGGATGAAGCCGGCGGAGGTGGATATGGCGTCCACATGACCTCCCATCAGGGCTGCCGAGGACTCCTGGTCCCCCTTGGACGGTACATGGGACAGAATGATGTTGCCGGCCTTGACGGCCAGTTCCTCCATGGAGATGTGGCCGCTGGTCCCAACGCCGGAGGCCATGTAGCTCACCTTGCCGGGATTGGCCTTGGCATAATTGAGCAGGTCCTTCAGCGTCTTGTGAGGCGAATCGGCCCGGACGCAGATGCCGTAGAGGTTGCCGGAGAAGGCGATGATCGGCGTCAGATCCTTGACCGTGTCGAAGGGGAGCTTGTTGATATAGGAATTCCGGTGCAGGCTTTCCACGGCTACCGACAGAAGGTATCCGTCCGGCTTCTTGCCGACGATGGCGCCGACCCCCACCGCCCCGCCGCCGCCGGCGCGGTTTTCAACGATCACGCTCTGGCCGAGCGACTTCTTGGCCTCGTCGGCCAGGGGACGCGCGAGCAGGTCCGTGGCCCCTCCCGCGGGGTACGGTACGATCAATGTGATGGAACGGCTGGGAAACGTCTCGGCGGCCGGAGCGGCCGGTGCGATGAAGAACAGGGTTGCTGAAAGCACAAATCCCAAAAACAGGAACATATAGCTGCGGCGCATGGTCTCATTCTCCTTTTCAAGTGAATCGTTAAATGGTGACAATATTGTCAACAATTCTGTATATAGAAAAGGATGCCTCGGGTTGTCAAGAGAAATAAAATGGGAAAGCGACCGGGGGCGCAGCCTGTGGGGCCGCACCCCCGGTCGTTGGGGAAACGACGGAGGTCAGAAGCTGAAGCCGACGCTCACCCCGCCGACCAGAAATGAGCTGTCGCGGTCGGCCGGTGAGGTCGTTCCTTTCAACCCCAGACCTTTGATTTCGTCCTTCGCATCGCCGGTCAAAGGGAAAACATAAGAGATCGTCGGCGTCACCGTAATATGGTCCGTAACCTTGACCGGCAGGCTTGCCGATACCAACCCGTCGTGGAAGTTGCTGAACTTGTCGGTCGTTGGCAGGGCGTTGCCGTCGAATTTCGGGTACGTGTCCGCATCGGTGCTCAGCAGATAGCCTGCCGAAGCCGCCAGCTTCAGGGAGATCATCTTGTTCAATTCAACGACGTGGGAGATCCCGAGCTGGAAATACCAGTTGCGGTAATGATCGATCTCCTTGTAGATGGTCAACGTGGGCAAAAGCAGCGTGTTGAGGGAGACGGTGGCGGAGAGCTCCTGGGCATCGTTTCTACCCGCGGCGTCCTTGTTCATGGCAGCAAGACTGTAATAGGCATATCCACCGCCGATGTTGAACAGGCCCACTGTCTTGGTGTAGGAGAGGGTGAAATCCGTTTCGTTCCATGTCCCGGTATAGGATCTGTCCACCGGGGAGTAGGGCTTGGTATCGAGATTCCCCCACAGATTGGCGGTAAATCCCTTGTAGCCGATTGTCATCGATGGTTGGATCACGACGCTGTTCCGGCTCAGCTCATAACCTCGCCAGATGTACTGGCTCAGGGCTGATACCGTGAGATCACCCGTGGGCTTTTCCTCTTCGGCCAGCAACGGTGAGACCGGGATTGTTAGAATCCCGGCAACGAACAGAACGACCCAAAACATTTTCTTGAATCCTGTTGAAAACTTCATGACCTTTCCTCCCGACATTCAATGGATGATACCATCCAACATTCTGTTCTTCCCGTCTACGCCGGGGATTGCCCTCGCCAAAGCAGAGGCGAGGATAATCCCCGGCAGGAATCCGCTTAAAAGAGTGACTGCCGGATCGAGTCCGGCAGCACAACATAGGACCTTTGCGCAATTTGGAAATCCTAATCCCGGAAGCGCGCATTGGAGATTCTTCGGGGCCCCTTGCCCCCGCAGCGTAGCGCCCGCAAAGACGACTGTTTGAGCGCGAAGCGCGAGTTTCGTCTTTGCAGCTTTAGCTGGGAGGTGCAGGGTCGAAAAATGTCCAGCGCGTGGAGGGATCAGTATTTCCAAAGATCTCAACCTTTGTCTACCCGCCGGAGCCGTGGGGCGGCAATCGGTCAGCCGATGGCTTTTCCTCCCCGTTCGCCGGAGCTGATCCGGATGCAGTCGGCCAGTTCCAGAACGAAGATCTTCCCGTCCCCCACCTCCCCCTTGCCGCTCCGGGCCCCTTTGTTGATTGCGGCGATGGTCGGCTCCACGAACTCCTCGTTCACGGCGATGTCGAGACGGACCTTCCGGAGGAGCCCGCCGACCTCCTTGGCCCCGCGGTAGATCTCGGTGAACCCCTTCTGCCTCCCCTGTCCGAGGACGTTGGAGACGGTCATCAGATTCACCTCTACCGCTTCGAGCGCCTGTTTGACTTCCTCTAACTTATGCGGCTGGATGATTGCAACGATGTATTTCATGATCCTTTCCTCCTATTCTACGACCGTATAGGCCGACTCGCTCTGTTGGGTCAAGTCGAGACCGACGATCTCATCCCTCTTTTCCACCCTCATTCCGACCAGGCCATCCACGACCTTGAAGATGATCCAGGTCATCCCCGCAGCGAAGATCGGCGTGATGACGATGAGCAAAAGCTGGATGAGAAACTGTTTGGGGTTCCCGAAAAACAGGCCGTCCGCCCCGGCGGCGTTGACCGCCTTCTCCGCAAAGAGCCCAGTGGCAATGGTTCCCCAGATGCCGCCCACCCCATGGACCCCGAAGGCGTCGAGGGAGTCGTCGTAGCCGAGCTTTGCCTTGATCAGGACCACGGCGATGTAGCAGAACAGGGCGACCAGGATGCCGATGAAGATCGCATTCATCGGGTTGACAAAGCCGCAGGCGGGCGTGATGGCCACCAGCCCCGCGACCGCGCCCGTCGCCGCACCGAGGACCGTCGGCGCCCCGTGGTGCCGCCATTCGATGAGCGCCCAGGTGAGCCCCGCCGCCGCCGTGGCGACATGGGTTGTCACGAAGGCATTGGCGGCCAGCTCATTTGCCCCCAGCGCGCTTCCCGCATTGAACCCGAACCAGCCGAACCAGAGCAGCGCCGCCCCCAGCACGGTGAAGGGCAGATTGTGCGGCCGGAAGGGCTGCAGGTCGTAACCGCACCGCTTCCCCAGCAGGATCGCCAGCGTCAGGGCCGAAATCCCGGAACTGACATGGACGACGATGCCGCCCGCGAAATCCAGCGCCCCCAGGTTCCTCAACCAGCCGCCCATACCCCAGACCCAGTGCGCCAGGGGATCATAGACCAGCGTTGTCCACAGCACGGTGAAGATCAGAAAGGCGGAGAATTTCATCCGTTCCGCAAACGCCCCGATGATGAGCGCCGGTGTGATCACGGCGAACATCGCCTGGAAGATCATGAAGACCTGGTGCGGAATCGTTGCCGCATAATCGGCGTTGGGCTGACCGCCGACGAAGTTGAGTCCCGCCCATTTCAGGCTGCCGATGATCCCCCATCCGATATCCGGCCCGAAGGCGAGGGAATAACCGAAGAGGACCCACTGCAGGCTGATGACACAGACGATGATAAAACACTGCATTAAAATGGACAGGACGTTCTTCCTCCGCACCAGACCTCCGTAGAAGAAGGCCAGCCCCGGAATCGTCATCCCCAGGACCAGGACCGCTGAGATCAGAACCCACGTCGTGTCTCCCGTATTCATGATGGATACCTCCTAATGGTTTTCAGGATCCGCCGAAATTCCCGGTATTGCGGGGCGGAGGCCCCTTTGGGCGGCGATCCCGTTCGGGATGGAATAGAGCAATGATGATGCCAATGCGGCGTAATGGATGCAATATGTTGAATACATACATTTATTTTTTGGAGAGGCCAGGGGGGGTGGAGGAACAAAGAACGGAACAAATTTGTACCGTTCCGCCGCCGATCCTACAAAAAGGGACTCCCGGCATATGGATTTCTCCCGAGGTCGTTCAAAATCGGCGTCCTTGAAATCAAACCGGCAGTGTGGTAGAAAAAGATAAACCGCCGGGGAAAAGGGATCCGATCATTCATGCCGGCTTACGAATAAATAGCCATCGATACCGGCGGCCGCCTCTGGTCGGGTGCGCTCCTTCCGCTGCTTTTTTCCTTCTTCCGGCCGTTCTCACGACCTCGACCGCCCGGGGAACGGAACTCCGCCTCCCCGATTTGCGGGGGAAATCCGGCCAGGAGATTCGGGTTCCGCTCGTGATTCTGCCATAATGACGTTGCCTTACAGAGCAGGCCCCGCGGGGCCGGGAGGGAAAGACATGACCCATCCTGAAATCCTCTTGAAGCAGGTTCCCCTGTTCCGGTCTCTGCGGGCCGAGGACAGCCGGCACATTGCAGCGCTCCTCCGGAAACAGACCCTCCGCAAGGGGGATGCCCTCTTCCGGAAGGGAGAGGAGGGGCACTCCCTCTACATGATCACTGCCGGCAAGATCAAGATCGTCCGCCAGTCGCGGGACGGGGACGAGATGATCCTCGCGGTACTTTCCGTCGGCGATTTCTGCGGGGAGATGGCCCTGCTCGACGGCCTGTCACGGTCCGCGGACGCCGTCGCCGTCGAGGAGACCCACCTCTACGGCCTGAACCGGAAGGATTTCCTGGCCTACGTCATGAACAACGAAACGGCGGTAAAGGCCATCCTCTCTGCCCTCTCCAAACGTCTGCGCAAGGCTGACGATTTTCTGGAGGATATCTTTTTCCTGAACGTCGCCGCACGGCTCGCCAAGAAGCTGATCGAACTGGCCATGAGCAACGGCTTCCGGGAAGGCGAGAACGGACCGATCAAACTCAGCGTTACCCAGAAGGACCTGGCCGGCATGATCTGCGCGACGCGGGAGAGCGTCAACAAGGAGCTCCGCGCCCTGCGCGAAAAGAACCTCATCGGCCTCGCAAACAACAACATCCTGATCCGGGACCTGGAGGCGCTGCAACAGCGGATCCGGTAGGATCGGGTGATGGGTTAACCAGGAACAAACATCCCGGTCCCGGAAACAGGGGATCGGAAAAAACCGAGGGGGGAGCGGTCACAAGGCCGTTCCCCCTTTTTATTCAACACCGCACCGGCGGACAAGACCCTCCCGGAGAATGAAAGCGGTCTTGACAATCGGCTGGGGTTGATACTATGCTGATCCCCTCCGAGTGCAGTGAGATGGGGATCAAGGCCGGCAACTTTCAATTGCGCTGTCGGGTTGAATAAAAAGGAAGAAGCAGATATGACGATTGACCGAGTGAGCGGTGCTTTCCTGGTCCTTGTGGGGTTGTTTGTCGTCTGGGAGAGAAGGGTGTTGCCGCTGGGGTCGACGAGCCATCCCGGACCCGGCTATTTCCCCCTGTTTCTGGCGATACTGCTGATCATCCTCGGAGCGATCCTGATCGCCCGCGGGAAAGACGCGAAGAAGATCCGCTCCGTCTCCTGGCCGGAGGCGCCCCATGCGGTTGCGATTTTAGGCTGTTGCCTCTTCGTCTCCCTGTTCATGGAGACGATCGGCTATCGCCTGACCCTGCTTTTGGTCCTCGGATTTCTCTTCGGCGTCATGGAACGCATCAAACTATGGCTGACGCTGGTCTTGACCTTCGGCTTCTCCCTCGGCACCTTCTGGCTCTTTGATTCCCTGCTTCGGGTACCTCTGCCGAGAGGGGGGTGGGGTTTCTGATGGAAACGACTTTTCAGAATCTGGTCTTGGGTTTCTCGACGGTCTTCACACCGACCAATATGCTCTATTCCCTGGTGGGCTGCCTGATCGGGACGATGGTCGGGGTCCTGCCGGGGGT
>JAPLJY010000239.1 GCA_026388345.1 Deltaproteobacteria bacterium
CACCTACTACTACACACCTTTGAATTCGGAATTGAGGTGAAGATTACCGTTTCAAATATTGACCTTCCTTGATTATCCTGTCGAAGTAAACGGTCTGCACTTTTTATAGAAACAAACACGTTCAGCATGCCCAATCAAACATCATAATTCTCTTTTGTGGTTTCAGCTAACGGGTAAAACTCAAATGGACCCGCCTTTCCATTACGTTGCCGCTGTATCTGCCCGTCTGTTTGATCAAAAGAACCTGCGGAGATATCGCCAACGCCATCCGGAGATAGACGGAGAGCCTGGCAACGGGAAAACCGACTCTTATGCCAAGGCGCGGCCTGGGTGTCCCCGGCCTTAGATGGAAAACGTTCCTCGCAAACTTCCCGAGACGACCGTAAAACTCGAAATATCTGCCTACCTGAAAGAAGATGATACTCTGGAAATACCTCCGGCAAAACCACCGATATTGGCCAGCGAGATTGTGAAAGCGGGGTGGCTGGTCCAGTCGCCGCAAGACCTTGCCGTTTATGGCAAAATATCTGCTCAACACCCAATAGCGCTGAAACAGGAAACAGATCAGCCGATGAGTTGCGGCGTGATTGAATTGACCTAAATAAGAGGCCAGCACTGAATGGAGCTTGACCATCTGTTTCTCTTCATGTTTGTAAACGACAGTATTATTCCAGCGGCAGGCAAGCTTGGATTGATACTGAATAATCTTGCTCTTGAGGTTATTGACCATCCGGTTGCGAACAGCAAGATGCGTGGGACGGACGATATAGCCCAGGAAATTGCAGCCATTGTGAATCGATGCCACCCTGCGGGTATTCATGTTCAGCTCCAGCCGCAGGCGTGTGGCAATAAACTCCCCGATTTTGAGTTCCCAATCCTGCAATACTCTAATGTCATTGCCCAGCAGCACCAGATCGTCCACATAACGCAGGTAATATCGGCATTTCAAGGTATGCTTCACGAACTGATCCAGCTCGTTCAGATAGACATTGGCGAAAAACTGGCTGGTATAGTTTCCGATGGGCAGGCCGGTGCGCCCTCCCGTATGGAAAAGGGACTTGTGGCGGGGAATCTGTTCAAACAGTGACATCTGACCTTTTTTGATTGGGTCCTCGGCAGGATTGTTAAAGATGACAACGCCCATGAGCCAGATGATCTCCGGTCTTTTTTCCCGACGGCAGACAATGTCGTAGAGGATCTGCTTGTCGATGGAGACGAAAAACGACCTGACGTCCAGGTGCATGAAAAAGGCGGGACGGGAGCGGTTGTTGCTCACCTTAAGCATAAATTCCTGGAGTCTTGTTACCGCAGCGTGATTTCCCTTGCCTTTGCGGCAGGCATAGCTGTCGTGAATGAAGCGCCGCTCCCATCCTGGTTCCATTTGGCTGACGAGGAGGTGATGGACGATGCGGTCGCGGAAATGGGCAGCGAATATCTCCCGGGGTTTCGGGCTCTCCGTGACAAAGCAGGTAGAAGGAAGGGGGCTGTAGGTGCGAGACTTCAGTTCCTTTTGCAGTATGATGAGGTTTCCCTCGGCATGGAGCTCAAACTGCAGGGCGGACCGGCTGCCGCGTTTGCTCTGCCGGCAGTTCAGGTACGCCCGATAAAGGTTTCTCAGTGAAAAGATGTCAGCGTCGTCCATTTGCCAGAACGCACCGGGAGTGCCCGGTTGTTGTTGTCGTTGGACTGGTGATTCCAGTTCCGGTTGCCATTGTTGAAATTGAAGTTGGCAGCCTCGGAACCGCTTGTCTCCTTACTTCCTCGGAATCGCTTCCGCCACCGGACGCCCATCCCTGTCGGGTAGGACGTCCTGCATCAATATGCCTCATGGGCGAAGGAGACCCAAATGGACTACCTCGGCTCGCTCCGGTTGCCTGGGCCTGCGCCCCCGGCGCCCGGATTCTGTCCCAGACGCTTTTTCCTCGCGCCTTTCAGCCACCCTTCCGTCTGCCTGCTCATGTCCTCTACATGGTTTATCGCCGTTTCAAATGAATTAAAACTGTTGAATGCCTTCACCTCCTTGCAGATGCGGATGATCACCTTGAGTTCCTCGATCGTCACCCGCAGTTTTTCGAGGACTTGTTCTTTATCGCTTTGGTTATTCGCCCGGATGATCAGCTTGATTACGGTACGCGCCGTGTCGCGCAGATCAGAGCCGTGGGTATATTTATGATATCGCGAAAAGTGCTGAACAATGGTTTCGCAATAGATCAGGAATTTGAATGCCTCCCGGTAGATGGGAAGGTGTTCGTATTGGGCCATAACGCATGCTCAGCAAAAAACAGGAGCGCCAATTTTGTAGCGAACAGGGCTCCGCCCTGTACCCAAAAGAAAATGATCAAAGAACCAAATGACCAAATAGCCTATTTGCCAGAACGCACCGGGAGTGCCCGGCCGTTGATGGCGCCGGACTGGGGAAACCAGTTCCGGTAGCCATTGAGGAAACTGAAGTAGGCAGCCTCGGCACCGCGTGTTTCTGATGCCCAGAGGAAAAAGCATGTAAGATGAATCAAATCGGTCGCAACATGATTTTGATAAGATGAATTACATTCTGCTTGCTGTGATTTGTTTGCGTCATACAACCCCGCCAGCTCATCCTGCGTCGGCATCCGCCAGTCCGTATAACCACCACCACGGTAATTCTCGCAATAACTCTCGGCATTTGCCCAATTGATATTGCTTCCATTGTCCTTTGCTGCCCACATCAGGTTGGTCTTTGTGTCCGAGACAGTTCCATTATTATAGGAGATGAAACGACCGTCTCGGCCTGCCCCACCCCCTGTCGAGACGGCTGGTCGTTTCGCCATCGCAAGCTGCTGCCTCTCTGCTTCAACCTTGCGGCGCTCCGCAGCCAACTGTTCCCTTTCGGCATCGAGCGTCTTCTGACGTTCCAGATCCTGCTTTTCCCGAGCCAATTCCTGCCTCTCACGCTCCAGGGCAGCCTTCTGTTGCACCAGCTCATCAGATTCCGGTCGCGGCGCCGATTTCGTCGAATAAGAAGGGGAATCCGAAGTGGAAACGGAAGAGGTTCTTGAGGCCACGAAGACAAAACCTCCGCCTTGATCACCCGTGTCCCGCACGGGGCTGCACAGTGGTTGCTGCTCCGAATTGTTGGCAATGATCGGCGCGATCCGGCTGTATATCTCCTGGGTCGTGATGTAGGGCTTCTCGTTTTTCGTCAGCGCCTTGATCAACTGGTAGGCAAAGATGCTGTGGCCTTCCGATCCACTGTCCGATACCGGCGTCTTGTTCCCCGAGGTCATCCCCCAGCGGCTTTTCTCGTTATAGAGGTTCAGGTAATACCGGTCATCAATGACGGTCGGCAAAGACCGACCTTCACCAAAAAGGGTGCCGGAATAGCAGGAGTCAGACACAAGTAGGACATGCCGGGCTTTCATGCCCCGCATGACCCGCTGCACATAATTATTGTCCAGGTAGGTGACAGGATTGCCGCCTGTCGCATCGGCAGGAACCCACCAGCCGTCATTCAAAACCCGATCTACATCTCCATGACCGGCATAGTAAATTAAGACACTCTCGTCGGGGGATGTATTCACGGCAAGATCCCGCATTTTATCCATTATCGCCTGTTTTGTCGCCTGCCGATCCAAGAGCAGGGTGACCTGAAAACCGTAACGGGTTTTAAGCAGACTGGCAAATTCTCTGGCATCGTTGACGGCGGTTTTGAGGGTGGGAATCTTCTTGTCCTGGTAGTCGTTGATGCCGATCACCAATGCCCTGTACGCCCCCAGCTTCCCGCTTTTATGGCTCAGATCATCACGGCTCTTGATCTCCAGCGCACGTTGAGCCTGGAGCTGACAGGGGAGCAAAAGGAAACCGACAACGGCGAGACAGGTTATAGAAAATTTGAACAATGAAATTTTCGATAAACATCTCATTATCATTCTCCCTCTCTTCACTTTCATGTACATGTTTATTCTATTAGCATGATCGGCGATGAAGCAGCATCATTTATTACGGGTTGAAGTCTTGCATTTTCTTCAAGGGTTACGTTTTACTGAGTACAGGAAGTTGT
>JAPLJY010000324.1 GCA_026388345.1 Deltaproteobacteria bacterium
TTTTGAAACAATTCAAGGGTCAACCTTAAGGAGAGAGGGGTTACACATTATGGCAAATCCAATCAAGAGACATTCCAAATCCAGAAAAAACACGAGAAGGGCGCACGATTTTCTGACACCGGTCACGTCATCCGCATGTCCGCAATGCCACGCGCCCAAGCTTCCCCACCATGTCTGCCCGAATTGCGGCACATATAAGGGCAGGGAAATCGTCCCGATTGAAAAAGCCTCCTGAATCGTCGGACGGGGGAAACACCCATGGGTAGATTCGGTCTTGTCTTTCCGGGACAGGGCACGCAACACCCCGGTATGGGGCAGGACCTTTACCGGGGCCATCAAAGCGTGAGGGAGTTGTTCGCCGAAGCCGGGGACGTCCTCGGCAGGGACATGGTTTCACTTTGTTTCACGGGACCTCAGGAACTCCTCGATCTCACGGTGAACACGCAGATCGCGGTCCTCACGGCGGAGCTGGCGGCTTGGCGGGCCTTTTCCGGACGGGTAGAGGCGAAACCCGTCGTCATGGCGGGGCACAGCCTCGGGGAGTACGCGGCCCTGCATGCAGCCGGCGCCGTCAACCTGTGCGATGTTCTCTCCCTCGTCCATCGGAGGGCGCAATTCCATCAGGAGGCCATTCCCCTGGGCGAAGGCGCCATGGCGGCCATCCTCGGCCTCCCACGGGAGGAGGTGGAGGCGTTATGCCGTTTCAGCGACCGTGAAGGTCATGCCGTGACCGTTTCCATCGAAAACGCCCCGGGCCAGATTGTCATTTCCGGGCACACGGCGGCCGTCTCGGAGGTGATCGCGGCGGCGGGAAACAGAGAGGGCATCCGGGTGGTCCTTCTTCCGATCAGCGTCCCCTGTCACTGCCGCCTCCTCCAGGGTGCGGCCGGGCGATTCGCGGACGCGCTCAGGAATGTCGAATTTCGGGATTGTGACGTCCCCGTGGTTCCCAATTGCGACCCTTCCCTCCTCCACTCAGGGGAACGAACGAAGGATCTGCTCGTCCGGCAGATCATCTCCCCCGTCCGTTGGCGGGAGACGATCGAAAGGATGGCGGAGATGGGCGTCGATACCATCGTGGAGATCGGCCCCAAAAGGATCCTTTCCGGACTGATCCGCCGGATCGACCGGCGGCTTCGTCTTCTCAACGTCGAAGACGAGGCGTCACTGGAAAAGACCGCGGCGGCATTGAGCGGCGGAATGGGAGAATAAAGCCATGCCTTTAATAATGTTATCATATCCCTGCCGGAGCAGGGCTCAATCTGACAGGAGGAAATTTACATGACACTGGAAGAAAAGGTCATCGGCATTATCATGGAGCAATTGGATGTCACACGGGAGGAGTGCGTTCCCGAGGCGTCGTTCATCGACGATCTGGGGGCCGATTCCCTCGACCTCGTCGAACTGATCATGGAGATGGAAGAGACCTTCTCCATCCAGATCGCCGATAACGAACTTCAACAGATCCGTTCGATCAAGGACGTTCTGGATTACCTCCGGAACAAGGGCGTCACATGGCATGAATAACGGCCGAAGGCCTGTGCCGTCTTCCGGCAAAGGCTTCGTCACCGGCCGATAATCCGCGGCACAATAGGGGGAATGGTTGAAAAGAAGGGTGGTTATCACAGGCATGGGCGCCGTAACGCCGCTTGGCAACAGCGTCGCGGAAACCTGGGAAGGGATCTGCCGCGGGAAATCAGGCATCGCTCCCATCACCCGCTTCGACTGCACGGCCTTCGAGACGAAGATTGCCGGTGAAGTCAAGGGATTCGACCCGCTCCGGTACGTGAACAAGAAAGAGCTGCGCCGTCTCGATGATTTCATCATCTACGCCCTGGCCGCCGCCGAAATGGCCATGGCCGATGCGGGCTTGGTCATCGGAGCGGAAAGAGCGGAGCGGACCGGCGTGATCATCGGCTCCGCGATCGGCGGACTGGCCACCATCGAAAAGGAAAAAGAGGCGATCCTCCAGGGGGGCCCCCGGAAGATGTCCCCGTTCACTATTCCGGCCATCCTGGCGAACCTCGCCGCCGGCCATGTCTCGATCCGTTTCGGGGCAAAGGGCCCGATCAACTGCACCGTCACCGCCTGCGCCGCGGGTACCTGCGCGATCGGGGACGCTGCCCGGATCATCGCCGACGGCTATGCCGAGGTCATGATCGCCGGGGGAACGGAGGCGGCGGTCACCCCGATGAGCGTGGCAGGATTCAACGCGATGCGTGCGCTCTCCCGGCGCAACGACGAACCCGAAAAGGCGAGCCGCCCCTTCGACCGCGACCGCGACGGCTTTGTGATGGGCGAGGGTTCCGGAATCGTCATCCTCGAGGCCCTGCCGCATGCGCTGGCAAGAGGCGCCCGGATTCAGGGCGAACTCGCCGGCTATGGCCTCACAAGCGATGCCTTTCACATGGCCGCCCCGCCGCCGGGGCATGAAGGCGCAGCCCGCGCCATGAAGGCCTCCCTGCAGGATGCGGGGATGGACGCCTTGGAAATCGACTACATCAACGCCCACGGGACCTCTACCCCCCTGAACGACGTCTGCGAAACGGAGGCCGTCAAGACGGTCTTTAAGGAACATGCGCGACGGCTCGCCGTCAGTTCGACCAAATCGATGACTGGCCACCTCTTCGGGGCGGCCGGCGGTCTGGAGGCGATCCTCTGCCTGAAGGCGATCGGCGAGGGGGTGCTCCCCCCGACGATCAACCTGGATCACCCGGATCCCGCGTGCGATCTGGACTACGTGCCCCACCAGGCGAGAAAGAAGGAGATCCGGACCGCCATGTCCAACACCTTCGGATTCGGCGGGGTGAACGCCGTCCTGATCTTCCGGAAATGGGAGGAATAGGAATGTCGGAAAAGATCATCATCGCTGCGGACCACGGGGGTTATTCCCTGAAGGAGGCGCTCAAGCCGCACCTGACGGAGATGGGCCTCGTCGTTACGGACGCGGGAACGGACGGCGATCAGGCGGTCGATTACCCCGATTTCGGCGGAAAAGCAGCCGGCGCGGTTTCCGCCGGCCTTTTCCCGCGGGGGATCCTGATCTGCGGTTCCGGCGTGGGGATGTCCATCGTCGCCAACCGCTTCCCCGGCGTCCGGGCCGCCCTCTGCGTCGACGAGGAGACGGCGCGCCTGAGCCGGATGCACAACGATGCCAATATCCTGGTCCTCGCGGGAAGGAAAACGGATCCGGAAACGGCCTTGCGGATCGTCCGGACGTGGCTCACAACCCCCTTCGAAGGAGGGCGCCATCAGAGGCGTCTCGACAAGATCCGCAAGATCGATTTGAATGAGAGCAATTGAAAATTTGGGCACACGGGGACATGATGCCGCATCGTGTCCCCATTATCGCCCTCGGTTGGTGAAAAGCGGGAGAAAATGGAATTCATGTCGTATCTGATGCAGGCCGACCCGGAGGTTGCGGAGGCGATCCGCCAGGAAACACGTCGGCAGTCGGGAAAATTAGAGATGATCGCCTCGGAGAATTTCGTCAGTGAGGCCGTCCTGGAGGCCCAGGGCAGCGTCATGACGAACAAGTACGCCGAGGGCTATCCGGGCCGGCGATACTACGGGGGATGCGAATTCGTCGACATCGTGGAGCGGCTGGCCATCGAGCGGAGTAAGCAGCTCTTCGGGGCGGAACACGCAAACGTCCAGCCCCATGCAGGCGTTCAGGCCAACATGGCCGTCTATTTCACCGTGCTTGAGCCGGGGGACACGATCCTCGGGATGAACCTATCCCACGGGGGTCATCTCTCCCACGGGAGCCCGGCCAGTTTTTCGGGAAAATTCTATCGCGGCGTTTTCTACGGAGTGGACCGGAAAACGGAAACCATCGATTTCAACGAGGTCGAAACCCTCGCAAAGCAGCACCGCCCGAAGATCATCGTCGTCGGCGCCAGCGCCTACCCCCGGACGATCGATTATGAGAAGTTCCGGGTCATCGCCGACGAGGTCGGGGCCCTCATCCTTGCCGACATCGCCCACATCGGCGGTCTCATCGCCGCCGGTCTCCACCCGTCGCCGGTACCCTGCTGCGAGTTCGTCACGATGACCACCCACAAGACCCTCCGCGGCCCCCGCGGCGGACTCATCCTCTGCAAAAAAGAGTTCGCCCGGCCCCTGGACGCGAAGATCTTCCCGGGAATGCAGGGCGGCCCCCTCATGCACATCATCGCCGCCAAGGCGGTGGCGCTGAAGGAGGCCCTCACCGAAGACTTTAAACAGTATCAGCGCCAGATCCTGAAAAACGCGAAGACCCTCGCCGATGAGATCCTGAGGGACGGTTTCCGCCTCGTCTCCGGCGGCACCGACAACCACCTGATGCTCGTCGATCTGACCGACCTGGGCATCACGGGAAAAGAGGCTCAGGAGACGCTCGACCGGACGGGCATCACGATCAACAAGAACCGGATCCCCTTCGACACGAAGGGGGCTCAGGTGACCAGCGGGATTCGCATCGGCACGCCTGCGCTGACCACGCGGGGAATGAAGGAGTCGGAAATGAAGCGGATCGCCGGTTTCATCTCCACCGTGCTCCGGAATATCAGCAACGAAGGGCGGCTGGCCGAGGTCCGGGAAGAGGTGCGCTCCCTCTGCGAGCAATTTCCCCTCTACCCGGAACGGATCAGGGAAAACCGGTAAACGATGGGCGAGTCAGAGGCTATTCCGACCATGGAAGGGAACAGACAGGAAGAGAATCCCCGGGAAAGCGCGGACGGACGGCCCGCCTGGGATGATTATTTCCTGGACATCGTCGGTCTCGTGGCAAAGCGCGCCACCTGTCTGCGGCGACGGGTGGGCGCAGCCCTGGTCCGCGACCGGCGGATCCTCTCCACGGGGTATAACGGCGCCCCCACGGGACTGCGCCACTGTCTTTCGATCGGCTGCCTCCGGGAACAGAACCACGTCCCCTCCGGCGAACGCCATGAACTCTGCCGGGGTCTCCACGCCGAACAGAATGCGATCATCCAGGCGGCGCTGCACGGGGTGAGCGTCAAGGGGGCAACCCTCTACTGCACGAACCACCCCTGCATCATCTGCGCGAAGATGATCATCAACGCCGGCATCGTCCGGATCGTGGTCGGGGACGATTACTGTGACAGCCTCGCGGAAGAGATGCTGGCGGAGGCAGGAATCGAGGTGATCCGGCGATGAAATGCCCATTCTGCGCCCATGGCGAAAACAAGGTGATCGACTCCCGGATCAGCAAGGACGGCAATGCCATCCGGCGGCGGCGGGAGTGTCTCGGCTGCGGCAATCGTTTCACCACCTATGAGTTCGTCGAAGAGGTGCTGCCGATGGTCGTCAAGAAGGACGGCCGCCGGGAACCCTTCGACCGGACGAAAATCCGCTCCGGGATCAAAAAGGCCTGCGAAAAGCGTCCCATCAGCACCGACGCCATCGAAACCTTGGTGGACAATGTCGAACGGGCCTGTCAGGAATTCCAGGGGAAGGAGATCCCCTCCACGGCCATCGGCGAAAAGGTCATGCGGGAGCTCCAGACCCTGGACGGCGTTGCCTATGTCCGCTTCGCATCGGTTTACCGTGAATTCCGGGATGTAAGCGACTTTATGGACGAATTGAAGGACCTCCTCCGCACAAAGAAGGACGGGGAGGGGGAGAATCCGGAGGGATAGAAGGTGTTCACGGGAATCACAGCCGCGCTCGGATCCGTCCGGCGTCTGATGCGCCGGGGAGAGGATGCCGTCCTGGAGATCGAGGCCCCCCTCGATCTGGACGACGTCCGGGTCGGCGACAGCATTGCCGTCAGCGGCGCATGCCTGACCGTAACCGCGAAGGCCGGCCGGGTCTTCAGCGCGGATGTTTCCGCGGAAACCCTTTCCCGAACGACGCTCCGGAACCTGACGGCGGGCGACCGGGTCAATCTGGAAAAGGCGCTGCGCGTCGGGGACCGCCTCGGGGGGCACATCGTCCTTGGCCACGTGGACGGCGTGGGCAGGATCGTGGAAAAGACCCCCCATTCGGGATCCCTCATCTTCGGCTTCGAAATCGATCCGGGAATGGGCCGGTACGTCGTCGCCAAGGGATCCATCACGGTAGACGGCATCAGCCTGACCGTCAACCGCTGTGAAAAGAACCGGTTTTATGTTAATATCATTCCGCACACAACAGCCGCGACGACACTCGGGTTCAAAAAGGCGGCGGATGAGGTCAATATCGAAACGGATATCATCGCCAGATATCTGGAAAAACTGATTTCAACGGAGAAGGAAACCGGGGGCGCAACCGGACCGGCAGGTGGATCTGCCGGGGGAGTCGATCTGGAGATGCTTGCCCGATACGGATTCTTGAAATAGAAAGAGGAGATGACATGGGTGTCAGCACCATCAAGGAAGCCATTGTCGATATCAAAAGCGGTAAAATGATCATCCTCGTCGACGACGAGGATCGGGAAAACGAGGGAGACCTCTGCATGGCGGCCGAGTTCGTCACGCCGGAGGCGGTCAATTTCATGGCCCGATACGGACGGGGGCTGATCTGCCTCACCCTGACCGAGGTAAACGCGGACAAACTCCGCCTGATACCGATGGTCCGAGACAACCGTTCCCGCTTCGGCACCGCCTTCACGGTCTCCATCGAGGCCAAACAGGGGGTCACCACGGGAATCTCGGCGGCCGACCGGGCAACGACGATCCAGGCCGCCGTCGCCGGCGACGCAAAGCCGGAGGACCTGGTCAGCCCCGGCCACATTTTCCCCATCCGCGCCAAGCGCGGAGGGGTGCTCGTGCGGACCGGACAGACGGAAGGTTCCGTCGATCTCGCCCGTCTCTCCGGCCTGAACCCCGCCGGCGTCATCTGCGAGGTCATGAAGGACGACGGGACGATGGCCCGGATGCCCGATCTGGAGATCTTCGCGAAGGAACACAACCTCAAGATCGTTACCATCAAGGATCTGATCGACTACCGGATGCAGCACGAATCCCTGATCCGGAGGGCGGCAACCGCCATGATCCCGACGCGGTACGGGGGAGAATTCAAGCTGATCGTCTATGAAAACGACGTGGACGACATGCAGCATGTGGCCCTCATCAAGGGGGACATTACGCCTGCGGACGAGGTCCTGGTCCGCGTCCATTCGGAATGTCTGACAGGCGACGTCTTCGGCTCCGAGCGATGCGACTGCGGCGACCAGCTCCACCGGGCGATGAAGATGGTGGCGGATGCCGGCAAGGGGGTGATCGTCTACATGCACCAGGAGGGTCGCGGGATCGGCCTCGTCAACAAGATCAAGGCCTACGAACTCCAGGAGCAAGGCCAGGACACCGTGGAGGCGAACATCGCGCTCGGCTTCAAGGAAGATCTCCGGGATTACGGCATCGGCGCCCAGATCCTCGCCGACATTGGGGTGCGGAAGATGCGGCTCCTCACGAACAACCCCAAGAAGATCGTCGGCCTCGAAGGGTATGGACTCACCATCACTGAGCGGGTCCCGATCGAGATCCGGCCAAACGAAAACAACCTCCAGTACCTCCAGACGAAGAAACATAAGATGGGTCACATCCTGAAGGTATAGAGGGAACATAACCGATTTTCTTAGGAGAATGAACCATGCCAGAAATCATCGAGGGGAAGATCGTCGCGAAGGGGATGCGGTTTGGCATTGTGGCCAGCCGCTTCAACGATTTCATCAGCGGCCGTCTGATCGAGGGGGCCGTCGACGCCCTGACACGGGCCGGGGGGGATGCGAAGGACATCCGGATCGTGCGGGTCCCCGGCGCCTTCGAGCTGCCGCTCACGGCCAAGAAGATGGCGAAGAGCGGTCGCTACGACGCCGTGATCTGCCTGGGCGCTGTCATTCGCGGCGCCACGCCCCATTTCGAGTACATCAGCGCGGAGGTCTCCAAGGGGATCGCCATGGTGGGGCTGGAAACCGAAGTGCCGGTGGCGTTCGGCGTCCTGACGACGGATACCATCGAACAGGCCATCGAACGGGCCGGCGCCAAGGCGGGGAACAAGGGTTGGGACGCCGCCATGTCGGCCATCGAGATGGTTGATCTTTTCAAGAAACTGTAATATAGACGCCCTCGCAGAACAGTCCGAAAACCGCGACTTGAAGATGGGCGTCATCGGATTACACGGATCATTCGACCGACATCTGAGGGATGCATGCACCAGAGGCGGAAGGCAAGGGAGGTTACCCTTCAGGTTCTTTATGAGCTCGACGTTCAGGAGATCGGCCTGCAGGAGGCCATCGATCTCTTTTGGGCCAATTTTGATGCACCGGAAGAAGCCAGAAAATTCTCATCTTTTCTGATTGAGGGGACCTGGAACCACCGAGAGCAGATCGACGGCCTGATCAGCGGAAGTTCCGAAAACTGGACCATCGCGAGGATGTCCCGCGTGGACAAGAGCATCCTGCGAATGGCCGTTTACGAGCTCCTGTTCTGCCAGGACATTCCCCCGAAGGTCACGCTGAATGAGGCCATCGATCTCGGAAAGGTGTACGGTTCCGAAAATTCAGGGGCGTTCATCAACGGTATTCTGGACGCCCTCTACGGAAAGCTGCGCAGGAAGGATGAAGATCAAGATATCAACAGCCTCGCCGGATTCCTTGAACCGTGACACCCTGATCCTGGGTTTCTTTTCCGATGAAAGGCCGCCCAGGGGATACTGCGGTCTGGTGGACTGGCGTCTCAACGGGATGATCTCCACCGAAATCGCCCGGGGCAGGGTTTCCGGAGATTATCTGGAGAAGCTGCTCTATGCCTTCCCGAAACGCATTCGGATCTCCCGCCTCCTCCTCCTCGGTCTGGGGGCGATTTCCGAACTGACCTACGACAGGCTCTACAACTCCGGTTATGAGATGGCGCGGACGGTAAGCGGAATCCAGGCGAATGACCTGGCCCTTCCCATACCGGCCGCCGGCCGGGGCCCCTTGAAACTCTCGGGGATGGCCGAAGCGCTGATCACGGGCCTTTTCGACGGTTTTTCATGCAAACCGGAGGAACTTCCCTCCCTCCGGCTGGAGATCCCGGCGAAGGCGGATCACGCAGATGAGATCCGCGCAGGGCTGGATCTTTTCCGGCAGCACGTCGGGGCGGCGGGGTGCGAGATTCTACCTTTGGAAGACAAAGACGACGGCCAAAACACCGTGCGGACGGGATGATTTGAAGCTCTCCGCAGCAAGCTGCGGAGAATCTTCGATCCTTAAGAGGAACAAACCATATCGTTTCTGCTCGCTTACCCCGCGGCAAGCCGCGGGGAATGCGCTCGCGGGCGGATTCAAAACGTATTGAAACCCGGCCCCGATACACCGATGCCTTCACCCTTTACCGGTTGAACCGGGAAAGGGGCTGGTTTTAGGTCTGCGTCATCCGGCGTTTGGCCTGCTCCAACTCGGCTTGCAGGATCTCGATCAGGTTGGTTTGGTCATCGATTATCCGTTTGATGTCCAAATTCCTGATTTGCTCGTGGCTGATGCGCAGCCTCTCCAGGGTTTGCTCGATGGTTCCGGCGATATCCCCCCGCGCCCGGACGGCTGCCTCCATCTGGCTGCCCTCCGACCGCCTGAGCCGGTCCGCAATCGTCCTCACGGCATTCTCCATCTCCCTGAACTCGCTGTTGGCTTGGAAATCCATGTGGATGTCGCAGTTGCCTTCCGCGACTCCTTTCAAAACCTCCGACAACTCCCTGATCGGGTCGCTGATCATGCCCGGGAAATTGAAGATGAAGACAATCGATAACAGGAAACAGATCGAGGCGATGATGGTCAGGATGATATAGGAGCGCCGCTCATACCGGTTGACGCTCTCATTTTTTTTCAGGATCGCCTGCATGTTGAGGTCGGAAATATGGTAGATGTTCGCTTTGATGGAGTGATGCTTCGATAACAGGCTCTGGAAATAAAAAACGGATTTGTCTTTGACCGCACCGATCTCCGCAACCGATATCTTGTAGCTTCTGTATTCATCGGACAGTGCCTGAAGCAATTCCCTTTCACCCGGTTCCGTAACGTTGTCTGCTTCTTTTCTCAAGTTTTCTTCAAACTTGCCATATAAGCCGGCCAATTCGTTTCCGCGGTTCCTTTGGGAAGGGTTAAACAGGATGGCGAGGTGCAATGCGTTGATCTGGTCGGTTGTCTGCAGCATGTTTTCGGCGTACTGGATCGAAAGGTTGTTGTCCTTCATGATCTTTTCCGATTGCTGCGAGATGCTGAAGATGCTGTAGGCGCCAAACAGGGCGATAATGAGAAATTCGATGAACAGAAAAACGATGCCAAACGTCAGTTTCCTTTTTATTTTCATGATGATGCTCCTTTCACGAATCGTCTACATCTCCACCCGGGTCACAATCCCCTGCAGGCGGCTGGGGGGTAGCTTGCTGAACTGCACGAAGTTGGGGGTGACCCGTTTGATCAGGCTGAACATCTGCCAGACCGGATTGCGCGTGACGATATCTTCCACCCCATAGAAGATCACCTTCTCCTGAATGCCGTACTGCTTGAACAGACCTTCGATATCGAGGATTTCCCGGTAGCCGGCCCGAACCTCGAAGGCCTCCAAACCGGGCCCCAGATCCTGTTTCAGGCACGCCGTGACACCGAAGGGTTCCGCGGTCCGGCTGATGGAAATCAGGATATTTCGTTCGTAGATGATGTTGCTGCGAAAGATGGTATGGACGATATAGGGTGAGATCATCCGGTAATCGCGGCAGAAGAGCAGGGCCGTACCGGCAATGGTTCTCCCCTTCCGGTAGATCTGCTCATAACCGATAAGGAAGGTTTTCAGTTCCAGCGGACGCAGGGCGTCATACAGACGCTGCTGACCCTTCGTCCAGATCAGGATCGCGGTGAAGGGGATGGCAGCCAGGATCAGCGACCAGTAGGCGCCGCTGGGGATCTTGCTCAAGGTGGCGATAAAATAGACGCCGGCAATGCAACTGACCACAACGGCGATCGGGAGCTTCCAGCGTACCTTCCGGATGTGGGAAAACACCAGGATCATCATCAGGCTCGTGATCGTCATCGAACCGGTGACCGCCATACCGTAGGCCGCGGCGAGGTTTTCCGATTTTTTGAAGGTCAGCATCATGAAGATGACGGCGCACATCAGAGCCCAGCTGACGAAGGGGATGTATATCTGGGCCTTCATCTCGCTCGAGGTGTAGGCGACCTTCAGCAGGGGCATGATCCGGGTGGTAATCCCCTGGTAGACGACGGAGAAGGCTCCGCTGATGATCGACTGTGAGGCGATGATCGTCGCCAGGACCGTGAGGACCAGGAAGGGGATGTAGAGATAGGGCGCCTGGTGCTGGACCATGCCGAATATGAGGTATTTCGCTTCCGGATGCTGAAGGGCAAAGATGCCCTGCCCCATGTAATTCAAAAGAACTGCGGCGAATACGAAGTACCAGGCATGGAGGATCGGCTTTTTGCCAAGGTGGCCCATGTCGGCGTACAGGGCCTCTCCTCCCGTGGCGCAGAGGATGACCTCGGACAGCACGAAGAATCCCGCTATCCCGTTTTCCGTCAGGAATTGGAAGGCGTACCATGGGCTTACGGACTTGAGGATGCCCGGCATGGTGGCGACGGACGCAAGCCCCGTGATCGCAAGCGCGAGGAACCAGACCAGCATGACCGGACCGAAGGCCCCGGCGACCCGGTCCGTTCCCCGGGACTGGAAGGAAAAAAGCCCCACGGCAATCACGGCTGCGATCAGGATCAGGATCTCCAGCCGGAGATTTTCCAGCCCGGGAATGAGCAGCATCCCCTCGACGGCGGACAGGATGGTGATGGCGGGGGTGATAACGCCGTCGCCCAAAAGAAGGGAGACGCCGACGAAGGTGAGAAAGCCGGCGAGGGCGAGCTGCCGGCCGGGCTTGACCGTCTTGCGGAGGATCTCCCGCAGCATGATCTCCCCCCCCTGCCCCTTGTAGGGAAGGCTCATGGCCAGCCAGGCATACTCCACGGTCACGAGGATCAGCAGCGTCCAGACCACAAGTGAAAGGATGCCCAGGACGCTGGCCTCCGTCCGCGGCGTCAGGGCGAACACGACCGTCAGGGTATAGATGGGGCTCGTCCCGATGTCTCCGAACACGATCCCCATCGAGCGGATGACGCCGACCCAGAAAGGTTCCTTCTTACGATGCTTCAATATTTACGGTCCTATACCGAGTCGCCAAATCGTCAAAACGTTACTTGCCGGCGAATGGAGCGATTCAATACTACCGAACAGTGCAGTTGTCAAGTCCCGCCTATGGGCCCGCCCCTCGGGAGGGCCGCTCAATCACTGTCGCTCATCAAGCATATGCTACCCCCCAAGCGAAAAATAGGATTGAAAGGGCAGGCTCGATGTGCTACGAAGGCCGCGGGGACCTTCGAAAAGCGAGACGCCGCGGAGTCCGATCCACCGGCGATGGCGATCGATCTCCCCATGCGCGGGATTTTATCCTGCACGGGTCTTTTTCACCTGACGACAATGGAGCGATGCATGGACAGAAAATACAACCCCATGGAAATTGAGGAGAAGTGGCAGAAGCACTGGGAAGAGAAGAATGTCTTCAAGGTCACGGAAGACCCCCACAGAAAAAAATATTATCTCCTCGAGATGTTCCCCTACCCCTCCGGCCGGATCCACATCGGCCATGTGCGGAACTACACAATCGGCGACGTTGTCGCCCGGTACAAGCGGATGAAGGGATTCAACGTCCTCCACCCGATGGGCTGGGACGCCTTCGGCATGCCGGCGGAAAACGCCGCCATCGAAAGGGGGATCCACCCCTCCGTCTGGACCCATGAAAACATCGACAACATGAGGCTGCAACTCAAGAGGATGGGCTTCAGCTATGACTGGGAGCGGGAGATCGCGACCTGCGACCCCGAGTACTACCGCTGGGAACAGCTTTTCTTTCTCCGGATGTACGAAAAGGGGCTTGCCTACAAGAAAAGCTCCACGGTGAACTGGTGCCCCAGGTGCGAGACGGTCCTTGCCAACGAACAGGTGGAGGCCGGCCTCTGCTGGCGGTGCGGCTCGGAGGTGGGCGAGCAGTTCCTGAACCAGTGGTTCTTCCGGATCACCGCCTATGTCGAGGAACTGCTGGACTGCTGCGACCGGCTTCCCGGCTGGCCCGAACGGGTCCTCACGATGCAGAAGAACTGGATCGGCAAGAGCTACGGCTGCGAGGCCTCCTTCCCGATGGCCGACGGCAAGGGCGACATCAAGGTCTTCACGACCCGCCAGGATACGATCTTCGGCGCCACCTTCATGCTCGTCGCCGCGGAACACCCCCTCGTCATGGACCTCGCCCGGGGAAAGGCATGTGAAGGAACCGTCCGGGAGTTCGTGGAGAAGATCAAGAAACAGGACAAGAAGATGCGGACCTCCGAGTATTACGAGAAGGAGGGCGTCTTCCTCGACGCTTACTGCCTGAACCCCGTCACGGGACGGAAGATGCCGGTCTACGCGGCGAACTTCGTGCTCGCGGACTACGGCACCGGTTGTGTGATGGCCGTCCCGACCCACGACCAGCGCGACTTTGAATTCGCCAAGAAATTCGACCTGCCGCTCATCGTGGTCATCCAGCCCCCCGACCGGGCGCTCAACATCAAGACGATGACGGAGGCCTACACGGAGGAGGGCATCCTCGTGAATTCCGGGCCTTTCGATGGCATGCAAAACATGAAGGCCCTCGATGCGATCGCCGACCATCTGGAGTCGCTCGGACGGGGCAAAAAGACCATCCAGTACCGCCTGCGCGACTGGGGAATTTCCCGCCAGCGCTATTGGGGGGCGCCCATCCCGATGGTGATCTGCGAAGACTGCGGGACGATTCCGGTTCCCGAGAAGGACCTCCCCGTCATCCTTCCCGGCGATGTTGAACTCACCGGCGAGGGAGGCTCTCCGCTCGCCCGCCACAAGCCCTTTGTCGAAACGACCTGTCCCGGCTGCGGAAAACCGGCGCGGCGGGAGACCGACACCATGGACACCTTCGTCGAGTCCTCCTGGTACTTCGACCGCTTCTGCTCGGCGCATCACGATGTCAAGCCGGGCCTGGATCGGGCGAAAACCGACTACTGGATGCCCGTGGATCAGTATATCGGCGGGATTGAACATGCAATCCTCCACCTCCTCTATGCCCGGTTCTACACCAAGATGCTCCGCGATTTCGGGGTCCTGGGCGTCGACGAACCTTTCACGAACCTACTCACACAGGGGATGGTCTGCAAGGAGACGATGCGCTGTCCCGAACACGGCTACCTCTTCCCCGAAGAGGTCCGGGAGGGAAAATGTACGCAATGCGGCCAGGAGGTCATGATCGGCAAAACCGAAAAGATGTCCAAGTCGCTCAAGAACGTGGTCGATCCCGATTACCTGATCAAGGCCTATGGGGCCGACACCGCCCGGATCTTCTGTCTTTTTGCCTCTCCGCCGGAGAAGGACCTCGAATGGAGCGACCAGGGGGTCGACGGCTCCTTCCGTTTCCTCAACCGGACTTGGCGGATCATCGTGGATTACCTGGAGGAGATCCGGGGTTCCGCGCCCTTTGCGGGCGAAGAGCCGCTGGAGGGAGACCTGAAGGCACTGCGGCGGAAGACCCACCAGACGATCCGGAAGGTCACCTCCGACATCGAAGACCGTTTTCACTTCAATACGGCGATCAGCGCGGTCATGGAGCTGGTCAACGCCCTCTATCAATTCCCCCGTCCCGCGGCGGGCGACAGGCTGGCGCTTTCCGTCGTCCGGGAGACGGCGGAGGCCGTCATCCTGCTTTTGGCCCCCATTGTTCCTCATGTCACCGAAGAGCTCTGGGCGCTTCTGGGCCGGACAAAGAACCTGGCCGACGTCGCATGGCCCGCCTTCGACCCGGCGGTCGCTTCCGAGGAGGAGATCACCATCGTGATCCAGATCAACGGCAAGGTGCGGAGCCGGATCACCGTCCCCGCCGATGAAGAGGGAGAGCAGATCAAGGCCCTGGCGCTGGCCGATGAACGGATCGCCAACCTCACCGCCGGAAGGCAGGTCGTCAAGATGGTGTACGTGCCGAAGAAACTGGTGAACATCGTCGTGGGGACATGATGCCGCATCGTGTCCCCGCCATGATGCCGCATCGTGTCCCCGCTGATGAGTGAGAAGAAAAGGTTTTGAAGAGGTGCGGTATGAATGTCGTGAAGGGTAAAATTTCTCGGTGGAACATGAGAACGGGCGTTCTGATGGTTCTGACGGCGCTTCTGCTGAGCGGTTGCGGATACAGCTTTTCGGGAGCGCGAGGATCATTTGCCCCCGGAGTCCGAACGGTCTTTGTGGATGTCTTCACGAACAAAACGAGCGAGGCCAATGCCGACACCATCTTCCGCATCGCATTCAACAGCCTGCTTGTCCAGATGGGCGATTTCAAACTTGCTCAAAGCCCGGGGGAGGCGGACGCGATCTTGCGGGGGACCATTCTCAGCCTGGAGTCATTGCCGCTTGCCTACCAGTCGAGCAACCTCTCGGCCCAGAACCGGATCACGGTCACGCTGCAGATTTCCTTTGAGGAGCAGGCAAGCGGCAAGGTGTTCTGGGCGAACGATGCTTATACGGGAACCGGGGATTACCCCGTGACGACGGTCGGCGCGACGGAGGCCAGCCGCAGAGATGCCCTCACCAAGCTGGCCAATGACACAGCCGAGAGGGCATATCGTTTGATGATGTCCGACTTCTGAGGGAAGGTTAAGCCTTCAGGGTGTTGACCCGTTTCGTCAGGCGGGAGATCTTGCGCGATGCGGTCTTCTTGTGAAAAGCCCCTTTCGCCGCCGCCTTGGCGATTGCGGGAACGGTCTTCGCGAGAGCAGCCTTCGCCGCCGCCGGATCCTTCGTCTCGACAGCCTCCAAAACGCCCTTCACTCCGGTCTTGATGCTCGATTTCACGGCGTTGTTACATTCGCGGTGTTTCACAGCCTGCCTGCTTCTCTTCTCTGCGGATTTGTGTGTAGCCAAAAAACATCCTCCTTCCGATCTTTATGAACAGGGAGCTTCCACTATACGAAATTCACAGCCCTGTCAAGCCGAAAGTGGTCCCTTCCCCGCCCCCCCTTCGCCGGCCGGCCGCCGGGGAAGCCCCCTCCCCCTCCAGATCCGGTAGATCGCCGGGTAGATGACGAGTTCCAGGATCGTGGAGGTGATGACTCCCCCCACCATCGGCGCTGCGATCCGCTTCATCACATCGGCGCCGGCGCCATTGCTGAACATAATGGGGATGAGCCCCGCGAGAATCACGGAGACCGTCATGATTTTCGGCCGGATTCTTTTCACTGCGCCGTGCATGATGCTCTCCCGGAGGTCCGCCGTCGTCGTCATCCGCCCCTTTTTCACCCATTCGTCATAGGCCAGGTCGAGGTAGAGGAGCATGACGACGCCCGTCTCCGCGTCGAGACCGGCCAGCGCGATGATCCCCACCCAGACGGCGATGCTCAGGTTGTAGCCGAGCAGGTAGAGGAACCAGAAGGAGCCGACCAGCGAAAAGGGAACGGCCAAGAGCACGATCGCCGTTTTGGTCGCCGACTTCGTGTTGAAATAGATCAGGATAATGATGATCAGCAGGGTCAGCGGGATGACGAGCTTGAGTTTCTCGTGCGTCCGGACGAGGTTTTCGTACTCGCCGCTCCAGGTGAGCCGGTACCCCTCGGGGATCTTCAGGTCCGCCACCCGGGCCTTGGCCTCGTTGACATAGCCGCCGAAATCCCTCCCCGAGAAGTCCACGTAGACATAGGCAGCGAGTTGCCCTTCCTCGCTCTTGATCGCCGTCGGCCCCTTGACGATCCGGACGTCAACCAGTTCCCCGAGTGGGACCTGAAGGATGTTCCGCGAAGTATTCATCCCCGCCGGCCCTGGAGCAATCACCGCCTGCGCCCCCGGCATCATGACCGGTACCAGGATCCGCCTGATCGATTCCGGGTCGTTCCGCAGCTCTCGCGGATAGCGGACATTGACCGGATAGCGTCCCCGCCCCTCCACGGTTGTCGTGACGTTCTCGCCGCCGATCGCCGAGGAGACCATCTCCTGGACATCGTCCACGGTAAGGCCGTACCGGGCGATCCGGTCCCGCCGAATGACAACGTCGAGGAAGTAGCCGGTCGTCACCCGCTCTGCATAGACGCTCCTCGTCCCCGGGACGGTCTTGAGCCGCTCCTCGAGCGCGAGGCCGATCTTTTCGATCTCGCCGATGTCCGGACCCATCACCTTGATCCCGACCGGCGTCCGGATCCCCGTCGAAAGCATATCGATCCGCGCCTTGATCGGCATCGTGAAGGAGTTCGACACCCCGGGGATGGAAAGGGCGTCGTTGAGCTCGTTCTTGAGCTTTTCCACGGTCATTCCCGGCCGCCATTGTTCCTCGGGCTTCAGGTTGATGACCGTCTCGAACATCTCCAAGGGCGCCGGATCGGTCGCTGTCTCGGCCCGTCCTGCCTTGCCGAAGACCTGGGCCACCTCGGGCACCTGCTTGATGATCTTGTCCTGGAGGGTGAGCAGCTTTCCGACCTCCGCGACGGAGGCCGCCGGGACCGTCACCGGCATATAGAAAAGGGTCCCCTCGTAAAGGGGGGGCATGAACTCCGTCCCCAGCTTCATGAACGGGTAGACCGTCGCCGCCAGGATGATCAGCGCCAGGACGATCACGCTCTTCCTGAACCGCAGCGCAATCCGGGCCACGGGCTCGTAAAGACGGTGCAGGATCCAACTGACGGGATTCTTCTCCTCCGGACGGATCTTCCCCCGGATGAAGAGGGTCATCAAAACCGGCGTCAGCGTCACCGCCAGAAACGAGGAGAAGAGCATCGCAAAGGTCTTGGTATAGGCGAGCGGCTTGAAGAGCCGGCCCGCCTGGGCCTCAAGGGTGAAGACCGGCAGGAACCCGACGGTGATGACCAGCAGCGAGAAGAACAACGACGGGCCGACCTCCTTGGCCGCGTCGACGATCACATCCGCCCGGCTGCCGGGCCGGCCGGACGCCTCCCAGTCCTCGAGCTTTTTGTGGGCGTTTTCCACCATGATGATCGAGGCGTCGACCATCGCCCCGATCGCAATCGCGATCCCGCTTAAACTCATGATGTTCGAGGTCACCCCGAGGTAGAACATGCAGATAAACGAGATGAGAATCGCGATCGGGAGCGTCAGGATCACAACCAGCGCCGAGGGCAGATGGAACAGAAAGACGATGCAGACGACGCTCACAGCGATGGAGAGCTTGAGGATCTCCTCCTTGAGGGTGTCGATCGCCCGGCCGATCAGCTCGGAGCGGTCATAGGTGACGACCACCTTCACTCCTTTGGGGAGGCTCGGTTCGATGTCCCTTTTGAGGCGCTCCTTGACCCGCTCGATGACGGAAAGGACGTTCTCCCCGAAGCGGACGACGACGATCCCGGCCACCACCTCCCCCCGGCCGTCGAGGTCCGCGAGTCCCCGCCGGATCACGGGGCCCAACTGGATGCGGGCGACGTCCATCAGATAGACCGGCGTCCCATTCCCGCTCGCCCCCACGGCGATCTCCTCCAGGTCCCGGAGGCTCTTGATGTAGCCGCGGCCGCGGACCATGTATTCGACACCGGAGAGCTCGACCACCCTCCCCTCCACGTCGCGGTTGCTCTTGCGGACCGCCTCCATGACCTTCGAAATCGGGATGTTGAGGGCGGAGAGCCGGACCGGGTCGACGGTGATCTGGTACTGCTTGACGAAACCCCCGAGGCTGGCGACCTGGGAGACGCCGGGAACGCTCTCGATCGCGAGCTTGAGGTTGTAATCCTGGAGCGACCGGAGCTGGGCCAGGTCATACTTTCCCGTCTCATCGACGAGCGCGTAGGAGAATCCCCAGCCGAGGCTCGTGGCATCGGGCCCCAGCGTCGGGTTGACCTCGGCGGGGAGCTTGTTCCTCACCGCCTGGAGGTATTCGAGGATCCGGCTCCTGGCCCAGTAGATGTCCGTACCCTCGTCGAAGATCACATAGATGAACGAGCTTCCCAGGAACGAAAAACCGCGGACCGCCTGCACCTTCGGCGCCGCGAGCAGCGTCGAGGTGATCGGATAGGTCACCTGATCCTCGATGAGGTCGGGGCTTCGCCCCGGCCACTCCGTGTAGATGATCACCTGGGTGTCGCTCAAATCGGGCAGCGCGTCGAGGGGGGTGTGCTTCAGCGCCCAGATACCCCAGGCGAGCGACCCCAGGATGAGCAGAAAGATGAGGAAGCGGTTTTTGGCGCTGAATTCGATTACTTTGGCGATCATATTCTAGAACCTCTGAAAAATAGGGACCCTGTCCCTATTTTTATCACTGTCCCTATCGACAAGGGACGATGGCCTTCGCGAGGGACGCATTGGAGATTTTTCGCTTCGAAAAATGTCCAGCGGCCCGGCGAAGCGCCTCGGCCCGCATGGAAAGCCCTGAAATAGGGACTCAATCCCTATTTTAACGGCCTCACCCCCCGGAGCTGCGCCTCGGAATCGACGAGGAAGGCGGCGGATGCGGCAACCTTCTCCCCTGCCTTGAGCCCCCGGAGGACCTCCCGGAACCCTTCGGTCCGCGCCCCGAGCGCCACCTCCCGCGGCTCGAAGTTGCCGTCTTTCTTATCGACGTAGACGATCTGCCGGACGCCCGTGTCGATCACGGCATCGTCGGGAACGGTCAATCTTCTCCCGAGATCGATTTTGATCTCCACCTCGGTGTACATCTGGGGTTTGATCTTCTCCCCGGGGTTGGGAATCGTGAATCGCGCCTTGGCCGTCCGCGTCTCCCCCGCCAGGGAGGGGTTGATGAAATCGATCCGGGCGCGGTATTCCTGGCCCGGCGAACCGGCCAGGGCAATAATGGCCTCCTGGCCCGGACGGATCAGGGGCAGATCCGCCTCATAGATGTCGGCGACGACCCAGAGCGACTCGAGGTCGGCAACGTCGAAGAGCTTCTCCCCCGGCATCACCTTCATTCCCTGCACGGCCATCTTCTGGACGACATGGCCGTCGACGGGGCTGTAGAGCGTGAGCGTCCGGACGGGCTCGCCCGTCTCTCCGATCTTCCGGATCTGCTCGTCCGAGATGTCCCAGAGTTTGAGCCTCTCTCGCGCGGCGGCGGCCAGCGCGGCCGCATCCCGGGCCACCATCTTGTCGGTGACGCTTGCGGTGTCCGGTTTCGGCTCGCCGCTCCATTTGAGGAGCTGGAGGTATTCCCGCTGCGTCGCCAGCAGCTCCGGGCTGTAAAGATCGGCCAGCGGCTCCCCCTTCTTCACGGGGCGGCCGGTGTAATCCACATAGAGCCTCTCGATCCACCCCTCGAACTTGGCATTGATCGTCCGGAAACGGCGCTCGTCGTACTCCACCCGCCCGACGGTCCGGATCGTCCGGCTCAGCGGACGGACGGCCACGGCAACGCTCTTCATCCCGATGAGCGGCTGCCGGTCGGCGGGAATCTCCACGGTCGGGGCCTCCGGGGCCGGTGTTCCCGCGGCAGGCGTTCCGGAGGTCTGCGTTGCGCCTGGCTGAGGTTGTGCTGCCGCCGCCGGCGCCGCAACGGGCGGCCCCCCGCCATGTCCCTGGTGTCCGGTTTCGGGCTTGGCGCCGGTGGCCGTGAGCCCCTGAACCTGCCGGCGGATCTTGTCCGACACCCCCCGGGGGTTCAGGACAAACCCGATCAAGAGCAGGATCAAAATGCCGGCTGCAACCACAACGCCGATGATCATTCTTCGATTCTTCATGGTCTTTTCCCCGTCATTTCGCCGGCAGGGCCGGTTCGGTCAGCGCCTCGATCCTCGCCACGGCCTTCGCCCGTTCCGTGAGCTGTCCCTGGTAGAGAAGTTCGTAATCCAGGTAGGACTTCAGACGGGTGATGACCGTCAGGACGTCGCTTCTTCCCGTCCCGTAGCCCGTAAGGGCCAGGTCGAAATCCTGCGCCGCCTTGGGAATCAAGGCGTTGCGGTACAACTCCATCAGGTTTTCCGCCGCCCGGAACATCGCCAGGTTGTCCCGGATGCCCGATGCGGCCATGAGCCTGGCGGCCTCCAGTTCGTACTTCGCCCCTTCGAGTGCGGCCTGGGCCTCCCGGACGGCCGGCTCCTGCTTCGTCTTGTAGAAGATGGGGATGTTGACGGCGGTCGAAACCCCCCACATGTTTGTGTATTCGCCGGGACGCTGCGCCAGGCTCCCCGATAAGGTGAAATCGGGATAGTATTCCCTCTTAAGCATGTTGACCCTCGCCTCGGCGGCGGCAATCATCCTTCCCCGGTTCTTGATCTCCGGCGACTGGGCATAGGCCTTCCGGATCAGTTCCGCCTCGTCCGGAACGTACAAATCCAGTGGAACCGGCTCCGGCCTGGCAAACGAAGCGGGCGTCTCACGACCGACGGTGAGGCTGAGCATCGCCTCCAGCGACTGGATCTTCTGCTTGAGCATCGCCTCCCGCTCCCGGAGCATGTATTTCTCCGTCTGCGCCATGACGGCGTCCGCCTGCGAGGCCGTCCCCGAGGCGTAGCGCGAGAGCGCCGCCTCCTCGATCCTCGCGAAGAGGGCGGTCCTCTCCGCGACAAGATCCAGGTTCCGATAGGTCAGCGCAAGATCGTAATAGAGCTCCTTGATCCGTGCGGCGACCCGCAACCGGAGGGCCTCGTAGGCCTCCCGGACGCCCTCGGCGTCGGCTGCCGCCATCGCCTGCTTCAGGTCGCGTTTTCCGAAAAAGGGCAGGGTCTGCGAGACGGAGTACATCCACTGGGCATCCGGCGAATCGCCGTAGGTGTACCGGGTCAGCCCATCGTTCTGGTAACCGACGCTGACCATGGGATCGGGAAGCCCCCACGCCTGGGTGATCCGAAAATCCGCCGCCGCAATCCGGGATTCGGCGACCCGAAGCTCCCGGTTGTTCGCCAGCGCCTCCCGGATCAGAGGTTCAAGCGCCTGCGTCTCCGCCAGCGCTACCCCCGGGAAAAGCCACAGGAGAGTTGCCAGAAGGATCCCGGCGACCCATCCGCCGACCTGCAATCTTTTTGACGCCATCATAAAACCAATCCCTCTTTTCTTGGGATGGGCGCCCGCCCCAAGCCCTTGGGCCTGAAACGGGTATCCGAAACAACCCTGCGCGCTTTTAAAAAAGGTGTCCCTCTTCCAATCACGCTGCATGAAACCGATTTTCATCGATTTTCGATCACTCTGCCCGCTCTTTCGACTATCTCGCATCCACGGTCCATTTGGCCGTGGCCGTCTTGCCGCCCTGGGTGATCCGGACGGACATGTTCCAGGAACCGCCCATGGAAAGGTCGATCTTGGCCTTGTACTTGCCGCCGTCCAATTTGGCGTCGGCCTTGTTTTCCATCGCCGGCATCCCCGGCATTGCCGGCATCGACGCGGTGACGAGGACCTTAGCATCCGTCACGGCTTTGCCGGTCTTGTCTTTGATCACGATCTCCACATTGTTGGACCCGACCACGGGGGTATCCTTGTCCATCTTGATTTCCACCGAATAATCCCCCGCCTTTTTCTGCACCGTGTTTTCCTTGGCCAACACCGTCCCGGCCACCAACACCACAAGCAACACCACCAACCAAGACCATCTTTTCATTTATATTTCCTCCAGTTATTTTTTGATCGCCTTTCAACTCATTAACTTTTATGTAAGCTAAGACGTACACATGAGAATGTCAACTCCAACAACCGTCCAGTCGCTCCGCCGGCTGATCTGCCAGGTCCCGGATGATATCAAGACGGTGAAGATCATCCGGATCGGGACGCACCCTGAATAACCGCCATGGAGACACGGCGCCTTTATTATTCTTGACTTCTGAAATTTTCCATGTATTTTTCAGACCATAGCACAGTGTAGTTTACGGTTGGTTCCATCATGCGTTAACCTTTTCTCACCCCCGGAAAGGAGGACGTTATGGCAACAACGCAAACTTTTGTGCCCAATCAACTCTATGACATGCCTCTGGCCGATCTCCAGCCGGATCCCAACCAGCCCCGGAAATACCTGGATCCCGTCGCCCTCGACGAACTCACCGCTTCCGTCAAGGAGCACAGCGTGATCGCACCGATCACCTTTCGGGTCGAGAACGGCATCTGCTACATCGTCGCCGGCGAGCGGCGCTGCATCGCGGCCCGTAAGGCCGGCCTCGCCACGATCCCCGCCGTCTACACCGACAACCCGCGTTACGAGGAGATCTCCATCACCGAAAACACGATCCGCGCGGACCTCACCGCCGTCGAGGAAGCCGAGGCCCTCGACCGCCTCCAGAAGAGCAAATCCTACAAGCAGGAGGACCTGGCCCGGATCATGGGCAAATCGGTGACCACGATCTCCCAGACCCTCTCCCTCAACCGGCTCCCCCAGGCGATCCGGGACGAATGCCGCAAGGACCCCGTCGTTCCCAAGCGGGTCCTCATTGAGATCGCCGTGAAGAAGCAGGAACGGAGCATGCTCAAGGCCTACGGGGCCTACAAGGCGAGCGTGAACCCCGGGAAGAAGGAGAAAACGGGCAGCGACGCGACGCTGGTCCAGGGCGCCCTGAAAGCGGTGCAAGCCGCGCAGAAGAAGATTGAAGCCCTGAACGCCGGGGATCTGAACCAGGAAGAGAAGGAGGCACTGACACCGGCCCTGAATGGCATCAAGGGGGCCGTCGAAACCCTGCTGGCGGCGTTTGAGGCACCGGCAACGAAGAAAAAGAAAACCCTGGCGTGAATCGGGCCTAACTCCTTTCCCGTAAGGAATGAAGATTCTCCGGGTCTTACTGTGGAGAATCTTCGATATTTCGTCAATAATATCGAGAAATGGTATTGAAAACACGATTTGGAAAAAAACCAAGCGGCGAGCAGAAGAAACATAAATTGTATCAGATAGTTAATTGACTTCCACGCGTGGAAGTTGTTTCATCATCTCTGTTGAAGTCCGGTGGTCCGGCCCTTATTCCAACGCAACCACCGGATCGAGAAATGGGGCCGCGACATCAAGATGATCCTGGAGCGGGAATACTTTGCGCTGAAGTTTTTCCCGGAAGGCTGTTTTGGAAACCCGTAGCCTTGTAAAAAAGGGGACGGCGGCGGGGGTCGTCATCGGCTGCGGTGGGATGGTTTCATCAAAATGGGCTGTTGAAATTTCCGGAGTGGCATATTGAATACGGGCTGAAAGATGCACAGCATGAACCGCATATTTTCGATTCATGCAGCTCACGCACAACTTCCTGTAACGTGCAATGTGGGATTTTTGCACAACATGCGTCCTTTCAAATGGTTATCAATAAGATGCTTCCTTGACTTCTCAACTCATTAAGGCCACAATGAGACGCGTTTGATAAGGCATTGTCAATCGGTTAACAGCCAATTTGAACCCTCTTTAGAAGGGTGATGCCATGAAGAGATTATTGAAACCCTGCTTCTGAAAAGAGAGCGGAGGTTTTTATTTTAGCAATACTAAAATTCAATTTCAGCTTAATGAATTATTTAAAGAGATTTGATTTAAGGAAAATAGATCATGAAAAAATTATCTGAAGCCATTTGCATATTGCTTCTATTAGCCTTTCTGGCTGGCTGTGCAGGATCACTTCAGAACGCCGCATATGAGGGTGATCTTCAAACTATAACTAAACTGATTAACGATGGGGCCAATATCAACGAGAACAGTGCGGCTGGTCCCGCTCTTCATTATGCATGCTACACTTGCCAACTAGAGGCAGTAAAACTCCTTCTTGGAAGAGGTGCTAATGTAAATATTATCGGTTTTAATAATTGGACAGCTATGCACGCCGCAGCCTGGGGGGGCTGCAACGATGTGATAGGGCTTCTTATTGACAAGGGTGCTGGCATTGATCCCGTTGATGATCGAGGGTACTCACCTCTTGCATGGGCGGCCGATCGCGGCAATGCGTCCGTAAAATTTTTGATTGAAAAGGGCGCGGACCCGGATATTGCCATAAATGGCCTAATAAGACAAAAAAATAACGCTGCCGCTAGGATTGTCGAACAGGCGGCAATGGGTGTTCAAAAAGGAAAGACACAAATTGCAACAAATAAGGAGAGCCGTTCTCCGGCAGTCAAATCCGATGTTGATGACCTCCCTGCGATCAAAACAAAGCCAAATAAAAACTCCTATGCGATCGTCATCGGCATTGAACAATACCGTCAGAAATTGCCCAAGGCTGATTTTGCCGTAAGCGATGCAAAGCTTGTAAGCGAATACCTTTCCAGGGTAATGGGCTTTCCTGAAGAAAATATCGTCACTTTGACAAACGAGCATGCAACAAAGAGCGACTTTGAAAAATACTTTGAAAAATGGCTTTCTAATAATGCAGAAAAGGACAGTACGGTCTTCATCTACTATTCCGGCCACGGCGCACCGAATCCAAAGACAGGTGATGCCTATCTGGTCCCCTATGACGGTGATCCATCTTTTATTGATCAGACGGGATATTCACTGAAGAGGCTTTATGAATCTTTAAACAAACTTCAGACAAGAGAGATTATCGTTGTACTTGACTCTTGCTTCTCCGGTGCAGGGGGAAGAAGTGTTCTTGCGAAAGGTGCACGACCTCTTGTTATGAATCTACAGAACAACATGGCTTTGTCAAAGAACATGACCGTCCTTTCCGCCTCATCGGGGGAGCAGATCAGCTCAACCTATGACGAAAAGGGCCACGGACTTTTTACCTATTTTATGCTCAAAGGGATCAAGAATGAAGATGTGGTTCAACCGGATGGTTCTATCGCAATCAGCGACCTATTCAACTACCTGAAACCTCAGGTGGAGCGCATTGCCCGGAAGCAATACAACAACGAACAGACGCCGCAGTTGATTGGGGCGAAAAAGAATTAAGGACCGTTTATAAAAAAAATATTTCCGGTCATTTATATTTTCATCTTTTTTTTCTTACTTACTAGTTGCAGCGGCACTTTATTATACACGCCAGACCAAAAAATTGTTGCAACAATGTCGTTAAATGAAGCCATAAAGAAGGCAGAGACACTTTTTTGCACAAACAGTGCCACAGGGAAAGCTTAAGGTGTATGCAGACCTCGTGGAAGTCTCCGGCCTTAGACGAACCACGGGCAATTGTTATTTTGATGCTATGTCAATAAATGTCACAGATTATGGTTCACTCGCTGGGCAATATCGAATTGGCGATCGCTACAACGTTGATATAGGATCAGAGAATACATGTAAATACATCTTGTTTAGTAGTTATGAGAATGCGATTGCATTTGCCAATGCCATATATTTGCTTAAAAACACACCCCTTCAGGTCAAAAAATCTTTTTTTCAAGCTCTTAAGCAAAGAGATAATATGATAACCATTGCCCAACCTGCAATAAAACCGGCAGTGCCGGTTAGCGTTCAACCGACTCAAAAATCGGCGCCAAGGGCATGGCTCGGAGTTTCCATACAGGATCTGACGCCTGAAATTGCCCAAAATATGCCAAGTCTAGAGGGTTTGGGTAAAATTCAGGGAGTCCTGGTTGCGGATGTGGTAAAGGATGGTCCTGCCGGGCAGGCGGGTATTCTGCCGGGAGATATAATCATACAGTTCAACAGTACGTACATAAACAAGACAAGCGAACTAACAGCCCTGGTTTCAGCCGCCAAAGATGGTAAGGCCGTACTAATGGTTCTGCGGGATGGTAAAAGATTCTTTGTTGCCGCAAAACTCGCAATCATGCCGGTCGAGATTGCAAAAAAAATTGAAATTGAACAGGCAACACCGGCATCTCCCCATGAAATAGCTTCGCTACCATCCTTGGGATCTTCTACTATCAAGTCCGACGTTGATGAACTACCTGCAATCAAGGTCAAACCAAACAAAAACGCCTATGCAATAGTAATTGGTATTGAAACCTATCGCCAGAAGCTTCCGAAGGCTGATTTTGCAACTGCTGATGCAAAGACAATGGCAGAATATCTCACAAAAGTCATGGGCTATCCTGAAGAGAATGTCGTCACACTCGCGAATGATCGTGCTGCATTGGGAGACTTTGTAAAATATTTTGAGAAGTGGCTGCCGAACAATGTTGAAAAAGACAGTACCGTTTTCATCTACTATTCCGGTCATGGTGCACCAAATATAAAGAATGGCGACGCCTATCTGGTACCTTATGATGGTGATCCGACCTTTATTACCGAGACGGGATACCCAATAGCACGTCTTTACGAATCGCTGGGTAAGCTGAAGGCAAAAGAAATCACCGTCGTTCTTGATTCCTGTTTTTCCGGTGGGGGTAGCAGGTCGGTTCTTGCAAAGGGCGCCAGACCACTCGTCATGAATTTGCAGGATAACATGGTTCTCTCTAAGAATATGACTGTCCTTTCCGCCTCATCGGGTGACCAGATCAGTTCGACCTATGACGAGAAGAGTCACGGGTTGTTCACCTACTTCCTGCTCAAAGGCATTAAAAACGAAGATGTTATAAAGCAGGATGGTTCCATCAAGATGGACGACCTGTTTGGCTACATCAAACCCCAGGTGGAGCACATTGCGCGGAAGCAATTCAACAACGAGCAGACGCCGCAATTGATTGGGGCGAAGAAGAATTAGGAATTGTTGAAAAGGAGATTGATCATGAAAAAGAAAATAGCTTCCTTTTCCTTATTTATTTTACTAATAGCCTTAACTGGCTGTGCCTACCAAAGCGTGACATTCAAATCAATTCCAGAAAAGGCTGATATCCATATTGATGGCATACCCCAGGGAAAAGCGCCAGTCAAGGTTTCTTTATCGACGGATCGATTTGCCGGTTGTCCAGATTGCAGACACACGATAACAGCAAAATTGGATGGATATCAGGATGAAGTGCTGGTCATGCAAAGTCCGAGC
>JAPLJY010000310.1 GCA_026388345.1 Deltaproteobacteria bacterium
GAAAAGTTTTTGATTCCAAACCGGGAATACCAGATTCGATTTCATTGGCAACGCGAAAGGGATCCCGTCTGCGAAAGCGATCGGCGAGAAGGTGGGAAGCACAATAACTGCAACGGTATGGACAGCCCCGGGAGGTCAGGAGGGATGTAATCCCGCTGACGGGTGAGATCGAAGGCAGGGTAGGGGTATGAATCGAGATTCTGAACATCGGGAAGGAAAGGCATATCCATGCCCAAGAGATCCTTCAGAAGAGGGGGGAGGGATAATTCACCCGGTCCCGACAGGCAGAAATCCGCCCCGGAAAGGGATGCATGCCGCGGGCAGAGGGTCACATAATTTCCACCAAGAACAACCGGCACGCCGGGATAGGTCATCTTTAGAAGCGAGATGATGTCGAAGAGACCTGGATACCAGTAGGTCATCATAGATGTAATCAAGATGACGTCAGGTTTGGAGATCGGCTTCAAAGTGTTGAGAAAAACGCGCGGGGTCATGCCAAAACGGTGGAAATTCCGGGGGATCGATTTCAGCGCTGTCGGCTTCGGGATTCGTTCTGCCGCGTAGGATCCCTCTCCGGAAGATTTTCTTTTAGGCATCCGGACATGAGGCTCATGGCACATATCCGGATGATCCGGTTCAAGACAATCGATCCATGAAATACGAACCCCATTTACCCGGAGAAGGGACGCCAAGGAGAGAAGCCCCAGTGGCTTGTACCAGAGGTCATATGCGGAAAAATCATAGATCCAGGGGTTGATGAGGAGAATGTAGCGATTCATAAATTAACGATTAACACATATTGGCCGGGATGACAATCTCTCGGAGAAACGTGTCAATATGTTCATGTATATGTTAATATTATATTGTCCAATTAATAGTTATTATATAAAGAATAGTCAAATGACACTCAGTTACATTAGACAGTATAAAAATATATCTTGACAAATCCGTTTGAATTGTATAAATAAGAACGCAAAAGGGGTGATTCCCTGAGCCGATCAATCGATAATATACTGTCTAAATATGGAGAGCTGATCATGGCTGAGCCGGAGAAAGCGGATTTAATCAGCAGCATTGCCGTACTGGCCAGGACGGGTCTATCGCGTGCAACTCTGAATAATTATATAAAAATGGGAATGATCCCTGCGCCGATCGTGAAAAAACCGAAGGATTCGTCTATCAAGGCAAAACAGATTGGCTATTTCCATGATTCTATATGGGGTACGATCGATAAAATTAAACTGTATAAAAAGGAGGGCCGTTCCATGAAAGAAATAAGTTCGCTGTTGTCTTTGAAAACCAACGGGTCTGCCGGAGAGCGTTTACCCGAGATCTCGGAAAATGATGCGGGGACGTTCAGCGAAAAAGGATATGCCGTGAACGGCCATGGGGAAATTCTTGAAAAAGAACCTTACAGTGAAGAGATGAATCGACGAGAAGCGCAGGATATGCCCATTCCGGAAACAAATGATATTCAACTGACAATCCAAGAACTTCAATATCCGGCTTATCTGATCAACAATAAATTCGAAATCGAATGGATTAATCCGGAGGCAGAGAAAATTGTTTTCGGACGAAGTATCCGTTCCATAAAAACCGCCGAAGCGAGAAATATATTTCGCTTGCTGATCGATATGGATTCATTTTTGGAGTCTCACCGGCCGATGGTCGATTTTCATATGTCCATGTTTGCCAAGAGATTTCAAAAAAAGGATATTGATAAACTCTATCCCGCCATTACAAAAAACGAAATTTGTATGCTTGCGGATCTTTATGACCATACGGATGATCCATCTTCTCCTGACGCTTTCAAAGCCTATATGAATCTATCCGGTGATCCAGAAACGATATATCAAGCGCATACCATACGATTTCGTGAGGGAATCTTATGCGTGTACGCCCCAGCAGAAAAGATGATGCAAGGTGTTTTGGAATTGCTTTCCCGGAGAGGAAGGTTGATCCATGATCTACTCAAGCAACGTCTGCCGACCCACATTTATTTTGCGGTTATGGTTGCCGATCTTCAGGACTCCGTCCGGATTTGTGCTGAACTGCCTCCCGAAGAATATTTTGCCCTGATCAACCAGATCTGGAAAAGTATGGAAGGTTCTTTTAGGAAGTATTACGGCACATACGGGAAACATACCGGCGACGGTTTTGTCTATTATTTTCTCAGGGATTGTGATTCAAATTATATCATGAATGCCATTCTCTGCGCTATGGAGTTGAGGGAAAGTATGAAGAAGTTGAGCAATGAATGGAAAATCAACAAGGGGTGGTTTAATGATTTGTTTCTGAACATCGGGATCAACGAAGGAGAAGAATATTTCGGAATGATCCCGTCGGCACCCTCGATTGAATTTACGGCGCTCGGTGATTCCGTGAATTATGCCGGACGTTTGTCGGACCTTGCGCGTTATGGTTCCATCTGGACGACAAAAAATCTAATGAACCGGTTGAGTGAAGAGGAAAGAAAGAAAGTGCGCTACGGTATTCACCGAAAAGATAACGACCGGGATGTTCTGGTCGAAAATGTCTTTTCACGAGTTATGGATCTTGTGCCAAAGGACAGTCCCAAATACATAAAATGCATGGATATCGCCACCCTTCCCGTGACAGAGGTGCTCAACTTCCGTTAAAGAAATGCGTACCACGATGGCTGTGTAAAAAATCCACTTGCTGCGTTGCGCTTCCTCCTTTGTCATTGCGGCGCACGAAAAGTACGTCTCACTCCTCAAGAGTCGAACGCCTTGCCTCTGAAGCCATTTCCGAAGCCTTCAACAAAGATCCCGAGAATTAGCTTGATGCCGATAGGGTTTGTTGCTAACATATTATGTTCATCAAGGCGGGTGACATGCGTTCTGTAGTACAGAGGGTTGACAGAGTTAGGGTCCACATCGGCGACAAACGGATATCCGAAATCGAAAAAGGCCTCCTAGTTCTTCTCGGGATTGAAAAAGGGGACCTGGAAAACGATGCGGATTATCTCTCCGACAAGATCATGAATCTCCGGATTTTTGAAGACGAAATGGGAAAGATGAATCTCTCTCTGCTCGATATCCGTGGGGAAATGCTGGTGGTTTCCCAGTTCACCCTTCTGGGAGATTGCCGGAAGGGGAGAAGGCCCTCTTTTACAGGGGCGGAGAATCCGGATCGCGCCCGTATGCTTTGCGATTACTTCATCCAGAAAACAAAGAAGAAAATCGGTCATGTGGCTCAGGGTGAATTTCAGGCCATGATGTCCATCGAGCTGATCAACAACGGACCGGTTACGATGCTTTTGGATAGCAGACGAATATTTTAGAATAAACATGGCCGGTAACGGCAATGGGTTTGAATAAAAAAAGGAAATACGGGAGTAACGGTTTTTTACGGGAGCGTCAATGACTGAGCAACCTCAGAATGAATTGCCAGAAATCCGGATTGATCGGAACGGGGTGTGGTATTATCGGAATATGGAGATGAAAAGAAATGAAATCGTTCAATATTTTTATCAACATCTCCGACGGGATTATCAGGGACATTATCGAATTGAGCTGAATCATGAATATTGTCGAATACATGTAGAAGATGTTCCGTATGTCATTCGAAGCGTGTCTTCGGGATTTGCCGGGACGGATGGACAGCCGGGCATGGTCATCTCACTTTCGGATGGAAGCTGCGAGGAACTGGATCCGGAAACCATCTGGATCGGCGAAAAGAACGTCCTCTATTGCCGTGTGAAAAAAAACGAATATGAGGCGCGATTTTCCCGTCAAGCCTATTATCAACTGGCAGAAAATATGAAATATGATCCCCATCAGGATCGTTATTTTATTACGATAGGGAATCGTTCATACACCCTTGCCGTAAATCAACCAACCGAAAATGGAGGGCCACATGTTGGATGACCATATTGTTGAAGCACTAACTTTTGACGACCTGCTGATGGTTCCAGCGGAGTCCAGTATCCTGCCACGCGATGTGGATACCTCATCCCTGCTGACCAACAACATCAGCCTGAATATTCCCATCATCAGCGCGGCTATGGATACGGTCACGGAATCTCCGACGGCAATCTGCCTGGCACAGGAAGGCGGGATGGGAATCATCCACCGGAACATGAGCACCGAACGGCAGGCGATCGAGGTCGATAAAGTGAAGAAATCAGAAAGTGGCATGATCGTGGACCCGATCACCATCGAACCGGAACAGAAGGTTCGTGAAGCACTTGAACTGATGAACCGTTACCGCATATCCGGGGTGCCGGTCGTCAAGAACAAGGTGCTGGTCGGCATTCTGACCAACCGGGATCTTCGTTTTGAAACCGATCTCGATCAGCCGGTAGCCAATGTCATGACGCGGGAAAATCTGATCACAGTATCCTCGTCTCACATCTCTCTGGAGGACTCCAAGAAGCTTCTGCACAAACACCGGATCGAAAAACTTCTCGTCGTCGACGAAAATTACCATCTGACGGGGCTGATCACGATTAAAGACATAGAAAAGATTAAGAAATATCCTCTTGCCAGCAAGGATTCGCTGGGGAGACTTCGGGTAGGAGCAGCCGTGGGAATCGTCGATCGGGAAGAACGGATCGATGCGCTGTTGGCAGCCGGTGCCGATGTCATCATCATCGACACCTCCCACGGCCATTCCTCGGGGGTTCTGGATGCCGTCCGGGCTACCAAGGCCAATTTCCCGAAATGTGAACTGATTGCCGGGAATGTTGCGACGGCGGAAGGGGCCAAAGCCTTGATTGAGGCCGGAGTCGATGCCGTCAAGGTAGGTGTCGGACCGGGTTCTATCTGTACGACACGAATCATCGCCGGAGTGGGGATTCCGCAGATGAGCGCGATCCGGGACGCCTACAAAATGGGTGCAAAATACAACATTCCCATCATCGCCGACGGCGGCATCAAATATTCCGGCGATATCGCCAAGGCACTGGCGGCGGGGGCCCATTCTGTCATGATCGGCGGTCTTTTTGCGGGGACGGAGGAGAGCCCGGGGGAAACCATCCTCTTTCAGGGAAGAAGCTACAAGGTCTACCGCGGAATGGGCTCGCTGGAAGCCATGAAGATGGGCAGCAAGGACCGTTATTATCAGGATGACATGGAAAGCAACCTGAAACTAGTTCCGGAGGGGATCGAGGGGAGGGTTCCCTACCGTGGCTCTACGTCGGCCAGCATTCATCAGTTGCTCGGCGGACTGAAGGCGGGCATGGGTTATGTCGGATGCAGAACGATAGCAGAGTTGAGACAGAAGGCACGCTTCGTCAAGATCACCTCCGCCGGGCTCCGGGAGAGCCATGTCCACGATGTGATCATCACCAAAGAAGCCCCCAACTACTGGTTGGAATAACATGAAGCACGCCGATTTCGTTCATCTTCACGTTCATACTCAGTACAGCCTGCTGGACGGAACGATTCGTCTCGACGATCTTTTCCAGAAGGCGAAGGAATATCAAATGCCGGCCGTGGCCATGACCGATCACGGCAATCTCTACGGTACGATCGATTTTTACAAGCACGCCTATCGGTATGGAATCAAGCCGATCATCGGCTGCGAAATGTACGTCGCCCCCAAAAGCCGTTTCGACAAGAACGGTTATGGAATCGGAGAGACCGCACATCACCTGATCGTTCTGGCCCGCAATATGCAAGGATACCGGAATCTCATGAAATTATCGACCGCGGGATTTCTGGACGGTTTTTACTACCGGCCGCGGGTAGACAAGGAGCTCCTGAAACAATACCATGAGGGGCTGATCGGCTTGAGTGCCTGCCTGCACGGCGAAATTGCATCCCATCTGCTCCGGGGAAATTCAACAGAAGCCGACCGGGCGGCGGAGCAGTACCGGAATATTTTCGGCGAGGGAAATTACTTTGTTGAAATCATGGAAAACGGCCTTCCCGAACAGAAAAAAGCCAATCAGGGGTTGATCGAACTCAGCCGCAGAATCGGGTTGCCCCTGGTGGCAACGAACGATTGTCATTATCTGAAGCAGGAGGATGCCGAGGCGCATGAGGTTCTGCTCTGCATTCAAACCGGTAAAACAATAGAAGATACAGACCGGATGCGGTTTGGAACCGATCAGTTTTATTTCCGCTCCCCTGACGAAATGAAACGTTTGTTTTCATACTGCCCCGAGGCCATCGAAAATACGGTCCAAATCGCTGAAAAATGCAATCTCACCCTAGAATTTGGCAAATTTTTCCTGCCCAATTTTGAGATCAATCCTGATGAAACCCTGGATGAGCGTCTGAAAAAGGCGGCGCGGGAAGGTCTCGCGATGATTCTCCCGAATATCCTGCGGGGGGAGAACGGAAAACCCCGGGAGGTATATGAAAAGAGGCTCCATCAGGAGCTGGAGATGATCCGTTCCATGGGTTTTGCCGGATATTTTCTCATCGTTGCCGATTTCATCGATTACGCCAGGAAGAAAAACATCCCGGTGGGACCAGGCAGAGGTTCGGCCGCCGGAAGCCTCGTCGCATATGCGATCGGGATCACCAGCATCGATCCTATTCATTACAACCTGTTTTTCGAAAGATTCCTCAATCCTGACCGGATCAGCATGCCGGATATCGACACCGATTTCTGCCCGGAAGGACGGGATGAGATCATCCGATACGTAACGAAAAAATACGGGAGCGACAAGGTATCCCAGATCATCACCTTCGGGAAAATGCAGGCAAGGGCCGTCATCCGGGATGTCGGCAGGGCGATGAGCATTCCCTACGGCGAGGTGGATCGTATTGCCAAACTGATTCCCAACGTCCTCAACATCAAATTGGATGAGGCGATCAAGCGGGAACCCCGGCTGAAAGAAGAGCAAAAGGGCAATCCCCGGATCAAGAAACTTCTTGATCTTTCCCTGGCCCTGGAAGGGTTGAACCGCCATTCCTCGACCCACGCGGCGGGGGTTGTGATCTCTGATCTGCCTCTGGTGGACCGAATCCCCCTGTGTAAAAGTCCCAAGGAGGATGTCGTTACGCAGTTTGCCATGAACGAAATCTCCGAGGTGGGGCTGACGAAATTTGATTTTCTCGGACTGAAAACCCTGACCGTCATCAAAGACTCCCTCGGCTTTGTCCGCGAGGGGCGGGGGGTTGTTGTCGATCTCGCAAACCTTCCGCTCGATGACCGGCAGACATATGAATTGCTCATGCGGGGCGATACCGATGGGATTTTCCAGCTCGAAAGTTCCGGAATGAAGGATGTTCTGGTCCGGATGAAACCGGACTGTATTGAAGACGTCATCGCCCTGATTGCTCTGTATCGCCCCGGTCCCATGGACAATATTCCAGAATTCATCGCGAGAAAGCAGGGCAAGACAAAGATCGTATACGAGGCGCCCGAACTGGAGGCAATTCTGAAGGAGACTTATGGGATCATCGTCTATCAGGAACAGGTGATGCAGATCGCCGTGGCAATCGGCGGGTATGCCCTGTCCGAGGCGGATATCCTCCGCAAGGTCATGAGCAAGAAGAAAACCGAGGAGATGGAGGGCAAGGAAAAACCGAAATTTCTGGCAGGGGCGCGGAAGAAGAAGATTCCTGAGGCAAAGGCCTCAAGAATATGGGAACAGATGGAGACCTTCGGGAAGTACGGTTTCAACAAATCGCACAGCACCGCTTATGCGATCATTTCTTATCAGACGGCCTATCTTAAAGCCCATTACCCGGCGGAATTCATGGCGGCGCTGCTGACCAGCGAGAAGGACAACAGGGACAAGATCATCAACCATATCGGCAGTTGCCGGGAGATGGGGATCAACGTCCTTCCGCCCGACATCAATGAATCAATGAGTGATTTCAGTGTCGTGGGCGAGCATATCCGTTTCGGACTTGCGGCGGTCAAGAATGTCGGCGTCGGTGCGATTGAGTCTATCATTGTCGTCCGGGAGTCTGGTGGACCCTTCCGATCCATTGTCGATTTCTGCGACCGGGTTGATCCGCGAAAGTCGAATAAAAGGGTGGTCGAAAGTCTGATCAAATGTGGGGCGTTCGACTCAACGGGGCACAAGCGGCGGCAGTTGATGACCTACTGCGAAGAGATCATGGACAAGGCGCAGAAACGCCAGCGGGAAAGGGCCAGCGGTCAGGCGAACCTTCTGGAACAGTTCGAACAGACGGACCGTACGCCTGAAAACGGAGGCGGTTCGGATGACGGCCTCCCCGACATGCCCGAGTGGGATCACAAGGAACTGCTGGCGAACGAAAAAGAGACGATCGGTTTTTATATTACGGGACATCCCCTGTCGCGCTATGCCGACCGTTTGGCGATGATCGTGACGGCGGATTCCTCTAACCTTGCCGCCAAGACCGATCGAGAAGCCCTGATCCTGGCCGGTGTCGTCAGCAGTATCCGTGAGGTTCAAACCCGGCGGAAAGAAACGATGGCTTACATCACGTTCGAGGATCTGAAGGGATCCACAACCGTGATCTTTTTCCCCGAAATCTACAAGGGCAGCTACGATCTCCTGCATGGCGAGGATCCGCTTCTGGTGAAGGGAACCGTTGATATCGGGGAAGACAGCGTCAAGGTGATAGCCGCAGAGGCAACGCTTCTGGCAACGGCTGCCGAAAAACCGTATCACGCGGCTTATTTTACGATTGATGTAAATCGATTCGCCGAGGATATTGAGACCCTCTCCCGATGTCTTCGACAACACGGTGGAAAGCAGGAGGGTTATATCAAACTGATCGAAGACAAAAGCGAGACGGTGATCTTTCTGGGGGAGGATATGAGACTGGACTTAACCCTGCCCTTGAGAAAGGAAGCCGAACAGATTCTTGGAGTCGGTGCAATACAATTTGTGTAGCCTTTTGGGTGGATTTCATACATGGAGCAATATCCTGCGGACTATCGTGATAGAACCTATCGCAACTGGACAATAAAGAACCACCTGATAGGATTCAATGTAACCGTTCGAGAAACGGATCTATTCATCAGTGCTGATACTAACCTGACCTCTATCGCACTTGCCTCTGTCCATCGACTTCGTTCATCCCTTGAATCCTATATCACCGCACATCGTGAATTTTTGACATCCCTGACCCCGGTTGTATATGACGAATGGGCACCGGAAATCGTCCGCGAGATGATGCGGGCTTCCGCAAAAGCAGGGGTCGGTCCCATGGCGGCCGTTGCGGGCGCCATGGCGGAGCACGTCGGGCGTGATCTTCTTCTTCATACGCGGAACGTGATCATCGAAAATGGTGGTGATATCTACTTGAAATCAATTAATGATGTGCTTGTTGGTCTGTTTGCGGGAAGATCGCCGCTGAGTGGTCGTGTGTCGATCAAGGTCCGGAAAGAGGAGATGCCTCTCGGCGTCTGCACATCATCCGGAACGGTAGGGCATTCATTGAGCTTCGGTCGCACCGATGCTTGTTGCGTCAAGTCTGGATCGGTTGCGCTTGCCGATGCCGCAGCAACGGCTATCGGAAATATCGTCAAATCGAAGAAGGATCTTCAGAATGGGCTGAAGACCGGTATGAAGATCGAAGGCGTTCTGGGGATGGTGATCATCATCGGCGATCAATTGGGTGTGGTAGGTGATATTGAACTGGTAAAGGAATAAACAGCACTCAAAAAATCTCCACGATCGTTAGTTTACATAACATATCTTATAAGCCATTATTCGGAATGTTGTGTAGGGGGAAGAAACCGATCCATAGCTCTCTGCTTTGATAAAAAAAGCATCACAGCCCTTCCTCGGCAAGTTTTCTGATCAACTGGAGCTGGCTGTCGTTGATCTTCCGGGGCACTTCGATATTGATCTTTACAAACTGGTCACCTTTGGCAGATCCAGATCCCTTGAGGCCGGGAACGCCGTAGCCCTTCATCCGGATCTTTGTCCCGCTCTGCGTACCGGCCGGAACCTTGATTCTTCTGATCGTCCCATCGATCGTCGGGACCTCAATGCTGATCCCCAGAACGGCCTGGGTAAAGGAAACCGATTTATCAATAAAAATATCGTTTCCATCCCTGGCAAAGATCGGATGGGGAAGAACGGTGATGTTCAGATAGAGGTCGCCGGCTGGACCGCCGTGAGCACCGGGATATCCCTTCCCGGCAAGTCTCAGTTTCTTTCCGGTGCTGATTCCCGCCGGAATGCGAACGCTGATCTCATGGATTTCCCGATCCTGTTGAAAAGCAAGCTTCTTCTCCGCGCCGGATACCGATTCCTCGAGCGTAATCGAGATGTTGTAGTGTAGGTCCTCTCCGGTCTGCGGGGCCTCGTAATGCGGCTGCCCTTGTCCGAAGAGGTCTCGTAAAGGATCGCCACCGGTGCGGAAGTTGTAGCCGCCACGTCTGCCGGCGCCCCTGGATGCCCTTTCATTTCCCCCCATGCCGCCGAAGCCGAAATCTCGGAGGATCTCATTTAGATCGAAATTACGGAAGATCTCTTCCTGGCTGTAACGCCGGCTGAACTGATCAGATCCGAAACTTTCGTATTGCTTTCGTTTTTCCGGATCGCTTAGAACGGCATAGGCCTCGCTGATCTTCTTGAACTTCTCCTCGGCCTCGCGGTTGTCGGGGTTACGGTCGGGGTGATACTTCAGGGCAAGCTTCCGGTATGCCTTCTTAATCGCCTCCGGGTCCGCGTTTTTCTCAACGCCCAAAGTCTTATAGTAATCATCTGCCATGCTATTTTCGCCGACCTCATCTCAAGAAATCATATTTACCTTACTCATGGAAGAGGATTTGTCAAGGAGGTAGAGATTCTTGAATGTCCCTACTAAATGTCCCTTCCCAGAAAGAAAGCCTCCCTGTTCGCTCGGACGAGCTTCGCTGGGAAGGACTCTTCCAGCACCTTTTCCCAGAGCCCAATCTTGAAATTCAGGCAGGAGGAAAGCGCTCCCAGGAGGACGGAATTCACGGTACGGATATTTCCGGCCCGGAGGGCGAGCGCCGCGGCATCGACCGTCACGGACTTCGCAAAAAAACGACCGACCGTCTCCGCTACATTTGCAGGATAGGGAGCCTCGCCCAGATTGACGGCCGGAGGGTAGATTTCTTCCGTATTGATAATTACCGTGCCTGTTGCCTTGACATAATCCAGGTAACGGAGCGTATCCATTTTTTCAAATGAAACAAGGATATCGATATCATTTACCTTGGCCAGTGGTGAATGAACCTTCTCCCCGTAACGCACATGGCTGGTCACGCACCCGCCCCGCTGGGCCATGCCGTGCACTTCGCTCTTCTTTACGTCGAGGCCGGCAGCCATGAAGACGCGGCAGAGGATGTCACTCGCGCGGAGGATTCCCTGTCCACCGACGCCGGCCAGCAATATCCCCTTGGTTTCCATCATTCTTTCTCCTCCATAATGGCGTCGGATTTGCAGAGTTGTTCGCAGAGACCGCAGCCGGTGCAGAGATTCCGATCAATGACGGCGATCCCTCCCCTTCCCTTCTCTTTCACTGCCTCCTCAGCCGCCCTGTTTTCGATTTTTTGCCAGGCGATAGGCGGACAGCCGAGACCGAGACAGAGACGGCAGCCGGTGCATCTCTCCGGATCGATCCGGAAGGGTTTTCGTAGAGCTGGCATTTCGCGCTTGAAGAGGACGCAGGCACGCCTGGAGATCACGACGGACGGGCCCGAACGGGCCAATTCTTCCTTCAGGACAGTTCGAACGGCCTTCAGATCATAGGGATCGACGATTCTGACGCTTTCAATGCCCAATGTCTTCACCAGGGCGGCAAAATTCACGCCCATCGTCTTTTCCCCTTGCAGCGTGAACCCGGTGGCGGGATGTTCCTGCATCCCCGTCATCGCCGTGGTACTGTTGTCGCAGATAACGATGACGGCGTCGCTGCGGTTGTAGGCCATGTCGAGCAGGGGCGTGATCCCGGAATGGAGAAAGGTGGAGTCACCAATGACGCCGACGATCTTTCCCCTCCCCTTCTCTCCGAGCGCCTTGCTCATCCCATGGGCCATGCCGATGCTGGCACCCATGCAGATGCAGGAGTGCAGACCCTCGAGCGGTTTCATGAAGGAGAGGGTATAACAACCGATGTCTCCGGTGACGAAGACCTTGAGCTTCCCAAGGATGTAAAAGAGTCCACGGTGGGGGCAGCCGGGACAGAGATTCGGCGGTCGCGGGGGAATATGGATTTCGGGAAGCGCCCGGACAGCATCCCGGCGGCCGGTGATCGCCTGTTCGATGACCCCTGGATCGAACTCGCCGGTGTAGGGGAAGATCTCCTTCCCCGTCACCTCGATTCCAAGGGCGCGGATCTGCTCTTCCAGAAACGGATCCAGCTCCTCGATAACGTAGATTTTATGGACCTGGGCGGCAAACTCACGGATCAGGCCAACGGGCAAAGGGTGAACCATCCCAAGTTTCAGATAGGAGTATTCCGGAAACACATCTTTCGCATAATGGTAGGATATCCCTGCCGTAATGATCCCGACGTCGGGACTGTTGATCTCGATGCGGTTTTCGGGAAAGGTTTCGGCGAAGGTCCGGAGATCCTGCATGCGTTTTTCGACGACAACACGCCTTTTGCGGGCGTTCATGGGGACCATGACGAATTTTTCTGCATTGAAACGGATGGCCGTCCGATCCTCAAGGGTTCGAGGTTCCTCCAGGGTTACGACCGATTTGGAATGGGAGACCCTCGTGGTCGAACGGAGAAAGACCGGGGTGTCGAACCGCTCGCTCAGATCGAATGCAAGTTTGATGAAATCCTTCGCCTCTTGGCTGTCGGCGGGTTCCAGCATGGGGATTTTGGCGAATCGTGCGTAGTGGCGGTTGTCTTGTTCGTTCTGAGAGCTGTGCAGCGATGGATCGTCTGCGGTGATGACGACCAAGGCGCCGTTGGTCCCCGTATAGCTCGCCGTAAACAGGGGATCAGCCGCCACATTGACACCGACATGCTTCATGACCACCATCACCCGGGTGCCGGCCAGGGCCGCGCCGATCCCGACCTCCATGGCGACCTTTTCGTTTGGAGACCATTCCGCATACACCCCCGGATAATTTGCGAAGGCCTCCATGATTTCCGTGCTCGGTGTTCCTGGGTATCCGGCCGCAAATCTTGCCCCGCATTCGAAGGCGCCCCGCGCGATCGCCTCATTTCCCGACATCAGTTCTTTCACAAAACACCCCTTTTCCGAACATCACGCTGCTTTAGGGGAAGCCCCGCGAATGCCGACAGCGTCAGCCCAAGATGGAAATTTTTCTCTTCAGATAAAGCGTCATGAGTGGATCCGTCGTCTTGCCCAAGGCCTTCCGGTAAAATTCCGCGGCCTTCGCGGGATTGTTCAACTCCTCATAAATCCTTGCAATGTTGCTGAAATTCAGAGCCTCGAAAGAAGAAGCCGTGTTCGTCTTCATCGCCTTTTCATAGAATTCCAGCGCCTTTTTGAAATCCTTCTTCGCTTCCTGGCAGTTGCCGAGACCGCTGTTCGCCAGGGTGATCAGATCACTTTGCGGGGGGGCATTTTTCAGAAACTCTTGATAGGCGCCGATCGCGGCATCGAACTCTTGTCGATTGAAATAGAGATTCCCGAGACGGTAGTAAGCAGTGACGGCCGCGTCGCTCCGCGGATACCGTGTAATGAGATCTTTGTATCCTTGGATCGCCGCTGTGTCTCCGGACGCAGGACCCGTTTTCGCCGCGGCATCAAAGACACGGTTGTAGAGGTTTCCGGCGCTTGTCTCGTAGTTAAGCTGATAGAGGTACCAGCCGCCGGCCAACAGGATGATCAACAGGAAAATCCCCACCCCGGCATAAATGCGCGTTCGGTGCTTTTCCACAAACGCCCGGACGCTGAGAAAGAAAAGCTGCAGCTTATCCGGCTCCATGAGTTCTTTTTTATCTATTTTTGTTGCCATGGGTTTGCCTTTGCTCCTTAGGTTTCTGGATAGTATGATCGAATTTTGTCCGAAATGTGGGCCGGGATACGGACGATCTTTCCGCTCCGATCCGTGCAGGCATGAACTGTATAACCCTCTGTCAGGAGGTTTCCCCGGTTTTCATCCCAGATAAGGTAGGTGAATTTCATGCTGACCCATTTGAGATACGCGATCTCTGTTTCAACGAGGACCATCTCATCGTAATGCGCCGGAAGATTATAGTGACAATAGACCTGTGTCAGAGGCAGATTGAATCCGGCCGCCTCCACCTCCGAGTAGAGGATTCCCATATCCCGGAAGAGCTCGGTGCGTCCAATCTCGAACCAGCGGATATAATTGGTGTGATATACGATGCCCATGGCATCGGTATCGGCATAGATGGCGCGGATCTTAACGGGTGTTCTGTTCAAGAAAGCGCCTCCAGTCGCCGACGAAGTTCTCCATGAACCTGTATCCCGGAGAAATCAGATTGCCCGATCTTCTTGCTCCATTCTCCCCGAAAGGGATCCCCCTGGACTGATTTTCTTCAACCCGGGAAGAGAGGGCGGCAATCGGGCTGGGATCTGCGGTGTGTGTCCTCAGGAGGATCGGTGTCGGATGGTCACTCATAACAGCCACGCGGAAATCGCCAAAACGGGGAATCCCGCTCAGGATAGTCCCGACGACTTTTTCGTCGAAATCCTCGATGGCTTTGATCTTCCCCTCCAGGTTACCTTCATGACCCATCTCATCGGGCGCCTCGACATGGATGAAGACCAAATCGAGCTCGCGAAGGGCGGTCAAGGCCTTTTCCGCTTTGCCGAGGTAGTTGGTGTCCGTGTATCCGGTGGCCCCGTCGACCGGCAAGACCTCCAGACCGGCATAGATGGCGATCCCGTTCAGAAGATCCACCGCGGAAATCATGCTGCCGCGGAGATGAAATCGCTCCGTAATCTTCTGCATGTGTGGCGCCCTGCCCTGTCCCCAGAGCCAGATGGCGGTCGCGGGCTTCAGTCCTCGGGCGTGCCTTTCCCGATTGAGTGGATAATCCGCCAGGAATTCCCGGGAGATCTGCATAAGGCGTCTGATCGGTTCGGCGTTCCGTCCCTGGGGAAGATATTGGCTGATGCCCTTCCCGGTAATATCATGGGGCGGCGTTGCCGCAATGTCGGTTCCCCCACCCTTCCAGACCAGAAGATGCCGGTATCCGACTCCCGGATAGAAAAAAAACGTCTCAGACCCGATTCCCTTCCCGAGATCGTCAATAACCTGCCTTGCCTCAACGGAGGAGATATGGCCGGCCGTAAAATCCTCCATGACCGGATCATCGCCGTCACCGAGCGTTACGAGATTGCAGCGGAAAGCGACATCTTCCGGCGCAAGGGTGATTCCCATGCTGGCGGCCTCGAGGGGTCCCCTTCCAGTATAGCAGATCCGAGGGTCGTAACCGAGTACAGCCAGATTTGCGACGTCGCTTCCCAGCGGAAGGCCCGGGACAATTGTATCGATGAGCCCCAGGGTTCCCTCCGCTGCCATCCGGTCCATATGGGGGGTGCGGGCAAATTCCAGGGGAGTCTTATCTCCCAGAACGGCAAGGGGATCATCCGCCATCCCATCGCCAAGCAGAATTACGTATTTCATCAGAGTTTGTCGTCCTCGATTCGTATCAGCATGGTTTTCCCCATTACGATATCGAGCCGGTCGATATCCTCCAGAGCCCTACGGACATCCATTTCTCTGGCCTTGTATGTGGTCATCACGATTGGAACGGCACCCCCCTGCATTCTCCCCTTTTGGATGACGGTGGCAATGCTGATATCATTTGCACCCAGGATTCCTGAGATCCGGGAAAGGACGCCGGGGCGGTCGACGGCTGAAAAACGGAAATAGTAATTTGTCAAGATCCGGTCAAATGGCATCAACCGAATCTCCTCGATGGCGTCTTCGTCGAGGACCCGCGGGGGGACGCGACCGGCGATCCCCTTCCGAATGTCGCGGGCGATATCGACGATGTCGCTGACCACGGCACTGGCCGTCGGCATCATGCCTGCGCCCTGACCGTAGAGGAATACAGAGTCGGCTGCATCGCCAATAATGTGAAAGGCGTTGAAATTGCCGTTGACATTAGCGAGCAGGTGATTGAAAGGAATCATCGTCGGATGAAGCCGGGCCTCGATCTCCCGGTCTCTGAGGATCGCGATGGCCAGAAGCTTGATCCGATAACCGAGTTCCCGGGCAAACGCGATATCCTGTTCGCTGATCAGGCTGATCCCCTCCCGGTACAGATCATGTAGATGAACCTTTTTCCCGTAGGAGAGGGAGAGAAGGATCGCAAGTTTGTGGGCGGCGTCGATACCCTCGACGTCATACGTGGGATCGGATTCGGCAAATCCCAGGGCCTGGGCCTCCTTCAAAACTGTCTCAAAGGACCCTCCTTCATCCGTCATCTTACTTAAAATAAAATTGGATGTTCCGTTCACGATCGCAGAGATGGATTGAATCCGGTTGGCGATAAGACTTTCCTTGATCGTCTTGATCACGGGGATGGTCCCGCCGACGCTGGCCTCCAGGCCGATGTTGACCCCGTGTCGCGCGGCACTTCGGAAGATCTCGTCCCCATGCGTCGCCAAGAGGGCCTTGTTCGCCGTGACGACGTGTTTCCCCTGGTTCATCGCGGCCAGAATGAAGGTCCGGGCCGGTTCGTAACCGCCCATGAGCTCGACGACGATGTCAATCTCCGGATCACTGAGGATATCAGCGGCGTCCGTCGTAAGGAGTGCTTCATCGACCTGAACCCCCCGGAATCTCCTGATATCGATGTCTGCAATCCTCTTCAGGCGGATCTCCGCGCCGAGTCGCCCGGCGATGAGATCACCATTCTGCTGCAGAAGCTTGACAACACCCGTACCGATGGTTCCAAAACCGATAAGCCCTATGGATATCAATTTCTTCATGGTCTTATACCCGGAGGTTCAATTGATCGCATCTACAGCCGCAACTTGAAAATGCAGCCGTTCCTATATCAAATTATCCTGTTTTGTCAAAAGAATTCATCTGTCATCCGGTCTTGGCCAACTCCAGTCTGCCGCCCCATCTGTGGAGTAATACATCCAGGAGCTCTCGATGGTGGGGGCTTTCCAAATGCGGATCATCCTCAACAAGGCCGAAGGCATCCGCCTTGGCATCGCCCAGGATCCGGCCGTCGCGAACGATGTTGGCGATCCGGAAGTCGGGCAGACCGGATTGCCGCGTACCCATGAATTCTCCTGGGCCCCGGATGGCCAGATCCTCTTCGGCGATCCTGAAACCGTCATTGGTCTGCTCCATGATCCGGAGACGTTTGCGCGAATCCTCCGAACCCGTCTTCTGCGTCAGGAGAATGCAGAAGGAAGGGATTTCACTTCGCCCTACCCTTCCCCGCAACTGGTGCAGTTGCGAAAGACCGAAGCGTTCCGCGTGTTCGATGACCATCAGCGACGCCTCGGGGATGTCGATGCCGACCTCGATGACCGTAGTCGAGACGAGAATCTGAATTCGCTTACCGGTAAAATCGGTCATCACGCGATCTTTTTCGCTTCCCTTCATCCGTCCATGGACGAGACCGATACTACAGTCCGGGAAGACCTCCTTCCGGAGATGCTCCGCCATGTGCGTCGCATCCTTGAGGTCCAGTTTTTCCGATGCTTCGACGAGCGGATAGACGATGAAGACCTGATTCCCCTTTTCAACCTCACGGCGGATGATCTCGTAGACGCGGGTCCTCTGGGCCTCGGAAAACACCTTCGTCCGGACGGGGTTTTTCCCCGGGGGCATCTCATCGATCACGGAGACGTCCAAGTCCCCGTAGACCGTCATGGCAAGGGTTCGCGGGATCGGTGTGGCGGTCATGACGAGGACATCCGGAATCTGTCCCTTTTTCCGCAGCGCCGCCCGCTGAACGACACCAAAGCGGTGCTGTTCGTCGATCACCACGAATCCCAAACGGCGGAAGGCAACCCCTTCCTGGATCAGGGCATGGGTTCCGACGATCAAATCGATTCCGCCGTTCTCGATTCGATTCAAAAGTTGCATTTTTTCCATAGGCTTCATCCCTCCGGTCAGGAGTTCGATTTTGAGCCCCAGTTGTTCCGCCCAGATCCTCAGATTCCGGTAGTGCTGCTCCGCCAGAATCTCTGTCGGCGCCATGATCGCAGACTGATACCCATTCTCACAGGCTGTGACCATGGCGGCCATAGCCACCGCCGTTTTTCCGGAACCGACATCCCCCTGCAACAGACGACTCATGCACCGGACCGACGCCATATCCTGTTCAATTTCCGCGATGACGCGCTGCTGGGCGGCCGTCAACATGAAAGGAAGCAATCCGTAGAACCTCCTCAACAGTTTCCCTTCTATCCGGAAGGGAATCCCCTGTTCGAGGCCCTCACCCCTCTTTCTCAAGGCCATGCCGAGCTGGAAAAAGAAGAATTCATCGTAGATCAGCCTCCGGTGGGCATCCGAGCGGATCTCCTGATACGCATCGATCGCCTGATCGTTCCCGGGGAAATGAACATTACGGATGGCCTCCCGGATTTCAATGAGACCCCGCTTCCGGCAGATCTCACCGGGTATGGGGCTCTGTATGAGATGGGCAAAATCGCGTACCGCCTTCCACAGGATCCTTCGCAGGGTTTTCTGATGCAATCCTTCCGTTTCCGAATAGATGGGGACGATCCTCTTGAAATGAAGGAGCTGATCATCCTGGTCACTCAGGATCTCAAAATCGGGATGGATCATTTCCCTCTCGAAGGGGAATCCGGTGACCTCTCCGGCAAGGATGACCCGCGCCTCCGGTCTGAAGGCGCCTCTCAGGAAGGCCTCGCGTCCCTTGAACCACTTGGCCTTGAGGATGCCGGAGCCGTCATCGATGTGCACCTCAAATATTCTTCTTCGGCCGTAGAAACGGGAATCGGCTTGTGCGATCCGGCCGACGATGGTCTGGCGGATCCCGGGAACCGTTTCCGCAATCCGGGAAACTGTCCGACGATCCTCGTATCGTCTTGGAATAAAATAAAGAAGGTCTTCGACAATGGAGAGGTTTTTTCTGGCGAGAAGCGCGGCGATCCGCGGACCGACCCCCTGGATGAATTGGACCGGTCGTGAGAGAACGTTCGGGGCATTCCGATCGCCGTCTTCTTCCCGTTGGCCAATTTGTTGACTCGTTCCGTGCAAGCTTCTCAGGGTGTTCTTTAACTCGGACAACAGAAGAGTTGCCCGAGAAATACGATCTCTTTTCTGTTCCTGGGGCAGGGCGTCATAACCGCCGAAGAGGTTGAGCAATGCATCAGACAATCCGTCGAGTTCATCCTTTCGTGATCGGTACTCTTCACCCCGGATTCCCTCTTTCATGTGTCGCAGGAGCGAGGTCATGACCGTCTCAAGATTCTTGATCTGAGAGAGGCGATTGTAAGCATCCCCGGATGCAAATGCAATCGGGGCTTCCATCCTTTGCACGATCCTATCCAGTGACTCCATCCTCCCCCCAATCCACAAATCAATAGAATTCATATAATGATATCGAGTAGAAAGCAGTTTTACGGATAACAGATATTGATACTTTCCGCAAGGAAAGAATTGACTTTCGATAGGACATAGGTTAGAAGAAGATGCGTTCTTACCGGTAGGGGAAGTGCTGTACATGTCCGGTTGTCTTTCATCCGTCCTGACCAAGGGCGCAGTCCATACGGGGGTTATATGCAGGAAAAGATCACATACAAGAACTCCGGGGTCGATATTGATCGGGCGAATTCCTTTGTGGAGAGGATCAAACCCTTGATCAAGACAGCCTCGCGCCGGGAGGTGATGAGCGGCATCGGGGGATTCGGCGGTCTCTTTCATCTGGACATCAGCAAGAACAGAGATCCCGTTCTCGTCTCTTCGACGGACGGCGTGGGCACCAAGCTGAAGATCGCGCAGATGATGGACAAACACGATACGGTCGGCATCGATCTTGTCGCCATGTCCGTAAATGATGTCGTGGTTCAGGGGGCGGAACCCCTGTTTTTCCTTGATTATATTGCGACAGGAAAGCTCCTCGTTGAGACGACGGTTCAGATCGTTGAAGGTGTCGTCCGAGGATGTCAGGAGGCCGGATGCGCCCTGATCGGTGGAGAAACGGCAGAGATGCCAGGATTCTATCCGGACGGGGAGTATGATCTGGCGGGTTTCTGTGTTGGCGTGGTCGAGGCGGACAAACTGATCGACGGTTCCGAAATCCGTGTCGGGGACCGGATCATCGGGATCGCCTCTTCAGGGCTTCACAGCAACGGTTTTTCCCTGGCAAGGCGTGTTCTGTTCGAGGAGGGGAAGTTCCGGCCGGAAGACAAAATCGAAAGTATCGATGAACCTCTTGGGCTCGCACTTCTTAAACCAACGAGAATATATGTAAAATCTATCCTAAATCTCATCAAGAACTTTAACATCCGTGGGATTGTCCATATCACCGGCGGCGGCTTTACCGACAACATCCCCAGGATCGTACCCGGCCCCTGCCGGGCCGTTATCCAGAAGGGAAGCTGGCCCATACCTCCCATTTTCGATCTGATTCGCAAAGTTGGAGGCGTCGAGGAGGAGGAGATGTTCCGCGTGTTCAATATGGGGATCGGCATGATCATCATCGTGGCCGAGAAGGATCAGACTGAAATCCTGGAGCGACTGGAAAAGTTAGGTGAGAGGGCTTACCCCCTCGGGGGGATTGAAAAGAGGGAAAATAATCAACCGACGGTCTCCTTTGTATTATAGTATAGGAATGTGGGTTTAGTCAGGAAAGAGAACCTCTCTTCTTTAACAGACGGGAAGCGGTCATGGTGAAAAAAATCTCCATCGGCGTTCTGGTTTCTGGAAGTGGCTCCAATCTTCAATCCCTGATTGACCATATCGACCGGGGAACGCTGGATGCGGAAATCAGGCTTGTACTCAGCAACAATCCCGACGCCTTTGCCCTCGAACGATGCCGGAAACATGGAATTCCGACCGTCATAGTCGATCATCGCGATTTCCCTTCCCGGGCGCTCTTTGACTGCCGGATGATCGAACTCCTGAACAACGCCGGTGTGGAGCTGGTCGTTATGGCCGGTTTCATGCGGATTCTTTCCCGCGAATTTTTCCAGGCCTTTCCCATGCGGATCATGAATATTCATCCGGCGCTTCTCCCCGCGTTCCCCGGCACGCACGTCCAGCAGAAGGCTGTAGATTACGGGGTCAAGTTTTCGGGATGTACTGTCCATTTTGCCGATGAAGGGGTGGATACGGGGCCGATCATCATCCAGGCCGTTGTCCCGGTGTTCGATGAGGATGACGCCGAAAGCCTCGCTGCAAGGATATTGAAGGAAGAACATAAAATTTATCCCCAGGCTGTTCAGTATTATGCGGAGGGAAGAATCGGAATTGAAGGCCGAAGAGTCAAAATCCGGAACATCTGCCGGGCGACAGAAACAGTGTCACAGAATCCGCCTCTCACCCGGTTCTAGCCGCTTACCGCATGCCGGTGTGGTGGTTCATTCCATACCCGGACGGGTTAAGATATGTACGATACTTTGATTATAGGCCGGGATCTGAGTTCACTGATTGCCGCCCTTACCTCTGTCCTAGAGGGTCGTAAAACGGTTTTGGTGATGGAAGGGGATCCTGAGATGGTGTATCGGGAAGCAGGATATGCCTTTCCTTTTGATCCGCGACCCCTGTCGGGTCTGGCGGATCGACAGATCCTTTCCCGTCTTCTCGGGGACATGTCATCTGCGGATGACGAAATATCCCCGAACCGAATCATGAATCCTGCATTTCAGGTGATCCTTTCCGGACATCGGATTGACCTTTTTCAGGACCGGAAGCGATTGCTCGATGACCTGATTCGCGAATTTCCCGGAAATATGCAGGAGATCAAACGTTTCTATCGGGCCGTTTCAAAGGCCGGCAGTCTGGTCGAACGTTGGATTACAGAAGACGAAACCGACCGTTCGGGATTCGTCATGGGTATTCTTCGCAAACTGGCGCGCCTTCCCGCTGCAATTACGAGTCGTTCCTCCCTGCTCATACGGGGGAATGGAAAGGATGACGCATTCAGAAGGGTGGTGGAAGCCCAACTGAATTTTCTGTCCAATATTGAGGTGGACGGTAATCCACTCCCCGTGTCCGCGGCATATATTCTTTCCCTCCCCATGCGGGGTCTTTTTTACCCGCGTGGAGGAATGATCGCCTGGATAAGCCGCCTTCGCCGTGCATTTACGGAGCATGGCGGCATTCTGAAGGATGGGTGTTCGGTCATTCGCGTGGAGACCGAACCGGAGGTTACCGTGGATCTGGAGTGCGAGGGGTCTTCCTCAACGCTGCACGGGAGGAAGCTCATTGTCAGTGCACAGTGGGAAAAGTTAGAGCTCCTGCTTCCCGGTCGCAAGGTTCTTCCTCGACAGAACCGACGCTTCGCTTCCATCCGTCCTGCTGCCTATCCCTTTTGCCTTCATATGGGCGTGCATGAGGAGGGACTTCCGGAAAGAATGGCCAGTTACGTCGTGGTGTTGCGCGATGGAACGGGTCCCGTGACGAACCGCGACCTCGTTTTTCTTCAAACAAGTCTTCCGGGCGAAAACGATCGCGCACCGGATGGCCGGCGGGCGATCTCGGCCACGGTTTACCTTGCGGAGTCCCCGTTGCGTCTCAATGATCAGGAACTGAAGGACGCGGCCACCAAGATTATCGACTCCCTGGAGGAATTCCTGCCGTTTTTGCGGGACAACATTGATTATCTCCGTGTGGATCAATCGATTTTTCTATCGAGGAGATATCAGGAAATGGTTAACCGGAAATACCGGACCCGAAGACGACCGTTTTTCGGTATGAGCACACTTTCTCCCCAAACCCGGCTCGCGAACGTGCTGTTGACCGGCGGTATCCTGAGAGCAGGGCTCGGTTTTGAGGGGGAGATCATCGCCGGCATGGACGCCGCATTCCGGGCAGAAAAAGGGAATTGACACCATGGACAAAAACAGTTCCTATGACTTCACCATTCAGAACCTCGGTGAATGCACGATTCCCTCTCCCGTCAATGTCAGTTACTTTACATCGGAAAGTAAAAGGCTTCTGTTCAACATCTACCTCCACCATTACGACTGTCTCAAGGATCCGGATGGGTTGCCCCTTTCCGTGGAGGTTGCGGGACCGAGGGAGAAGATCTTCTTCGATCCGTCAAAGACCAAGGCTGCCATCGTCACCTGCGGAGGACTCTGCCCGGGGATCAACGATGTTGTCCGCACGATCGTGATGGAACTCCATCACCGGTACGGCGTCCGGAATATCATCGGAATACGTTATGGCTTTCAGGGCCTGATCCCGAAATTCCGCTATCCCATCGTGGAGTTGACTCCGGACTACGTCAAAGAAATCAATACCCTCGGCGGGTCGATCCTTTCCTCATCCCGGGGCCGCCAGAGCATCGGCGAGATGATCGATGCCCTCAAACGGATGAACGTGGATCTCCTGTTCTGCGTTGGGGGAGACGGGACGATGAGGGCGACCGAATGCATCACCGGGGAGATCACGCGCCGGGGTCTCAATATCGGGGTAATCGGCATCCCAAAGACCATTGACAATGACCTCAACCTCATTCAGAAGACCTTCGGCTTTGATACAGCCATCTCCGAATCGGTCAAGGCGATCCAATGCGCCCATGTTGAGGCCAGGGGCGCCCCGAATGGTATCGGCCTGGTCAAGATCATGGGTCGCCAGTCCGGCCACATCGCTGCCGGCGCCGCTTTGGCGCAGACCGATGTCAATTTCGTCCTGATCCCGGAGGTGCCTTTTGACCTCGATGGGGATAAGGGTTTTCTGAAGGTTGTCGAGAGGCGTCTGCGGGAGCGTTCACACTGTGTGATCCTGGTTGCAGAGGGTGCCGGCCAGGAGCATCTCCGGCGGGAGGGAGAGACCCTGCAAACGGATGCCTCCGGGAATCCCCGTCTGCTTGATATCGGGGTCTTTTTAAAGACAATCATCGAAGAATACTTCAGAAAAATCGGATTAGAGATCAACCTGAAGTACATCGATCCGAGTTATATGATCCGTAGTGTTCCGGCCAACGCCAGCGATAGCATGTACTGTGGCGCCCTCGGGCAATATGCTGTTCACGCCGGCATGGCCGGAAAAACAGGCATGCTCGTCGGCCTCATGAAGGACGAATATGTGCATATTCCCCTGAAGATCATCCGTTCGGGAACCAGTGTCGATCCTGGAGGAAACATCTGGATGAGGGTCCTCGAAGCCACGGGGCAGCCTCCTTTGATGAGAAATGATCCGCCAGCAATGACGACTTCGTAAAAGTCCCCCACAAGGTCTTTGAGTGGCTTTGCAGATCAATCAAAAAATGCTTGCATTCCGACCGGATTTGGTTTAGGTACCGGCAGCGTTTTTTAGAGAGGAGCTTGGATATGTCGAGAATTTGCGAGATATGTGGCAAGAAGCCGGTGAAGGGTCACAAGGTCAGTCATGCAAACAACAAGAGCACGAAGACCTGGTACCCCAACCTTCAGAAGATCCGGTGCGTCGATGGCAAGTCGGGAGAGGTCAAACGGGTGAAGGCCTGTACCCGGTGCATCCGTTCGGGCTTTCTCAAAAAGGCTGTCTGAAGCGGGATGATCTTGAAACAATAACGGGCCGGTGCGGCTTGATAAAGCTGCTCCGGCCCTTATAATTTGATCTCACCGCGGCGCCGTGGTCCGGATCACCAGTTTCTTCAAATCCGAAAGCTTGATCTGAAAGGTGCCGTACTTCGTCTGGCCAAAGGCCTTCTGGGTCTTATTCAGGGTAAGCTCAGACGTTCCCCCATCGCGAAGCTTCACCATGCCGGTCAATCGCTCCGCATTCATGCGGAACGATATCTGGTCAATGTTATCAAAGGAAATGGTGAAGGTTCCTTCCCCCCTTTTCCCTTCCAAAAAGGTTGTCCCTTCGATGCTGGTTTCGCTGCATTCCGTAGCGATATCCATCTGATCCACAAATACGGCGGTATACTTCTTGACGGGTATGGGGATCTTTTCCGGTGACGCCGTTCCCTGCAGGGATCCCATCCCTATCAGCACAGGAATCGTAAACAGAAGAAATAAGAAACCGATCCATTTTTTCATGAGTCCTCCATATGACCATTATACTGGTCTATCCTGCGATTCACACCTATTGATAACAATTCACAGCAAATATTTCAACGATTAAAGAGGGGAATTCTCCCCTTGACAACCGACTTCACCTTGATATGATCATGCTGATAGGTTTGGAAATGCCTTGTATTGTGAAAGGTGCACGATAGAAATGACCGCAGCAAGAACACTTCCCACGACCCGCTGGCGATTGCGTGAGGGAAACCAGGATACTCAGGAACTGCTGGTCCGGGAGCTGGGTCTCAGTCCGCTCATCTCCCGGATTCTGGAGAGCCGCGATATCTGCAATCCGGATAATGCCCGCCGTTACCTCTCCCCTTCCATGCGGGATCTTCACAATCCTTTCCTGATGCAGGATATGAATAAGGCGGTCGACCGTATCGTCCGCGCTATCTATCATAACGAGAGAATGGTCGTCTACGGTGACTACGATGCCGACGGGATCACATCGGTCGTCGTTTTGTTGCAGTTCCTCAGGCAGATCCATCCGGGAGCAACCTACTACATTCCCGACCGAATCACGGAGGGGTACGGTCTGAATCGGAATGCGGTTGAGCGGTTCCGATCCGAGGGGATCAGTCTGATCATCACCGTGGATTGCGGCATATCGGATCATGAACCGATCTCTTATGCGCGGCAAATGGGGATGGACACAATCATCCTGGATCATCACGAGATTTCCGGCGCCCTACCGGCGGCGGCTGCGGCCGTCAATCCGAATCGCACGGATTGTCGCTTCCCATTCAAACACCTGGCTGCCGTAGGCATCGTCTTCAATTTTCTGATTGCACTCCGCGGCGCCCTCCGCAGGGAGGGGTTCTGGAAGAACGACGTGTATCCCAATCTGAAAGAATATCTCGACCTTGTCGCGCTGGGAACCATCGGCGACATTGCGCCCCTCGTGGACGAAAACCGGATATTCGTCAAAATCGGCCTCGATCTGATTTCTGAAGATAGAAGGATCGGTTTGCGCGCCCTGAAGCTGGTCTCCGGAATCGAACATCAGGTGATCGATTCGGGTAAGGCCTCTTTTGCGCTGATCCCTAGAATCAACGCAGCGGGACGAATCGCCTCGGCAACCGAGGCCGTCGAGCTTCTGTTGTCCGAAAATCAAGATCGGGCCGAAGAACTTGCCAGGAAACTAGACGGCTTCAACCGGAAACGCCAGGTCATGGAAAAGGTGATCTTCAGCGAGCTTCTGGAAAAGGTGGGGAACTCATACGAGGCCGGAGAAATCGGACCGCTGGTTTTTGCCTCGCCGAGCTGGCATCCCGGTGTCATCGGTATTGTGGCCTCGAGGCTTGTCGATCGTTTCGGAAGACCGGCCATCCTGATCAGCCTGAAAGACGGGATCGGCAAGGGATCAGGGCGAAGCATCGCCGATTTCAATATTTACGAAGGGTTGAAACGCTGTGAATCGCTTCTCATCTCCTACGGAGGACATCGATACGCCGCAGGTATTTCGATCAGGGAAAAAGATATCGCTTCCTTTGCCGTCCGGCTCCGGGAGATTCTCCGCGAAAATGATCCCGAACCCGATTTCACGGCCTGCACGACCATCGATGCCCAGTGCAGCCTGACGGACATCACATGTGACCTCCTCTCACAGATCGAACAATTGGCACCGTTCGGGAGCCGGAACCCCGAGCCGATTCTCTGCGTCCGGAATGTCAGTGTGGCTTCCCCCTCCATCGTCGGGAACAACCATCTCAAGATGCGGATCAACGGGAATGGGGTCTCCCGAAATTCCATCTGGTTCAGTAAAGGACAGTTCCTGCAGGATCTTTCCGCAGCGATTCTGGATATCGTATTCACCCCGCAGATCAATACCTGGAACGGTTCTTCGGACATCCAGCTCAAAATGAAGGATATCGCGGTTCAGTTGAACTCCTGACCTTTTGTGATCCGTGGTGTATCATCTCGCCGACAAAATCGATGCGCGGTGCGGCCGAGAATCGAAGCGAAAAGGTGAATTAGGATGAATCGGCAAAATCACTCATGAGGTATGAAAATGGAAAGATTCGATAAAAAGGGAATGATCGTCATTCCGAACCCCGTCCGGAAGGCGGCCGGCACGGTGAAGGTTCTGATCGTCCGTGAACTCTTCTGCCCGGCCGGGCACAGCCTGATCAGCGAACGCGCCATATTCAACGGTTATCCGGGAATCCTCCTCGGGGTCGGCTTGAATGAAAGCAAAGGCCTTGTGGCCCTCAGCCCGATCTGCGGCGACAAAACCAGGATTTCACTCGATATCGATCTGCCCGAAGATCGCATCGTGAATCTCTTTTGTCCGACCTGCGGGATTAATCTACCCCGCTATGCAACCTGCGGCTGTGGGGCCGATCTGACGGCGCTTTTTCTGACCTGCGACGCCAGTTTCGCCGATTGCATCGGCGTCTGCAATCGGATCGGCTGCATCAACGCCCGTTTCGTCACCAGCGGGGAGTTGATCTCCGAGACGATGCTCGAAACACTCTGATCCTTTAGCAGGTGTTCAAAAATGCACAGATGCAAGGCTCCCGAAA
>JAPLJY010000364.1 GCA_026388345.1 Deltaproteobacteria bacterium
CAACTACTGCGCCTACTGCGTCGTGCCGCATCTTCGGGGAAGGGAGGAGAGCCGGCCCCTGCCGGAGATCCTCCGTGAGGTCGAGATGTTGGCCGGTCACGGGATCCGGGAGGTGACACTCCTGGGGCAGAACGTGAACTCGTACGGGCAGACGCTGTCCGAGGGAACCGATTTTGCAGAGCTGATCGGCGCTATCGGGAAGGTTCCCGGGATCGAGAGGGTCCGCTTCACGACCTCCCATCCGAAGGACCTGTCGCCGCGACTGATTGCGTGTTTCGGAGAGATCGCCTCCCTCTGCGAGCACATCCACCTTCCGGTGCAATCCGGATCGGACAGGGTGCTCGGCCGGATGAACCGCGGCTATGCAGTCGCGGCGTACAGGGAGAAGGTGGCCGCCCTTCGCCGGGCCTGCCCGGGGATCAGCATCACCTCCGACGTGATCGTGGGGTTTCCGGGGGAAGAGGATGGGGATTTTGAACAGACGCTGGAACTGATGCGGGAGATCCGGTTCGACAGCCTCTTCTCCTTCCAGTACTCGGAACGGGAGGGGACGGCCGCCGTCGGAATGGACCGGCCCGTATGCGACGGTGTCAAAAGGGAACGGCTGAGAACGCTCCAGACCCTCCAGGAAGAGCACACCCTGGAGAAGAACCGGGCCTGTGTGGGACGGCGGGAGGCGGTCCTGGTCGAGGGGCCGAGCCGAAACGGGTGCGAGGACATGACGGGGCGGACACGGGGAAACCGGATCGTCAATTTCCCGGGGACAACCGGGCTGATCGGAAAGACGGTATCCGTGAGAATTGTGGAGGCATTCCTCCATTCCCTGCGGGGCGAGATGGAGGAACGAGGAGGTGCAGATGTTCATTGAGATGAAGGTGTCGGGTCTGACGATGGATCCGATCACCAATACCCCGATCGTCATCCTGAAAGACCTCGAAGAGAAGAAGGCGATCCCCATCTGGATCGGCATCTTCGAGGCAAGCGCCATCGCGACGGAGATCGAGAAGATCACCTTTTCACGCCCCATGACCCATGACCTCCTGAACGAGATCCTCAAGGTCATGAAGGCCGAGGTGACGAGGGTGGAGATCCATGATCTTCGGAACAACACCTTCTTCGCCAATCTTCACCTCCTGCTCAAAGGGGAAACCATTGTCGTCGACGCCCGTCCCAGCGACGCAATTGCCGTCGCCCTCCGGGCCGGCGCCCCGATTTTTGTGGAGGACCGGGTGATCGAAAAGTCCCGAAATGTCGATTTTGGAACGAAGATGACCGACCTCGACAAGTTGAAGAAAGAGAAACTTGCGGAGTTCCTTGAAAATCTCTCCCCGGAGGATTTTGGAAAGTACAAGATGTGAAAGGGGATCGCATTTTTATGCCATGAAAGGATGGCCGGGAAGCTCCTTTCGTGGCTCTTGTTTTCTTGAGGCAGCAGATGGGTCTTCTGGAACAGGCCATCGGCGGGTTCGGCAGGCATATGCAGGTAGAGCGAAATCTCTCCGCCCATACGAAGGAGGGGTATCTGACCGATCTGGGTCAGTTTCGGGCTTTCCTGGAGATGCCGGGGGGAGCCGGCGGGGTGGAAGGGGCGATCCCCACGGATCCGCAGGTGATCCGTGCTTTTCTGGCCTCGCTGTACCGGGAGAAGCTCCGGAAGGTGACCATCTCCCGGAAGGTGGCGGCGCTGCGCTCCTTCTACCGGTACCTTCTCCGGGAGGGTGTGGTGGCGGTCAACCCCGCGGAACTGATTCAGCTTCCCCGATGCGAGAAATACATCCCCGTCGTCCTGTCGGCGGATGAAATGCTGGCGCTCCTCCAGGTGAAATTTGCCGAGGATGCGGCCGGACGCCGGGACCGCGCAATGATCGAGCTTTTCTATTCCGCGGGGATCCGCCTGAGCGAGCTGACGGGACTGAACCTTGAGGATGTTCGTTTTCAGGAAGGGCTGATCAAGGTCCGGGGGAAGGGGCGGAAGGAGCGGATCGTCCCGTTTGGGCGGCCGGCCCTGCAGGCGATTGAAGCCTATCTGCAGAAACGGCGGGAACTCCTCAAGGAAGGAACGGGTGGAAAAGGGGAGGAAGCCCTTTTCCTCAGCACGAGGGGGAAGCGGATGAATCCGAGGGGCGTCGCGCGGGTGGTGGAAAGGGTGGTCCGGCAGAGCGGTATAGGCCGGAAGATCAGCCCCCATGCGCTGAGGCACACCTTCGCCACTCATCTTCTGGATGCGGGTGCCGATCTGCGTTCCATCCAGGAGATGCTGGGACACAAGAGTCTTTCGACGACACAGAAATATACATCGGTCAGTGTGAGCCGGCTGATGGAGATTTATGACCGTGCCCACCCGCGGGCCGGAGGAGGGAATAGCTGAGAGATGAAGATCCGAGGAACGACCATTCTGGCCGTAAGGCACCGGGGGAAGGTCACCGTGGCCGGGGACGGCCAGGTGACGCTCGATACGACGGTCATGAAGCACGGGGCGAGGAAGGTGCGGCGCCTCTACCACAACCAGGTGATCGTGGGGTTCGCCGGGGCGACCGCCGACGCCTTCACCCTCTTCGACCGTTTCGACCAGAAGCTCGAACAGTACAAGGGGAACCTGTTGCGGGCGGCCGTGGAGTTGACGAAGGACTGGCGGACGGACCGGGTGCTCCGCCATCTCGAGGCCCTGATGATCGCCGTGAGCCGGGAGTCGTTTCTGATCATCTCCGGGAACGGAGATGTGATCGAGTCGGACGACAACGTCATGGCCATCGGTTCGGGCGGACCGTTCGCCCTCGCGGCAGCCCGGGCGATGGTCCGCTATTCCGAGTTGACGGCGACGGAGATCGCGCGGGAATCCGTGAAGATCGCCTCCGAGATCTGCATTTATACGAACGACCACATTACCGTGGAGGAGATCGACCTTGAAAAAGAACCGGAAGAAAAACCGATAAAGGATAAGGAAAAAGGTAGCCATGTCACCGGATGATTTGACGCCGAGAAAGATCGTCGAAAAACTGGATCAGTACATCATCGGACAACAGGAGGCCAAGCGGGCCGTAGCGATCGCGCTCCGGAATCGTTGGCGCCGCCAGAATGTCTCGCAGGAGATGGGGGAGGAGATCTCCCCGAAGAACATCATCATGATCGGGCCCACCGGTGTGGGCAAGACCGAGATCGCACGTAGGCTCGCGAAACTGGATAACTCCCCGTTCATCAAGGTCGAGGCGTCGAAGTTCACCGAGGTCGGCTATGTGGGACGGGACGTGGAATCAATGGTTCGCGATCTCGTGGAGCTTTCGATCGGCATGGTCAAGTCGGAGGAGCAGGGCCGCGTCCGGACGAAAGCCGCCGAACTGGCGGAAGACCGGCTTCTCGACATCCTCCTCCCGCCGAAACCGGTGGAGAAGAAGGTGACGGACATGATCACCAACGGAAACGGGACGACGATCGAGGCGGAATACGTTCCCGAGCCGGACACGACCCGCGAGAAGCTCCGGCGCCTCCTCCACGAGGGACGTCTGGACGGCCGTTTCGTCGAGATCGAGACGGCCGAGGTCCGGAGCGGGCCGATGGTCGAGATCTTCTCCTCCTCCGGTATTGAGGATATGGGGCTCAACGTCAAGGACATGCTGGGAAATCTTTTCCCCAAGAAGAAGAAAAAGCGGCGGGTGAAGATCCCCGAGGCGCTGGAGATCCTCGTCGAGGAGGAGGCGCAGCGGCTTGTGGACATGGAAAAGGTGACGAAAACGGCCATCGAACGGGTCGAACAGTCGGGGATCGTCTTCCTCGATGAGATCGACAAGATCGTGGGGGGCGACGGGACGCACGGCCCGGACGTCTCGCGG